>JAAVGZ010000049.1 GCA_014799985.1 Helicobacter sp.
CCCCTATTACATCTTTGAATCGCAAATGCCTTGCATTTGCTATCCGTTTGTCGCTTTGCGCCAAACGCTGCTTAACAATCCCCCAAACCCCCTCACGCCTTTTAATTGTGCGTTGCACTTGCATATGTCAATAGTCCACAGCGCATGCGTCAACGTTACGCCTACGGCTCGAACATTGCCGCTGTGCGCTGTGGCTGGGAATATTAGAATCTATGAGCAATGGAGAATCAAAAATTGTAGAATCCAAAGCGCGGCTGCGCTATGGCTTCGCCATAGCTTTGCGCGCGCTTTTTCTGGGGATTCTGTCATGTTGAGCGAAGCGAAACATCTCGTCATTGCGAGTGCTCGCAAGCGCCAGAAATCGCGNCCNNGCGCACAACCGCATCNATTCGAAGCCGCNCAGAATCGAGCAACTCCTCGTCTTTGCCCTCAATCACGCGCACAAGCAGGCAGTCGCTCAAATAATCCTGCACGATGCGCTGCCACTCCGCGAGATTCNGCTCGCTCTCGCCAAGCGGCGCGAGCAAATACGACACGCCATAGTTCATGCCCCACAGCACATCGCAAGCGCCATGCACCCACAGCGCCGTTTGCAGTCCCGCTTTGACACAACGCAAAAGCAGCGCCTCGCTTGAGCGCTCAAAACACAGAATCTGCCCGCTTTTGCCCTCTAGCTCGCCCTCATCGCGCACGCACGCGAAACGCTCCGCGCCAAGCTGTGGGTAGCCAAGCAGCTTCATCGCCCAGCCTTCAGGCACTCTTGCGAGCAATAATGCTTGCCGCGCGTGGTAATCATCTCGCGTTCGCTCACATACGTCCCGCACACATCGCACTCAAACATCTCATCGCTATCGATTTGCGGCATGGGATTCTGCGCCTTTTGCATTATCTTGCGCACAAAAAAATAGACGACAGCAAGGACGATTCCAACGAGAAACAAACGGAACATCACAACTCCTTGTAGAGATAATGGATTTTTTCATAACGCGCATGCGCAAAGCCCATTGCGGCGGCGTTTTCGAGCCTTTGGCTGCCCGTGTAGAGCAGAATCGCGCGCGTGCAAATATGCGCCACGAGCGGCAAAAATATTTCGGGCGCACACAGCGCGCGCGAGCACAACAGCTCGGCGCTCTGGGCTTGCACATTCTCGATTCTATCGCGCAAAATCGTGCAAGAAAGCCCCATTTGTTGCGCAGCAACGAGCAAGAACGCCGCCTTTTTCTTGTTTGGCTCGACCAAGCATAGCCGCGCACTAGGCACGAGCGCGCCCAAGACGAGCGCGGGGAATCCGCCCCCGCTGCCGACATCGAGCAGGCTCGCAAACGGGCGCACGAAGCAAAGCGGATAGGCGCAATCGACACAATAGCGCTCGAATGTGTGCGAATCGCGCACGGCGCTGATGTTGTGCGTTGCGTTCCACGCGAAAAAGGCGCGCTCGAAGATGGCGAGGCGCTCGAGCGCTGCGGAATCGCATGCGATTCCAAAGCCATGCATGGCGCGTCCAAAGCTCGCAAAGCCGCTCATTGCGCGTCCCAATCGGCAATCAGCATCGCATCGCCATACGAATAGAATCGGTAGCCGCGCGCAATCGCCTCGCCATAGATTCTGTGCGTTTCGCCTAAGCCAATCATCGAGGCAACGAGCATGAGCAGCGAGCTTTTGGGCAGGTGGAAGTTTGTGAGCAGCGCATGCGCGCGCTTGGGGCGATTTTGCGGGTGCAAGAAGAGCGTGCAAGCGCCGCTGCGCCGCCTGCTGCGGGCGTATTCCTCGATGGTGCGCATCGCGGTCGTGCCGATTGCGAGCAGCGGCGTGTCGCTCTCGAGCAGCTGCGCGCTCTCTTTTGGGACGCAAAACTCCTCGCTGTGCATGGCATGCTCGAGGATATTCTCCGCGCTCACGGGCTGGAATGTCCCCGCGCCGATGTGCAGGGTGATTGGGGCGA
This sequence comes from Helicobacter sp., assembly GCA_014799985.1. Classification (GTDB taxonomy): domain Bacteria; phylum Campylobacterota; class Campylobacteria; order Campylobacterales; family Helicobacteraceae; genus NHYN01. The sequence continues at coordinate 1,943 of JAAVGZ010000049.1, forward strand.
TGCGATAGCGCTGCTTGAGCCTCTCGAGCGCCTGCGGCGAGAAATGCAAGGACGCGGTGGGCGCGGCGATTGCGCCGAGATGTTGCGCGAACGGATTCTGATAGTCGCGCTCCTCGCCCTCATGCGCGCGCCTGCCGAGATAGGGCGGAATCGGCATTTGCCCATGCGCCTGCAGCCACTCCAAAAACGCGGGCTTCTCGAGAGGGGCGGAATCGTCAAGGCAAACGAGATTCCGCAAGCCATTGTCGAGCTTTTTTGCAACAACAAGACACAGCTTGTCGCCTAGCCAAAAGCGCTGCCCTTCGCGCACCCTGCCGCGAATCTGGGCGAGAAAATGCGTTGTGTCCAGATGATGATGGTATAAAAATTCCACGCTCTTGCCGTTGTCCTTTTGCGCAAAGAATCGGGCTTTGAGCACCTTTGTGTCGTTAATCACGAGCGCATGGCTGCGCGGAACGAGGGATTCGAACGCGTCAAATGTGTGGTGCTCGATATTTTTTGTGCGCGGATAATACACGAGCAGCCTCGCGTCCTCGCGGCGCTCTAGCGGCTCTGTGGCGATTTGCGCATGCGGCAAATCATAATCATAGCTTTGTAGGGACAGCTCATTCATCGGTTTTGGAATCGGTTTCCACAATCTGCTCGGAATCGTCCTCTTTTTGCGCGGGATTGACGACCTTTGCGATGAGAATCGAGACGCCATACAGCAAAATGAGCGGCAATGCCATGAGGATTTGCGACAAGACATCGGGCGGCGTGAGGATTGCGGCGAGCGTGAAGATGATGACAATCGCATAGCGAAAGAAGCTTTTGAGCGATTGGTCGGTTACGAGCCCCATTTTGGCGAGGAAAAAGGTAACGACAGGCAGCTCGAAGGTGATGCCAAACGCGAGCATGAGCTTCGTGAAAAAGCCGATGTACTCGCCGATTTTGGGCAGCGCTTGGTAGAGCGTGCTGCCGAATTGAATCAGATAATAAAACCCGAGCGGAAACACGATGAAATACGCGAACGCAGCGCCTGCGACAAACATTGTCGAGGCGAAAAACACGAACGGAATCACGAGCTTTTTTTCGTGCTGATACAGCCCCGGGGCGATGAAGAGCCACATCTGCCAAAAGATAATCGGCAGAGAAAAGATGAACGCGGCAAAGAACGAGACCTTAATCGCCGTGAAGAGCGGCTCGGTGAGGTCGGTGAAAATCACGCTGCCGCCATCGGGGACTTGCTTGAGCGCCTCCTCGAGCGGCGCAATCATCACGCCCAAAAGAACCTCCCAATACGCAAAGCAAACGAGGAACGCGATGAGCATCGTGAGCAGCATGATAATCAAACGTTTGCGCAGCTCCTCGATATGGGGCTTGAGGTCTTCAAACATNGCCGCCGTCCTTGTCTCGCGTTTCGCCGCTCGGATTCTTGAACGCNCCAAAGCCGACACTCTGTGGCGCGTCCCCCACCGCAACCTGCTGCGTCTTGACAATAGGCGCAATCGNGGCTTTGGGCTGCNCGCTNGGGCTTTGGGGCTGCGGCGTTTGGGGCTTTGCGGCAGGCGCGGCAGGCTCTGTCGCGCCCTTGTTGTCGTCATCGTCAAGCTCCAAATCGGCGAGCTTGTCGAGGTTGATTTGCGTAACCTCCCTNATGTTCTCATTCACGGCATGGACTTCGTTTTTGAGCGACAACACGCCGTCTTTGAGCTCATGCAGNTGCATTTCTTTCGTAATGCTTTGCTTCGCGTCATCAATCGTCTTTTTGAACGCGCGGATAAACTTCGCCGCGTCAATCATCGCCTGTGGCAGCTTCTCGGGACCAAGCGCGACAATGGCAACCACAGCAATCAGCAGAATCTCCATAAACCCCATTGCCGCTCCTATGCGTCAAACTGCCCGCTTTTGCCGCCGCTTTTGTGCAGCAGGCGAATCTCGCCAATCACCATGCGCTTATCGAGCGCCTTCAGCATGTCATACATCGTGAGCAAGCCGATGCTCACGCCCNTGAGCGCCTCCATTTCCACGCCCGTTTTGCTCGCAATCTTCACGCTCACATGCAGCACGAACGCGGATTCTTCGGGCAGCTCCTCAATCTCGCANGNAATCGCGCTGGGNGCAAGCGGGTGGCAAAGCGGAATCANCTCGCTNGTCTTTTTCGCGCCCATGATTGCGGCGATAATCGCNGTTTGCANCACGGNACCCTTCTTGTTTGTCGCGTCTTGCACGCTCGCGAAAGCCTCGCGATTGACGCTAATCTTGCCACATGCGCGCGCGACACGCTCTGTCGTGTCTTTGTCGCCCACATCGANCATGTGCGGATTCTGCTTTGAATCCAAATGNCTCAACGCGCACGGAGCGGGCGCGGCTTGGGGCGGCTGGGGCTTTTGCNCCGCTTTTTGCGCGGGGCGAAACGCGCGAATCACGTTGTCGTTTGCCACGATATAATCCCCGCCAATCAAATCGACACAATACGGAATCGCGGGGAAAATCGCCGTGAGGCACTCGCGGATTGCGGCGGGCTTGCCGGGNAGATTCACAATCAGGCTCTTGCCGCGCACGCCGGCGCTTTGGCGCGAGAGAATCGCCGTTGGCACGGAGCGCAGGCTCACGTTGCGCATGAGCTCGCCAAAGCCGGGCAACATTTTGTGGCAGACCTGCTCCATNGCTTCGGGCATGACATCGCGCGGCGCGGGTCCCGTGCCCCCTGTCGTAACGACCAAGCAGCAGCCAAGAGTGTCGCACAGCTCGCAGAGCGCTGCGGTGATNTGCGGAATCTCATCGGCGCATAGGCGATAGACAAACTGCANATCGCTCGCGATAAACTCGNGCAATGTGGATTCGATTGCTGGTCCCGAAATGTCCTCGTATTCGCCCTTGCTCGCCCTGTCTGATGATGTCAAAATCCCAATCTTTAGCATTCTGCCTCCTTTAGCCTCTGCAAGAGCGATTCTTTGCGGAGCGCATGCGTGTCGATGTGCGCGAGAATCGCCTCGAGATTGTCGAGCGGCAAAACGGCGACACCGACACCGCGACAATCGACATCATCGCTCACGGCAATCGCATCGACAAAGCCGAGATAGTCGGGCTCAAGCTGCCCGCGCATCACGGCGAGCTTGGGAATGGGCAAATGCTTGAGCCCCTCGACAAAGAGATAGTCGCATTCGCCAACGGATTCGAGCACGCGCGCGAANTCATGCTGCCCATGCAGGCGCAATGTCGTCTCTTTGGGCGAGAGCAGCGCGACATCAGCGCCTGCGCGAAAAAACAAATCGCTGTCCTTGCCCTCGCAATCGATTTGCGCCTTGCCCTTCGGGTCGTGCTTAAACACCACAACGCGCCCGCCAACGGCGCGCACGAGCCGCACGATGAGCGTGGTTTTGCCACTATTGCTTTTGCCGCTAAAGCCATAGACGAGGTTGCGCATTATCCCTCCGCCGATTCGTCATGGGGCTTGGCGCTTGGCGCGTTGTCGCCAAAGAGTCCGCTGCCATGCAGGGGCTTCGCGCGCTTGCGCTCAAAAAGTCGCTCGCCCGCAATCAAATCGTATTTCCAAATCGGCGCGTTTTGCTTGAAATCCTCGACAAAGTTCGCGAGCTCACCGAGCACGCTCGCGCGCTGCTTGGCGATGAGACACACGCTAAAGCTGCTTTTGCCCACAGGCACAAAGCCGCGCGAGTGCGCCATGCACACAAACACGCCCATGCCCTCGAGCCGCTCTTTGTGCGCCGCAAACCATTGCACGAGCAGCGGCTCGTAGAGCTCGAACACCAAGCCATCGGTTTTGCTCATCGCGCCTTCTTGGCGCACAAAGCCCGTGAAATGCGTAACAGCGCCCTTATTGTGCGCCTTTGCGAGGCGATTGTAGCGCGCATAGAGCGTCTTTAGCGGCAGATTGCCGTCCATCACCAAGAGTTCGCTCGCGCTCGCCTCGAGCAGCACGATGTCGTTTGCGCCTAGTTTGATTCCCTCGAGCATTCTAGCCTCCACACACGGGCGGCAACAGCATCACGACATCGCCCTCGACAAGCGGATAGTCGAGGCTCGTGATGACCTCATCGTTGATGACAATCGCGCATTCATCGAGCCACGAGAGCAGCTCGTCATCGCGCCGCAACACATACCGCAATTCTTTGAGATTGTCCACATTCACATGCCACGGCTCACGCGCCAGCGGTCCTAGAAATTCGACTTTAACATTCATTTGCTTGCCTGCCTATTTTTGAAAATGTGGGAATCAGGGCTGTAACGCTAGAATCTTTGTGCAAGATTGTCGTCTGTTCATCGATTCGCACGAAGCCGCTATGCCCACAAAGGTGGTTGATGGCTGCGGAATGGATTTTGCCCCGATTGCCAAGCCCGACATAGAGCCGCTCGCCCTCTGCCCACAGCGCACACGAGCGCCACTCGGTGCGGCTCTCGTTTTTGTGCAGCTCCTCGGTGAGCGTGGCGCGGAGTTGCAGCGGCGAGAATCGCGCGCCGCAAAGCGAGGCGAGCAGCGGACGCGCGAAGAAATGAAAGCCGATGAAGCTCGAGTTTGGGAATCCACCAAGCCCGCAAAGCGGCACGCCGTTTTTGAACGCAACGGCGGCGGGCTTGCCCGGCTTGACGCGCACGCCATAAAACAGCAAGGAATCGGATTCTTGCGTGAGCACATGCGGCACGAAGTCGAAGTCGCCAACGCTCATGCCGCCGCTGAAGAGAATCATGTCGGCAGATTGCAGCGCCGCAAAAAACGCCGCCATCACCGATTCTTGTTTGTCGCGCAAAAGCGGGAAAAGCAGCGGAATCCCGCCCGCCTCGCGCACGAGCATCGCAAGGAAATGGTTGTTGATTGAGCGGACATAGTGCGCGCCCTTAGGCGCTTCGCCCAAATCGACAAGCTCGTCTCCGCCGCACAGAATCGCGACTTTGGGCTGCACAAACACAGGGACAAAGACATGGTTGAGGCTCGCCAAGAGCCCGATTTCTGCCGCGCCGAGCGTGATTCCGCGCGCAAGGAGCTTGTCGCCCTCGTTGTAGTTCTCGCCCTTCTCGCGGACATATTGCCCCTTTTTCGCTGCGCAAAGCACGGCACGTGGCACGCGGAGCATGCCCTCGCGTTCCTCGCAATCCTCGAGCAAGAGCATGACAAAATCGCCCGCTGGAATCGGCGCGCCCGTGAAGATTTTGTGCGCCTGCGCATTTTCGAGCGGAATCTGTGTTTGCGCGGCGCGCAACGGGGCGGGGGCTAGCGCAAAAGACAGAACAGAATCCGCGCTCGCGCGACTTTCTGCGACAAGACTCGCGGGCAACAAATACCCGTCCATCATCGCGCGCGGCTCGTTTGGCATGGATTCTGTCGCGAAAATGTCCTCGGCAAGCACGCGGTTGTGCGCGTCATGCAAAAAGACATGCTCTTTGCCAAGCGGCGCGCACAAAGACCGCGCCACGAGCGCGCAAGCGTCATCGAAGCCTATCGGGTGCATTGTGTTCATAGGATATGCCCGAGCTTTTCTTTTTTGACTTGCAGATAGTGCGCATTGTGGGCATTGACGGGCGTGAGAATCTCGACACGTTCGCTCACATCGACATACGGCGCAATCGCGGCGATTTTGCGCGGATTGTTCGTGAGCAGTCGCACGGAATGCAGCCCAAAACTCTCGAAAATCGCGCCCAAAATGGCATAATCGCGTTCGTCCTCTTTGAATCCAAGCTCGAGATTCGCCTCGACCGTGTCGCGCCCCAAATCTTGCAGCGCATAGGCATTGATTTTGTTCAAAAGCCCGATTCCGCGCCCTTCTTGGCGCAGATAAATCAACATTCCGCCTTCAAGCGCGATTTTTTCCATAGCAAGCGCAAGCTCATTGCCACAATCGCATTTCAATGACGCGAACACATCGCCCGTCAGGCATTCAGAATGAATCCGCACAAGCGGCGTTTTGGGCAATGGGTCGCTAAAAATCACAAAATGTTCTTTATTGTTTTCTTTGAAAACTTGGATAAGAAATGTCCCCCACCGCGTGGGAAGTTTCGCCTGCTTAGATGTTTGAATCATCGCTGCCTTTCACATTCATTTTTGCCTCTCATTATAATGTATTTTTGTTAATTATTTCGCGATTTTTTGTTATAATCGCGTTATTCAACTTCACAAAAGGAACGAAAATGCTCAAAGTCTCACGACTCCTTGCTTCAGTTTTGTTGCTCACATTCGCATTGACCGCTTGTGAGTCCCCCTCTGATTCTGCCAAAGCAGAATCGAAAGCCACCCCGCCGCCTCTAAGCGGCGATGTGGCAGCTTTTGCCAACCAAAGTGGCAAGATTGACATCGCCGGCGGCACGGCACACATTCCGGTGATGAAAAAAGCCGCCGAGGCGATTAACGCCGCAAACGCGAACATCACGATTAGCATCACGGGCGGCGGCACAGGCGCCGGAATCACCAAAGTCGGCGAGGGCTTGGCAGACATCGGCAACACAGGGCGCGCGCTCAAGGAACAAGAAATCGAGAAATACGGCTTGGTCTCGTTCCCATTCGCCGTTGATGGTGTCGCGATTGCCGTGCACAAGGAAAACCCGCTTGCAAACCTCACCAAAGAGCAGGCAAGCCAAATCTTTAGCGGCGCAATCAGCGATTGGAGCGAGCTCGGAGGCGCTAGCGGCGCAATCAACCTCTATGTGCGCGAAGACGGCAGCGGCACGCGCGACACGTTCGAGTCTAAGGGGCTTGAGAAGGGCACAGAGATTCCGCAGGCAGCGAATGTCGTAAGCTCGAATGGCGCGATGAAAATCGCGATTTCGCAGGACAAAAACGCGATTGGTTATGTCGGAATCGGGCACTTGGACGACAGTATTAAGGGAGTCGCGTTTGAAGACGTTGCGCCCACGCAAGAACACACAAAAGAGGGCACGTATCAAATCAGCAGGCTTTTGTATATGAACACAAAGGGCGAGCCACAGGGGCTCACGAAGCTGTTTATCGACTACATCTATTCACAAGACGGCGCGAAATTCATCGAGCAATCGGGCTATATTCCGCTGCCAAAATGAAGCTTGTCGCAACATTTGCGACCATCGTAGCATGCAGCGGCATTTGCCTGCTTTTTATTGTGATTGGCGGATTTGGATTGCAGACTCTTGCGTCCAATCCAAGTCTGACTTTGCATTTTAATTGGAATCCAAAAGCGCATGCATTTGGCATTCTCACAATGCTTGTGAATGCGCTCATTCTAAGCTTTAGCACGTTGCTTGTCGCATTTCCATTAGCATTAGGAATCACATGTTGGCTCATTATGCCGACAAAAACCAAAATGGGCAAGATTTTTCAAGCCCATTTAGGTTTTCTTGTGCGTTTTATGGGCTCGATTCCAACGGTTCTCTATGCGTTTGGCGCGCTGTTTTTGCTCGTGCCATTTTTGCGAGAGGCTTTCGGAGGAAGCGGGCGCAACCTCTTGGCTTGCATCTGCGTTTTGAGCTTCGTTGTGCTGCCTACAATGGTCTTGCTTTTAGAATCGGGACTTAGGAAACCATTTAACAACCAACACCTGCCGGCACGTGCACTCGGCATGCGCGATTTTGAAACGATGCTCTTTGTCGTGATTCCACAGGGCAAGAGCGTGCTGATTGGCGCATTCTTGCTCGGCTTTGGCAGGGCATTTGGCGACACGATGATTGCGCTCATGCTCTCATCTAACGCGCTCATTCTCGCCACATCACCGCTCGACCCGCTGCGCGTTCTTAGCGCGCACATCGCCCTCATCACCGCCAACGAATCGATTGGTGAGGCATACAATGCCCTCTTTGTCTCGGGCTTTTTGCTGATTGTCGTCAATGCGCTTTTGGCGTTTTTTGCACGCGGAATCCTACATAGAGATTCCAAAACCACTTAGGATTCTATGATGAAACGCAAAGTCGCAAACATTCTCTATATCCTAAGTACTCTTGGCGCGATTTGTGCGAGCTCTATCGTGTTATGCCTGCTCCTTTGGGTGCTTTGGCGTGGCTTTGCCGTGCTGGACGCGCATTTATTCTTTGGCAATGTCTCGCCACTATCGGCAATCTTGGGACAAAACGCGGTTTTTAATGGAATCTTCCCCGCGCTCATCGGCACTCTTTGGCTTGTGATTCTAAGCCTTTTGCTCGCAATCGCACCCGGAATCGGCTGCGGAATCTATCTTAGCTTCTATGCAACGCCTTTTCAAAAATGGCTCTTAAACACAATGGTCGACATTTTAGCCGGGATTCCGTCTGTGATTATGGGGCTATTTGGCTTTTTGAGCATTCTGTGGCTCAAGAATCATTTGATGCCACAGGCAAATAGTTGTCTATTGCTCGCCGCCCTCTGTCTTGCCCTGCTCGTCTTGCCCACATTAATTGCCACGACAAAAGAAGCGCTTTTGTCCGTACCCCGAGACTTAATGCTCAACGCCCGCGCATTGGGGCTCAAAAAGGGCGC
>JAAVGZ010000050.1 GCA_014799985.1 Helicobacter sp.
ACGCTAGCTTGCGCGCGCTTTTTATTGGGGATTGTTTGCGTTTTTGTTGGGGATTCTTTGTTCGTTGATTGCTTCGCTTACGCTCGCAATGACAAAAAATAGCATGCAAAATTTTCTATTGTCATGTTGAGCGTAAGCGAAACATCTCTATGCGAGCAAGCCCATTGGGCGAGCGTGGCAAGCAACGAGCAAGGAATCCTAGAATCATGAAAAATTCCATGCCGTTAGATTGCAACGCTCACGCTCGCAATGACCCACCCCCTGCCCCCAGAGCACAGGGAGGAAAATGGAGGCTAGATTCAGTCGCACACATCGCCTCATTGCAAGCACACCAAGCCTACATGCCGCACAATCATGAGAATCCACGCGCGCTCAACACAACGCGTAAGATTCCATATTTTGTGCTATAATGCCAGCAATATTGGAGGGATTATGATTCGCTGTGCCACCATGCTCGTCTTTGCGCTATTCTTCGCACCGTTGGGGCTTTTGCTAGCGGGCGATTTGGGCGATGTCGCAGGCGATTCGCGCGTTGCTCATGCAGACGATGTGGGCGAAATCGCCGTGGCAAAGGGCACAACCTACATCGCCACGACCAACGAGCAGAATCCCGCTCCACTGACGCTTGGCAAGCGCAAGATTGCATGGGTGGCGCACCCAACCGACCCAGCGCAAAAAATCGCCATTCTCACAATCCCCTACCGCGAAAAGCCCCAGATTTTTCAGGCGAGCAAAACGATGCGCGTTCGCGTGCTCGAGGGCGATTATCGCAAAGAGACAATCAATGTCGCGCCCAGCCACGCGAAGCCCAACAAGCAGAATCAGCAGCGCATCGAGCGCGAGCGCAAAGAGGCGCAGCAGATTTACAGCCGCTACACGCCCAAGCGCTATTGGGATTCGCCCTTTGCCCTGCCGCTAAACAGCGCCATCACAAGCCCCTATGGCTCGGCGCGCATCTTCAACGGCGAGATTGCGAGCTACCACAGCGGCACAGACTTTCGCGCAAACATCGGCACGCCGATTGCTGCGAGCAACGATGGCGTTGTCGTGATTGCCAAAGACAGATTCCTCGCTGGTGGCAGCGTTGTCATCGACCACGGGCAGGGCATTTTCAGCATGTATTACCATTGTAGCGAGCTCAAGGTGAGCGTGGGCGATGCTGTCAAAAAGGGCGACCTCATCGCGCTAAGCGGCAACAGCGGGCGCGTGAGCGGACCACACCTGCATTTTGGATTTCTCGTCAATGGCGCGCAAGTCGACCCGCTCGACTTCATCGACAAAATCAATCTGCTGTTTTAGGCTAAAGGAGTTCCCATGCATTTAAGTCAGAAAATCAGCTTTACCATTCTCCCATTCATCGCTGTGGGCTTTATGCTGCTCGCTATCTTTGGCTATTTTGACAACAAGCACAACTCGCTCGCGCTGATTGACAAAATCGAAAACCTCGCCATCGATAATGGGATTATCTTCTTGGAACAAATCGCGCAAGACAAGCTCCTCGCGATAGAAATGCTCGCCCAAAAGCTTAGCACAATCCCCGAGAGCAATGTCGCCGAGATTGAAAAAATACTCTTGCAAACCAAAGAGCAAAATGGCTTCGGGCTCGTCTTTGCGGGCTATGAGCAAAGCGGGACGATGTTGCGCAGCAACGGCAACCACGCAAGCCCCGAGACGGGCTATGACCCACGCACGCGCAGCTGGTACACAGACGCCAAAGCCGCGCAGAAGTCGGGCACGAACGACCCCTACATCGCCGCGAGCGGGGGCGACCGTGTTGTGGCGTTCTATGCGCCACTCAAAAATCCCAATTTCTATGGCGCTGTGGCGGCTTTCATCACGCTCAAAGACTTCGAAAAAATGGTGCTAGGGCTCAAGATTGCCGATGGCGCGCGCGCGTTTGTCTATGACAACAACGACAAGATGATTATCCACGACATCGAGAGCCTTCTGATGAAGCACAACAAATCCGCCGAGTTTCTGACAAAGGTGCTCAAGGAGCGCGAGACAACGGGCGAGACGGGCAACATCGACTATGTCAACACGCGCGGCGAAGCCTACAAGGCGACATGCAAAGTCGCGCCCACGCTGCGCTGGACGATGTGCATTTCCCTCCCCGAATCGACCTATTACGCGCGCACAAATCGCTCGCTTTATATCGCGCTTGGGCTGGGGCTTTTCTTTATCGCCCTGAATGTTATCGTGCTCTATTTCTACATCGGCTACATGCTCAAGCCCATCACACTCATCAAAAACAACCTTAGCAACTTCTTCGCGTTCTTGCAACACGAAACCGACAAACCCCCGCATGAGCTCGAAATCAAGGCGCAAAAAGACGAGCTTGGCAGCATGGCGCGGCTGATTAGCAACAACACGGGGCACATCATCGCCCACCGCGAGCAGGACAACAAATGTGTCGAGGAAACATTGCTGATTGTCGATTCGATTAAAAATGGTCATCTGGACAAAACGATTCAGACGCCGCCCGCAAACCCCCTGCTCATGCGGCTCTATGAGCTTTTGAACGAGACAATCGAGGTGTTGCAAGGCAAGCTGGGCAAAGACATTAATCAGCTCAATGAAGTCATGCAAAGCTTCGCAAAGGTCGACTTTCGCCCGCGCTTTGAGCATGCCGATTCGATGTTGCAAGAATCGCTAAACCAAATCAGCTCCGAAGTCTCGCAGATGTTGAGCGACAACACAGACGCATCGAAAACGCTTGACGCAAAAACGCGGATTCTCAAAGAAAATGTGATGGCGCTGAACCAAGCCACCAACGACCAATACAAAGAGCTGGGCGACAGCACGCAAACGATTGACAACATCGCCGAGCTCACGAACCAAATCAACGACAGAGCGCAAGACATGCTGCGCCAAAGCGAGGACATCAAGAGCGTGATTACAATCATTGACGACATCGCCGCGCAAACGAACCTCCTCGCGCTCAACGCCGCGATTGAGGCGGCGCGCGCGGGCGAGCATGGGCGCGGATTCGCTGTCGTGGCTGACGAGGTGCGCAAGCTCGCCGAACGCACGAGCAAGAGCCTAACAGACATCGAAAGCACGATGAACTGCCTCGCGCAGAGCATCAACGAGATGGGCTCGCAAATCCAGCACCAAACAGACGGCATTCAAAATGTCCATACGGCGATTAATTCGATTAACGACTTAGCCGCCAAAAACGCGCAGATTGCGACACAAACAGACGAAATCGCCAACGCCGTGAGCGAGATTGCCAATCGACTCTTTGCGATTGTCTCGAAGAGCAAGTTTTGAGGCTAGCGCATGTTCGTTGACAAGGTCGAGGTTGTCGTCAAATCGGGCAATGGCGGCGCGGGCGCTGTGAGCTTCTTGCGCGAGAAATTCGTGATTGCCGGGGGACCTGACGGCGGCGATGGCGGCAATGGCGGCAATGTGTATTTCGAGGTCAGCCCAAATTGCGACACCTTGAGCCATTTTCGCGGCAAGAATCGCTACTATGCGCAAAACGGCAGCCCGGGCGGCAAGCGCAACAAGACGGGCAAGAACGGCAAAGACATCGTGCTCATCGTCCCGCCGGGCACAGAGGTACGCGACAAAAACACAGAGGAGCTGCTGCTCGACTTGCGCGATGTGGGCAAAACCTTGTTCTTGCGCGGCGGCAAGGGCGGGCTTGGCAATGTGCATTTCAAAAACGCCACGAACCAAGCGCCGACTTATGCCCAAAAGGGAATCGCCGGAATCGAGGCGAGCCTCATTCTCGAGCTCAAGCTCATCGCAAATGTCGGGCTTGTCGGATTCCCCAATGTCGGCAAAAGCACATTGATTGCGACCATCTCCAACGCGCGCCCAAAGATTGCAAACTATGCCTTCACCACGCTCATTCCCTCGCTTGGCGTGGTCGATTGCGGCGATTACCACTCGTTTGTGATGGCAGACATTCCGGGCATCATCGAGGGCGCGAGCGAGGGCAAGGGGCTCGGGCTCGAGTTTTTGCGGCACATCGAGCGCACGCGATTCTTGCTGTTTGTGCTCGACTTCGCGGGCGANCTTGGCGCGCAATTCCACGCGTTGCGCTACGAACTGCAAAATTTCTCGCCCTCACTCGCGCAAAAGCCCTTCGGAATCGTCCTCTCGCGCGCCGACATGCTCGAATCGNGCGCGCAAGCCGATGTTTTTGCNGACTTCTTGCAATCGCTTGGAATCGCGCCAAACCCGCTCGATTCCGTGCCGCTTAGCTACATCGCGCCAGAGCGTTGGGAACAAGCGCCACAACAGCAATCGCCCGCGTTTGTCCTGCCCATTTCCTCGCTTGCGCACCACAACACCGAGACGTTGCGCTTCTTGCTCGGGCGCTGCCTAAAACAATGAAACGCATTGTGTTCAAAGTCGGCACGGCGCTGCTTAGCAACGCGCATGACATGGCGCTCGACAGAATCGACATGCTCTGCGCGTTTTTCTCCGAGCTGCTCGCGCAACACGAAGTGATTGTCGTGAGTTCAGCCGCGATTGCCACAGGGCATTGCNCCTGCCCGCTGCCCAAAACCACGCTTGCCAATCGCCAAGCACTNGCGGCGATTGGGCAGCCGCTGCTGCTTGGGCTCTATCGCCAAGCGCTCGCGAAATATGGCACGACATCGGCGCAGATTCTGCTCTCGGCGCACAATTTCGATTCGCGCAAGCAGACCGAGAACGCGAAAAACATGCTCGAGGTGCTGCTGCAAAACAAAATTTTGCCCATCATCAACGAAAACGATGCCGTTGCGACAACCGAAATCGTCTTTGGCGACAACGACCGCCTCGCCGCGCATGTCGCGCATTATTTCGATTGCGATTTGCTGATAATCCTTAGCGACATCGAGGGCTACTACACCAAAGACCCACANAAGCACAAAGACGCGACCTTGCGCAAGGTTGTGCACAGCCTAAGCGCAANCGAGCTCGATGCCTCCGCCACGCCGCACACCGAGTTTTCGACAGGCGGAATCGTTACCAAGCTCCAAGCCGCGCATTTTCTCATGCAACATGGCAGGCAGATGTTCCTCTGCAACGGATTCGACTTGAGCGCGGCGCGCGACTTTTTGCTGCGCAAAACACACACGCGCGGCACGCTTTTTTGCAAGGAAGCGCCATGAGCGTCCTGCCCAAAATCACCGCATCGCCTAGCGAGGATTCCAACGAAGAATGGCGCATCGAAACGCTCACGCACTTTTTGTTGCAATACGCCCAAACGCTGCTGCGTTGCGGCGCATACACGACCCGCATTATCCGCTGCGTTACGCGCATCGCCCAAAGCTATGGCTACAACACNCATCTCTCGATTCTGACCAAGCACATCACGCTGACGCTCAACACCTACGACAACCGCTACGCGCGCACATACGTCCTCACNAGCGCGAAGCTCGCGCTCAACTTCCGCATTATCTCCGAGCTTAGCGCGTTGAGTTGGCGCGTNTATGACGAGCGCATTTCTGTCGAAGAGCTGATTAAAGCNTATCAACAAATCACNCAGCAAAAGCCGCGCAAATTCTGGCATGAGCTGTTTTTTATCCCGCTTGCGAACGCGTCATTGTGCCATATTTTCGGGGGCGACATCGGCTCGTTTGCCGCCGTTTTTGTCGCGACAATCCTTGCGCTCATCGTNCGCAAGGCGCTGCACAGAATCGACACGCGGCTCTTGTTTGTCGTTGTCGCGTTTGTCGTGTCGTGNGCCACGACATACCTTGCCGCGCTGCTGCCATCGCAAACGGTCGAAATCGCCATCGCATCGTCCGTGCTCTTTCTCGTGCCCGGGATTCCGATTATCAACGCGACACTCGACATTCTCGATTCGCATATCCTCACAGGAATCGCGCGCGGGGTCGATGCNGGGATTCTCATTGTGTGCATNGCCGCNGGAATGTTTATTAACTTGCAAATCAATGGGGGCTAGGAATGCTGGAAACGATTTGTGCGTCATTGCAAGTCTCAATCTTTGCTGCGTTTGGAACGCTCACGTTCGCCTACACGGCGCAACCGCCGCTGAAAGCCGCGCTCGTGTCGATGGTCTTGGCTGCCTTTGCGTTTGGGCTGCGTAGTGTTCTGATGGACACCTTCGCGCTCAACATCGTCAGCGCGACATTCTTTGTCGCGTTCCTCGCTGGCTTTGGCGGGCTCGCGAGCGCGCGGCTNTTGCGCGTCCCTGCCGAGGTCATCTCGCTGCCGAGCGTCATTCCGATGATTCCCGGTCTCTTTGCCTACCAAACGATTCTAAGCTTCGAGGCGTTTTACAAAAACGAGGATTCTGCGCTTGCGATGCAATACATGGTCGCGATGGTCAAAAACCTGCTCAACACGAGCTTCATCACGCTCGCGCTCGCGATTGGAATCGTCTTTTCGCTGTTCGTGTTCTATGAGCAAAGCTTTATGATGACGCGCTCACACAAGCATGATAGGCGCTCGTTTTGGCAGTTTTGGCGCTTTAGGTTTTAGGNTTGGATTCTGAAATTGCTTTAATCAACATGCAAGAAATCCCATAACAAAGAATCCCCANAAAAAGCGCGCGCAAAGCTATGGCGAAGCCACAGCACAGCNNCGCTTTGAAGANTNCNATCTTTGATTNTCCATTGCTCATNNANTCNNANNNTCCCANCCACAGCGCGCACGTCTATGTTCTCATATTAACATAGACGAAGCGCTGTGGAGCATGACATAGTCCGTGCGGAGCACAAACCTCTAAAAAGCGTGCAG
>JAAVGZ010000008.1 GCA_014799985.1 Helicobacter sp.
CTTCTTCTTGGCTAGTAAGACAGAATCCAAAGCGGCGCTGCGTGAGCTACGCTAGCTTGCGCGCGCTTTTTATTGGGGATTATTTGCGTTTTTGTTGGGGGATTCCTTGCCTGTTGCTTGCTACGCTCGTTACATTCGCTCGCAATGACAATAGCCAGAATCGTATGCGATTCCAAACGCTAGAGATGTTTCGCTTCGCTCAACATGACAAGCGGAATCTTTGGAGGTGCGGTTTCAACCGCACTCAAACNAGAATCGCACACCAAGTGCGACTNAAGTCGCACCTCCGATTCGAGGCAATGACTCTAGCCAGAATCNCTACAATCCCAAAACAGCCCCCCTACGCAATCGCNCTCTTNTGCCGCCAATGCAATGTCGGGAACTGCGTCTGNATACTGCTNGAGACAAACATCTTCGTCTGAATCATAATCTCGCGCGTGTCGTTGCGCAACAAAATCCATAGCTCGCGGTTGCCGCCTTGGCTCTGCGCGATGGTCTGCAACGCTTGCAGCGCCTCGTGTGGCTCGATGTTTTCGAGAACGAGCAGCAGCGGCGCAAGGCTCTCGTTGAAATCCTCCTCGAGATAGCGAATCTCGCTTTTNTCCTTCACCGCGTCATGCAACTCCAAAACCTTCATAATCTGCAACCGCTCGCCCTGCTCTTGGAGCTTGCATTTGACGCACACAGGCTCATGCGNGAGCCGCTCCTCGCCAAAGCTCTCGAGCTCTTTGAGCGTGGAATCAAACGCCATGAGCTCGATTGTGCCGTGCAAGTCGGACAAAAACACATTGCCATAGCGCACGCCGCGCTTGCTGAAGCGAATCTTGATGTCCTCGACCTTGCCNACNAGCAAGAGTGTCGAGCCCTCCGCAATCTGCGTGAGCTCGCTGCTCTTGGTGTAGGCAATCTTCTCCATCGCCGCCTTGAAATCATCGAGCGGATGCCCCGAGACATAGAATCCGAGACTTTCTTTTTCGAGCTCGAGCAGCTCTTTTGGCTCATACTCGGGCAGCGCCTCAAGCGACAGATTCACGCTCACAAACTCGTCATCATCGCAAAATAGCGAGCTCTTTTGGTCTTCTTTCGCCCTGCGAATCTCGCGCGCGGTNTCGGTGATTGCCTCNATGCTNTGCAAAAGCGTGCGCCNNGAATGCCCAAAGCGCGTCATCGCGCCGCTCTTAATCAGNCTCTCGAACGCCTTCTTGTTGACCTTTTGCGCNTCAATGCGCGAGACNAAGTCNTCGAGATTCTCNAANNCNCCNTTGGCNCGNTCATCGAGAATCACGCCCACAGCCGCCGCGCCGATGCCCTTGATTGCGCCNAGCCCAAANAGNATCACCTTNTCATCGCCCTCGTCAGCCACGCCAAACTCATTCACCGAGCGGTTGATGTCGGGCGGCAANACGCGAATGTTCATGTGCCGCGCCTCNTCGATGTATTTCGAGATTTGCTCGGTGTTGTTGCCTTCNGATGTCATGAGCGCCGCCATNAACTCNTGCGGNTANTGNTGTTTGAGGTAGCTCGTTTGGTAGGTAATCATCGCATACGCGGCGCTGTGGCTCTTGTTGAATCCATACCCNGCNAACTTCACGATGAGGTCGAAGAGCTCCTCGCTCGCCCTTTGCTCNAANCCGTTGCGCACAGCGCCATCGACAAANTCATTCTTGAGCTTGTCCATTTCTTCTTTAATCTTCTTGCCCATCGCGCGGCGCACCAAGTCCGCCTTGCCGAGGCTNAAGCCGCCGATGGTTTGCACAATCTGCATGACTTGTTCCTGATAGACGATGATTCCATACGTCGGGCGCAGAATCTCGCTAAGCGCGTCAAACGGNTAGTGAATCGGCGCTTTGCCGTGCTTGCGGTCGATGAANTCATCGAGCATGCCCGATTCCATNGGTCCCGGGCGATAGAGCGCGAGCATCGCGATGATGTCCTCGAAGCAGTTGGGGCGCAGGCGCTTGGCGAGGTTTTGCATTCCCTGCGATTCAATCTGGAACAGCCCCAAAGTCGCGCCGCTGCTAATCAGCTCATAGACGGCGCTCTCATTCACATCGAGNGTGTCGAGGTCGATTNCGATTCCATAGCGGCTCTTGATGAGCTTAATCGCCGCGTCAATCAGCGTCANNGTCTTNAGCCCCAAGAAGTCGAACTTAATCAGGTTNATNTCNTCGAGATATTTCATCGAGTATTGCGTAACAATCTTGTCCTCGCCGCTGGGCTTGTATAGCGGCGTCTTGTTCCANAGCTCGCTATCGGAATCGATGACGACAGCGGCGGCGTGGATTCCGATGTTGCGCTTGAGCCCCTCGAGGCGGCTCGCAAACTCCCAAATCTGCTTCGCCTTCTCGTTGCTCTCAATCAATTCCTTGATTTTGGGCTCTTTCTGAAACGCGCCCGCGACATAGCCGTCTTGCCCCTCGACTCCCTTGCCATTGAGCGTGATTCCAAGCTCGTTTGGAATGAGCTTTGCCATCGAATCCGCCTCGGCATAGGGCATGCCCATGACCCGCGCGACATCGCGCAAGACGCCCTTGGCGAGCAGGGAGCTAAACGTGATGACTTGCGCGACATTGTAGCGCCCATATTTTTCAACGACATATTCAAAGATTTCATCGCGCCGCGCTTGGCAGAAGTCCATATCAATATCGGGCATGCTCACGCGCTCGGGGTTCAGGAAGCGCTCAAACAGCAGATGATACGCGATGGGGTCGATGTTCGTGATTCCAAGCGCAAACGCGACAAGGCTGCCCGCCGCGCTGCCCCTGCCCGGACCCGTTGGAATCGCGCGTTCCTTCGCCGCGCGCACGAAGTCCCAGACGATGAGCATGTAGCCCTCGAACTTCATCTTGGAAATCACATCGATTTCGCGCTCCAAGCGCTCGCGATATTCCGCATGCTTCTCGGGCGCAATGCTGCGCAAGCGCTCCTCGAGCCCCATCTTGCAGCGATGCACGAAATAGTCATGCTCGTCCATGTCGAGCCCCTCTTTTTGGGCATACTCATGCGCAAAGCGAAAATGCGGCGGCGTGGGGTTGCCCAAGTGCAGCTCGAGCGTGCATTTGCCCACGAGCTCTTGCGTGTTGGCAAGCGCCTCGGGAATGTCGAGAAACAGCGCATGCAGCTGCTCGGCAGACTTGAGGTAAAACTCGGACACCGTGTGCTTGAGCCGCGAAGTCTCGTTGAATAGGCGGTTTGTCGCGATACACATCAGCGCGTCATGCGGTGTCGCGTCATTTTTGTAGAGATAGTGCGTGTCGTTTGTCGCGATGATTTTCGTCCCGCTCTCTTTGGCAAGCGCGAGCAGAGGCGTCTCAATCGCCCTTTGCGCCGCGATTCCATGCCGCATAATCTCGATATAGAAATCCTCGCCAAAGATGTCGCGGTATTCATTCAGCGCCGCAAGCGCCGCCTCGTAGCCGCCCGCCTTGATTCCGCCATATTTTTGAATCCGCTCGGGCGTGTTGTTCTGCTCGACATTGAGATTCCACGCAATCTCGCCTTGCAAACACGCCGAGGACGCCATGAGCCCCTTGCAATATTGCCGCAACAATGCCTTGTTGATGCGCGGCTTGCCGTAGAATCCGTTGATGTATGCTTCCGAGCTTAGGCGCATTAGGTTGCGGTAGCCCTCCTCGTCTTTGGCAAACAGGCAGAGGTGAAAATGCAGCGGCACTTTGGCGTGCACGTCCTTGTCGTTGTGAATGTATGTTTCGATGCCAATGATGGGCAAAAGCCCCTGCGCCTTTGCGTTCGTGTAGAAGTCGAGCGCGCCGGCGAGCGTCCCGTGGTCTGTGATGCCAATGGCGGAGAATCCGAGCTGCTTGGCGCGGCTCGTGAGCGGCTTCATCTTGTTTGCGCCATCGAGCGTGGAATATTCGGTGTGCAGGTGCAGGTGCGTGTAGGGCGGTGTTGGGCGATTGGGAAAAGTCATGGCAAGCCTCGTTTTTGCGCGATTCTACCCCGCATTGCTTTTAGGGCAGCTTAGAATCATCATTTGTTGACTATATGTTAAATAAACAAGATTAGAATGCGGGTTTATTTTATCACAAGGAGAACGTAATGTTTGAACTTCGCAAATTGCCTTATGGCACGGATTCTATGACAGGCTTCCTTAGCCCACAAACTTTTGAATACCACTATGGCAAACATCACCAAACGTATATCAATAACCTTAACAATCTGATAAAAGGTAGCGAGTTTGAGGGCAAAGAACTCTATGACATCATCACAAAAAGCAGCGGTGGGCTTTTTAACAACTCTGCTCAAGTATACAATCACGATTTCTATTGGGATTGCATCAGCCCAAGCCCAAGCGAGCCTAGCAACGAGCTCAAAGACGCCATCAACAGCGAGTTTGGCTCGATGGACGGATTCAAGGAGAAGTTCATCAATGCCGCAACAACGCTCTTTGGCTCGGGCTGGTGTTGGCTCGTGTTTGTGCCCGCAACCAAGAAGCTCGAGATTGTCCAAACGAGCAACGCGGCAACGCCGATTACGGACGGCAAGATTCCGCTTTTGGTGGTCGATGTGTGGGAGCATGCGTATTATATCGACAACAAAAACGCGCGCCCAGCGTATCTCGAGAAGTTTTTCGCGCATATCCATTGGGCGTTTGTCAGCAGCGCGCTCGAATGGGCGAAAAAAGAGGGCGCGGGCTCGGTGCGATTCTATATTAACGGGTTGCACAAGAAATAGCATGCGTTTTGTGCGATGCTGATGCGGCAAAGATTCTATGGCGTCATTGCGAACGAGCCCATCGGGCGAGCGTGGCAAGCAAGGGGCAAGAAACCCCCATTCCTGTTCTATCGTCATTGCGAGCGTCAGCGAAGCAATCAAACGTGTTGGTTACCATGCATTGTTGCTTGCCACGCTCGCAATGACATATGGAATCTTGTCATGTTGAGCGAAGCGAAACGTCTCGGAGGTGCGACTTAGCCGCACACATGACATGCGATTCTAATGATGATGTGCGGCTAAAACAGCACCTCCATTTCTGCCGCGGTTAAAACCACGTCCCCATTTTTCCGTCATTGCGAGCGAAGCGAAGCAATCAACAGGCACAGAATCCCCAGCAACAAAGCACAAAACCACAAGAAAAAGTGCGCGCAAGCTAGCATAGCTCACGCAGCCGCGCTTTGGATTCTGCAATTTTCTCATTTACCATTGCTCACAGATTCCAATCTCCCAACCACAGCGCACAGCGGCAATGTTCGAGCCGTAGGCATAACGTTGACGCATGCGCTGTGGAGTGCGACATAGTCCGTGCGGAGCACAAACCTCTAAGAAGCGTGCAGGGGTTGGGGGTCAAAGGGGGATAGGGGGCTGCTTCGCAATTAAGCCCCCTGTCCCCCTTGAAAAAAGAACAAGGCAAAGAATCACTAAAGAATCTCCACTTTGTCATTCTGAACTCGCA
>JAAVGZ010000051.1:0-2124 GCA_014799985.1 Helicobacter sp.
AGAATCATGAGCAATGGAGAATCAAAGATTGCAATCTTCAAAGCGGCGCTGTGCTGTGGCTTCGCCATAGCTTTGCGCGCGCTTTTTCTGGGGATTCTGTCATGTTGAGCGAAGCGAAACATCTCTATTTGTCATTGCGAGAGGCGTTAGCCTCGTGGCAATCAACCGTGTGCGAAGCTAGAATCATGGGGATTCTTTGCTCGTTGATTGCTTCGCTCACGCTCGCAATGACACAAGAACACGTCATTGCGGCGAACAACGTGCGAGCGTGGCAACCAACCGTGTCGAGCGTCCAGAGACGTTTGCTTGCTTCGGCAAGCGCTCGCAATGACGCAATAGCAGAGGCGCGATTCCGACCACAGCCACTAGCCCGCGCGATTCCAAATCGTTTGCCTAGTGTGCATATAATGTTCACAAAAGGAGAGCCATGCAAAACGACACCATTCAACAGCTCGAGGCTGAAATGCTCGCACACATCGGCGCNTGTTGCCTCGAAATCTGCACAACGGCGTGGGTTGATTATGCGAATCCTTTGCTGCCACGNGAGATTGCCAAGCATGGCGCTAGGGTCGCGTTGGCAGGCGAGGGCGATGCGGCGCTGCCTTCAAGCGAGCTCGTCATCGCTGCGAGCGTGCCAAGCGCGAATCTGCGGCATGGCTGCGTTTTGCTCACTCCCATTCCCAATCTCGTGCATGATTTCCACTCCGCAAAAGCCGCGCTCCAAAGCTTGGGCGAGCGTTTTGGCATTCTGATGCCCTTTGCGTTGTGGAATCTGTCCCCAAATCCGTCTTCGTGGTTCGCCTTTGCGTCCGATTCCACGCACCCGCTCGCGAGCCTCTCGCTGCAACGCGCCGAGCTGCTCGATGGGTGCGATTGGTATTCTGCNGCCATGCACCAAGCCGCGTTCGTCTTGCCGCCACATCTCGCGNGCGCATTGCGCGGAATCGTGAGGAACTGACGATGTTTGCTTGCCATGTTAGCGCGCGTAGCGCAGCGACTAAAGACGCGGAGCGCGGCGTGCTCGCTACTTTAGGGAGTGTTGGCAATTCACTTGCCGACACGACAGCAAAAGCCGAAGGCTTTTGNAATCTCAAATATGGAATAGCCCTCACCGGCGGAATCGCCACAGGCAAGAGCACNGCTGCCGCGCTGCTCAAGGNGCATGGCTATGACATCATAGACGCCGACACAATCGCGCATGATGTGTTAGAGCAGCATGCCGCGCGNGTCATCGCGGTTTTTGGGCGCGNGATTTGCGATNCNGATTCCAACATCGACCGCAAGAAGCTCGGCGCAATCGTNTTCGCAGACCCCGAAAAATTGCGCATTCTCGAATCGATTGTGCACCCCATCATCGCCCAAACAATCCGCGACAAAGCCGCGCTGCTCGAGCAGCGGCAGAAGCCCTTTTTTGTCGACATTCCGATTTATTTTGAAAAGCGTGCACTCTTCGCGTTTGTCTCCAAATCCGTNCTTGTCTATGCGCCGCCAGATGTGCAGTTGGCGCGTTTGCGCGCGCGCAACAACCTCTCGCTAGATGAGGCACAGCAGCGAATCGCCGCNCAGATTCCGATTGATTCTAAAANNCAGCAGGCAGACGACATCATCGACAACAGCGGCGATGTCGAGGCNNTGAAGATTCAGGTGGAGCGCTATTTGGAGCGCCTAAGGAGCGGGCATGGTCTGTGAAAAATATGTCGCGAGCGGTAATGATTTCTTGATTTTCCANACCTTTTGCGCGCAAGAGCGCAGCGCGCTCGCGCAACAGCTGTGCGACAGGCACAACGGAATCGGNGCAGATGGCTTGATTGCGCTTCTGCCCAAAGGTGCGCATGATGATTGCGACTTCGTTTGGGAGTTTTACAACCGCGATGGCAGCGTTGCGACAATGTGCGGCAACGGCAGCCGCGCGGCGGCGCTCTATGCGTTCAATCACGGCTTGTGCGGGCGCAAGCTCGCGTTNCAAACGGGCGCGGGGAGAATCTGTGCNCANGTGCTNGAAAACGGGCATGTGGGCGTGCAATTCCCGTTNGTGCGGATTCTGCAAAGCGACTTGCATGAGTGCGCCATGCCNGCGTTTTTGCTCGACACGGGCGTGCCACATCTCGTGCTTTGCGCGCATGA
>JAAVGZ010000051.1:2130-13074 GCA_014799985.1 Helicobacter sp.
GGAATCGGCGCGCCCAACGACAGACGAGCTGCGCGCGTTGCGCGTGCGCTACAACGCGAATGTCGATGTCATGCATGTCGCGCAAAACGTCGTGCATGTGCGCACGTTCGAGCGCGGTGTCGAAGCCGAGACGCTCGCGTGCGGCACGGGAATGGCGGCGTGCTTTGTTGTCGCGCACCAAAACGGGCGGCTCGCGGGCAGCGAGGGTGTCGTGATTCCCGCGAGCGGCGAGGAGTTGCGCTTTTTCTNNAANGGCGATTGTTTGTGGTTTTCGGGCAAGGTGCGCTATGTGGCGACATGTCAGATTCCTAACGCGGCTCTGTCGTCTCTCTAGCGCCGCTTTGTTGGGCGCTCTGCTCGCGAGCGAGGTCGAGTTTTCGGACGATTTCCATGCCCTGCCGCTTGGCGAAACGCGCAAAGCCGAGTTTGTCGCGCTTCTGCTGCCCTTGCTCGAAAAAGAGAATCGCGCGATTCTCGATGATAGGCAGGTCGTGCTCGATTTTTTCGATGATTTCTTGTGGAATCTGCACGATAGGCTGCATAGCGCAGATTTCCAAAAGATTGTCGCGCTCGCNCGCGCCTANAANATTGNGCNGCCTGTTTTGCCGCGATGAATATCTGTTGCGCATCGACATCGTCCCCGTCTCGCTCGCGCTCGCCCAAGCCGCGCTCGAGAGCGGCTGGGGCAGCAGCCCATATAGCCGCAAATACAACAATTTGTTTGGTGAATACACAACGCTCGCGTCTGTNCCAAGCCGCAAGATTGCGGGCAGCCGCAAGCGGATTCGCGTTTTTGAGAGCATCGCAGACGCCGTGCGCGCCTATATGTGGAATCTCAACACGCATTATGCCTATTCCGAGTTTCGCAANGAGCGGCTGCTTGCGCACAGCAAGGGCGAGGGCTACACGGGCATCGAGGCGCTCGAGTTTTTGCTCGCCTACTCCGAAGTGCGCGAGCAATACGCGCGCCGCGTGGCGATTCTNATGGCGCGCAATCTTTTCGAGCGACTCGATTGGGAATTTTATCGCAAGAATCAGCAGCCAATGAGCAGGCAGCAGCGGCTTTCGCAGATTCTCCCTGTTTCGTTTCGTGCCTTTGCGGAGTGANNNCNCGATTTTTTGTGCTAGTTTTAAGGTGAATCGGAATAAAATCAAAGTATTTGAAAGATTAACTAGCGAAAGGGGTGCTAATGTCAGAAAATGTGAATAGGCGGGACTTCCTTGGAATGGCGCTTGGCGGCGTGGCTCTTGTTGGGGCTGGCGCAACGCTTGCTGCTGTGAAAAGGACGTGGGACCCGCTACCTAGCGTCATTGCGGCAGGCTTTACAACAGTCGACCTAAGCCCGATGACAGAAGGAGAGTTGCGAGTTGTGGAATGGCGCGGGAAGCCCGTGTATATCCTCAAGAAAACCGCGGCGATGAGCGCATGCGATACACGCGATGTGAATGTCGGAGGCGCGGCATATTCAGTTGGAATCCAAATCTGTACGCATTTGGGTTGTATTCCTGCTTATGATTCGGGCAAGGCGATGTTCAAATGCGCATGTCATGGCGGCGAGTTTGACGCTTGTGGGCGCAATGTCTTTGGACCACCACCCGCACCTATGGAGATTCCGCCCTTTAAGATTGACGGCAATACCTTGGTGCTTGGCGAAGAGGGACCAGAGTTCTTGAAGCTCAAAGAAGCGAATGCGTAAGGAGGAACTAGATGGCAGAATTTAAAGAAGCAACGGGCGTTGTCGATTGGCTCGACCAGCGCTTGGCAGTCAAGAAGTTTATCAAGGTGATGATGACGGAATATTGGATTCCGAAAAACATCAATTTCTTGTGGGCGATGGGGGTTACACTCCTCATTCTGTTCCTCGTTTTGTTCTTTTCGGGGCTCATGCTGCTCATGTATTATAAGCCCGACACACAGCTCGCGTTTGACAGCGTGAATCAGACAATTATGCAAGAAGTCGCCTATGGCTGGCTTTGGCGGCATGTCCATGCTGTCGCTGCGTCTGTGATTTTCTTGGTGATTTACATTCACATGTTCGTGGGAATCTACTATGGCTCTTTCAAACGCGGACGCGAGATGATTTGGATTAGCGGTATGCTCCTCTTCATGATTTTCTCTGCCGAGGCGTTTAGCGGCTATATGCTTCCTTGGGGGCAAATGAGCTTTTGGGCTGCTGCGGTGATTACGAACCTCTTTGGCGGAATCCCATTGATTGGTCCCGACTTGGTGATTTGGATTCGCGGGAACTTTATCCCAGCCGATGCGACATTGACACGATTCTTCATGCTCCATGTCGTGTTGCTCCCTGTGGTGATTCTCTCGCTCATCGCGCTGCATTTCTACACATTGCGTTTCCCACATGTGAACAACGAAACCGGCGAGGTGATTGACTTCGACAAAGAAGCCGAGAAATACAAGGCAGGCAACCGCAAAGAGGCGAAAGTCGTTGCGTTTTGGCCTGACTTTTTGTCCAAAGACATCTTTGTTGTGTGCGTGTTTATGATTGGCTTTTTCTTCTTGGTGTGCTTCCATTTCGATTTCGCGATGGACCCCATCAACTTCGACCCTGCCGATTCGCTCAAAACTCCGCCACACATCTACCCTGAATGGTATTTCTTGTGGAGCTACGAAGTCTTGCGCGGCTTCTTCTTTAGCTCGGATTTGGGGCTCATGGCATTTGGTGTCGCGAACGTGATTTTCTTGCTCATGCCATTGCTTGACAGAAGCAAGGTTGTTGCGCCTGCACACAAGCGCCCTGCATTCTTCTTGTGGTTCTGGTTGCTTGTTGCCGACTTGATTGTGCTCACGATTTATGGCAAGCTGCCCCCAACGGGCGTCAACGCCTACATCGGCTTTGTCGCGTCCATTGCGTTCCTTGGCTTGTTTGTGCTGTTGCCCATCATCACGGCGCTTGAAAACAGAAATGCAGGAGGTCGTTCATGAAAGAGCTCAAAATTCTTGGTTTGCTTGTCATCATTACAGGCGTGATTTATTGGGGCGTTGAGCCGCTTGCGCATAGCATCATGCATCCGCATGTTGCGCCTGCGGACTACACATTCAAAGACGCTGTGAAGCCCGCGCCCGTTCTTGGCGACAATGAAGCGGAATATCAGCAGCAGCTCGCCGCTTGGCAGAAAGAAGTCGATGAGACCTTCCCCGCTTTGAGCCAGCGCATTGCCAATGGCAACGCTGCCAAAGGGCAGGAGATTGTAACCGGCAACTGCGTTGCGTGCCACAGCATGGAATCGCAAGGATTCCCCGCGATTATGGACGATGCGACTTTGTCGAGCAGCTATGGCGTTGTGCCTCCAGACCTTTCCAACATCGGGTATTTGTATGATTCGTATTATCTCTTCAACTTCATCAAAGACCCCGCTGTTGCCGCGAAAGTCAGCCACAAGTTCCCACCCGATGGCAACAAAGTTCACCCAATGATTGCCTACAAAGACATCAGCAGCGATGATGAAATCGCCGACATGGTCGCGTATTTCAACAGCATTGCGCCCAGCAGCATGGACGACAAAGCCGTGTTTGTCGAGGCTTGTTCGCGCTGCCATTCTGTGAAATACGACCACCTCGCTGCCAGAAGCACGACCAGCGATGTGAATGCCTACATGGGCGTACGCGCGATTCCAGACTTGTCGATGATTATCCGCGCGCGAAGCTTGGATTATCTCCATACCTTCATCAACGACCCACAAAAGCAGTTGCCCGGCACATCAATGCCTCGCGTGGGCTTGAAAGAAAACACCGAGAAACAAGTGATTGCCTATCTTGAAAGCGTGGGCGATAGCAAAAAAGGCGAGCGCGAATCTCTTGGCTTTGGGCTCATGGTTTTCTTTGCCATCATGGCTGTCCTTGCTTATCTATGGAAATGCAATGTTTGGAGTCGGTTGCACTGATTTCTTCTTGGCTTTCTTCACTTCTGCCCCAAAGCTGCCCGAGCATTTCGGGCAGTTCGTTGGGGCTTTTGCGTTATAATCCTCGTTTTGAAGTTGCATTGAGGGGCTGTTTTGAGAGTATGTTTTGTCTTATTCCTTTGTGTGGGGGCTTTGCTAGCAGCGGAGTTGCGGGTTATCAAAAAAGAAGCCTCGCCCGAACAAAAAGTTTTTTTATTGTTAGGTGGAATCCAGGGCGATGAGCCGGGCGGTTTCAACGCAGCAGCTCTCATCGCGAGTCGGCACTACACTATCACCAAAGGCAATGTTTGGGTTGTCGCCAATCTCAATCAGCATAGCATTCTCGAGAATCATCGCGGAATCTATGGCGACATGAATCGCAAGTTTGCCGCTTTGCGCGACAATGACCCCGAAAAAAAGATTATCGAAGAGATTAAAGAGCTCATCAGAAACGACCGCGTGGAGATTGTGCTGCATCTGCATGATGGCAGCGGATTCTACCATGACACCTACATCAGCGCCTTGCGCAACCCCAAACGTTGGGGGCAGAGCTCGATTATCGACCAAGAGCAGCTCGACAATGTCCCGCATGGCGATTTGAACGGAATCAGCCAGCGCATTATTGCCGAAATCAACGAGAATCTGCTGAACGATTTGCATCGCTATCGCGTGCGCAACACCAACACGGCTGTGCAGGACAAAGAGCAGCAGCTCTCGCTGACCTTTTTCACAATCAATCAGGGCAAAGCTGCCTTTGCGAACGAGGCGAGCAAGAATCTGCCCCTGCGCGAGCGCGTCTATTATCATCTGCTTGCGATTGAGGCGATGATGCACTATCTTGGCATCGAGTTCAGCCGCAATTTCACGCTCGACCCACAGACGGTGCAGGCGGCGATTGACGACCCAAGCATTACGATTGACTTTGCCAACAAAATCTCTTTGCCTATCAATCGAATCAAGAATCACATCACCTATTTCCCAATGCCCAAAAAGCCTCTCGCCTACCACTCGAGCAGCCCGATTGTGCATTTGTATGAGAAAAAAGGGACATATTCTATCAAGTATGGCAACAAAACAATGGCATGGCTTCTGCCCGACTATTTCGAGACAGACGACACGCTCGAATCGGTGCAGATGATTCTCGATGATTCCCTGCAGCAGGTTGCGCTTGGCAGCATTGTGCGTGCGCGGCAGTCGTTTCGCGTCCCCAAAGTCGCCGATGATGTGCGCGTGAACATCATCGGCTTCTCGCGCCGCAACCTTGTGAGCGAGCATGACATCACGATTCAAAAAGACCAAATCGAATCCAAATTCACGCTCGACAGAAGCGGCGCGCTCGTGCGTATCGAGTTTTATCGCGGGCAGAAATTTAGCGGCATGGTGATTGTTGATTTTGAGCAATGAATAAGCAAGATTATGTCAGAATCAGAGAAAGAAAAAAGGGGTGCAATGGTCGCGGTGATTTTGTGTGGGGGCATTGGTTCGCGTTTGTGGCCGATTAGCCGCGAGCTTTTGCCCAAGCAGTTTTTGACGCTGTTTGCGGGCAAGTCGTTGTTCCAAAAGACGCTCGCGCGCAATGTGCGGCTCGCCGATTCTCTGCTCATCGTAACGCACAACGACCACTATTTCATGGCATACAACCAGCTCCAAGAGGAGCTTGGCGCGGATTCACAATGCGCGTTCTTGCTCGAATCCGAGCAAAAAAACACCGCGCTTGCGCTCGCGCTTGCCGCGATGAGCGTGCAGCCCGATGACATCGTGCTCGCCGTCCCCTCCGACCACCTCATCACCAACGAAAACGCCTACAAACAAGCCGTGAGCGAGGCTGTGCAGCAGGCACAGGCAGATTCTATCGTGCTATTTGGAATCAAGCCCGCCTATCCCGAGACAGGCTTTGGCTATATCCACGCGCATGGGCAGGAGATTCTCTCGTTTGTCGAGAAACCCTCGCTCGAGATTGCGCAACAATTTTGCGCGATGCCAAACTATTTCTGGAACAGCGGCATGTTCTGCTTCAAAGCGCGACACTTCTTGTCGGAGCTGCGCCATTATGCGCCCGATGTGTTCGAGGCAGCGCGTGTTGCTTTTGCGCACAAAAGCACGCAACAAGCGCCGCTGCAATTTCTGATTCCCCCCGCTTCTTGCGCCGCGCAAAGCATTGACGAGGCGCTCATGCAAAAGGCGCAGAATCTGAAGGTGATAGAGGCAAACATCGGCTGGAGCGACATGGGCAGCTTCGAGGCGCTTAGCAATGTGCTTCCGCGCGATTCGCATGGCAACACACAAACGACAGCCGCGACCATCGATTCCAAAGCCTGCCCGCCGATTTTGCAAGATAGCCATAATAATCTGCTCATCACGACCAATCGGCAGATTGCGCTGATTGATGTCGAGGATTTGATGATAATCGACACCGCCGATGCGCTGCTGATTGCCAAAAAGGGCAGCGGGCAGAAGGTGAAAAACATCGTAACAGAGCTAGGCAAGCGCAAAACGAGCCTGCATAGCATGCATGTGCGCGTCTATCGCCCGTGGGGGCATTATGCCGTGCTCGAAGAGGGCGATACATATAAAATAAAGAGAATCGAAGTTTTGCCCAATCGCCGCCTTTCGCTCCAAAAGCATTTTCATCGCAGCGAACATTGGATTGTCGTGAGCGGCACGGCGGTTGTGCAGCAAATGGAGCAAGAAATCACATTGCGCGCAAACGAGAGCGCCTATATCCCGATGGGCAATGTGCATCGCTTGAGCAACCCGGGCAAGATTCCACTTGTGCTCATCGAGGTGCAGATTGGCGACTATCTGGGCGAAGACGACATCGTGCGTCTCGATGACGACTATGGGCGCGAGGGCTTGGACAAAAACAATGAGAATGGAGAAAAGACGTGATAGACAAAGGAATTAGCGCAATACTCTTTGATTGTAGCACCTTGTTGCGTTGGAATCGCCCTGTAACGGGAATCGTGCGTGCACAGCTCGAGGTGGCGAAATACCTTTTGGGCTGCCCCTACAAGACAATATTTGTCGCATTTTCTCCCGACAAACAGGCTCTTTTGCAGGTTTCAAAAGAGACATTGCAGGCAAAGCTTGACTTTTTCGCGCATTATTCTCCGACCCAAAAGCCCTTCAACCCGCTAAGCCCGCTCAAGCGGCTAAGCGCCGTGCCAAGCCGACTCAAGAAGTTCGCCGATTCGATGCAGCATTCCAAGATTTTGCGCTTTGTCGAGCGCATTCAGTTCAAATCCAATCAGCTCAAGAGCTACGCCGAGGGCATCAGCAGCGAGCTCTCGCCCTTGTTTTTGCCACCCATTGCGCGGAGCACGCGCGCCCTGTTCAACAAAGAGACGCTATTCATCACAATGGGCTTGGATTGGGAAGACAGCAACTACGCGCTGCTCTATCAGCTCAAACACGAGCTCAAGTTCCGCGTTGTGGGCATTTTTTGCGATGCGTTTATCCTCAAAAACCCGCAATGGGCGGCGAGCAAGGAGATTGTGGCATCGTTTATGCTGCATTTCTATCGCCTCTCGTATCTCTGCGATTGTATCGCGAGCATTTCCGAATACTCCAAAGACGAGTTCCATGCCCTGCTTTCCGCGCACAGAATCGCCGCAAGCCCCCTCGTGCGCGTCCTGCCTTTGGGCAATTGCGACAAGCCCAAAGAAGAGACGCGAGATTCCGCGCCTGCGCAAGCGCCCGTGCCCGCGTTGCGCGCCTCTGCGCCATTGCCTGTCGTAACGACCCCAACGATTACCCTGCACCGCGACCCAATCAGCGGCGAGCTCATCGGCGATGATTCTCCCGAGAGCGCGCCAGCGCTTGAGCCAAAGCCCAAAGAATCTAGGCGACACAAGCTGTCGCGCAAGAACGTGCGCGCACATAGCAGCTTTTATGTGCTCTATGTCAGCACGATTGAACCGCGCAAGAATCACCTTTTGCTGCTCGATGTGTGGCAGCGCTTGCAGCAGTCCAACCTCCGATTCCCCGACTTGGTGCTTGTCGGCATGCGCGGTTGGGGCGCGGATTTGTTTTGGGAACGATTCAAAAACGAGAAAACGCGGCAGCATGTTTTTTGGTATGACGATGTCGGCGATTCCGAGCTCCAAACCTTCTATGAGCGCGCGCAATTTTGCGTTTTTCCGAGCTTTGACGAAGGGCTTGGGCTTGGCGCGGCAGAATCGCTGGCGCATGGCAAGCCCGTGCTCATTAGCTCCTCGCGCGGGTTGTGCGAAGCCACGCAGAATCTGATGCCCACCCTTGACCCAAACGCGCCCGAAAGTTGGGCAGACTGGATTTTGCGCCTAAGCAACGATTCAGCAGAGTTGCAGAATCTCACCCAAAAGGCGCAGCAATTCACGCGCCGCAGCTGGCATGACTTTGCGCATGATTTCATCGAGTTTGCGCTCGAGAAAAAGGAGACAACGTGAAAATCGCCCAACTCACAACCTACCCAACAATCATGCCGCGTCATGGTGGGCAGATTCGCGCCTTTTTCCTCGCGCATTGCTTGCGCTATGCGGGGCATGATGTCCGCAGCCTTGCGCTTTGCGAGCCCACGCATGCACAGACCGCGCGCGATGACGTGATTCTCAACAAGCGCAACCTATCGGCGCTGCATTATTCGCCCATGCTCGCCGATTATGCCACATCGCTGCTCGCGACCAAAGAGCCCTATTTCGAGCGCCTCGCCCAGCATTTGCGCGCGTTTTTGCCAGACGCCATCTTGCTCGAGCAGCCGTGGCTGTTTCCGTTTGTGCGCAAGCTCTATCCCGACCAAATGCCGCTACTGCTCTACTCGGCGCACAACATCGAACACACGATGAAAGCGGTGATGCTCCAAAGTGTTGGGCAAAGCGACATGGAGGCGATTGCCGCAATCGAGGCGCTCGAAGCCGAGATTTGCGCGCATGCAGACGCGACAATCGTTTGCGCGCAGCATGATTATGAGATTCTCGCCTCGATGGGCGCGAAGAATCTCGTGATATGCTCCAACGGCGTGGATTCTTTGCGCCAAAAGCCCGATGTCGAGCAGATTTTGCAAAAGTCTCTCGCCTCGCGCAGCTTCGCGCTGTTTGTGGGCTCGGCGCATGTACCCAACGCGCTTGGCTTTTGGGACATGCTCTCCACCAATCTTTCCTATCTTCGCCCCGAGCAGTTCATCGTTGTTGTCGGCTCTGTGGGCAGAATCCTATACCAATACGCGCCCGAAAAAGAGAGCATTTTGCACCTATTAAATGAGCAAAAAATAAAAATTTTGGGCGAGGTCAGCCGCGATGTCCTCACTACATTGCTCGTGAAAGCAAATGTGATTCTGCTGCCTCTGACGCTCGGCGGGGGCACGAACCTCAAGACCGCCGAGGCGATTGTCGCCAACCGCCCCGTTGTCGCGACAAGCCTCGCCATTCGCGGCTTCGAGTTTGCGCGCAATCTCACAAATTTTGCGATTGCCGACACGCAAGAGCGCTTCATCGCCGCGTTGCAAGCCGCCTTTGCAAAGACGCAGCCGCCGCTGCCAAAAGACGAGCAAAACTTGCGACACAATCTGTATTGGGGGCTCACGCTCGCGCCGCTCGCGCCGCTCGTTGCCTCGCTCGAAGTTCCGAGTGAGCCCGCAGTGCCCGCGCCACCGACTGCAAGCAAGAAAGCTTTAAGCCTCCCACATCGCGCCGATTCTGCACAGCCACAAACATAAGACAATGAGCAAAAGAATCGGGCTGATTGCCACAGGCGGGACGATTGCGGGTGTGCAAGCGCCCGATATGCAATCCTACACCGCAGGAATCGTGCCGATTGGCGCGCTGCTTTCTGGCTTGCGCTTTGAGGGCGCAGAAATCTACCCCACACAGCTCGCCAACATCGATAGTTGCGACATGGACGCGGATTTGTGGTTCGCGCTTGTGCGCGCAGTCGATACCGCGCTTGCCGATATGGACGGCATCGTCATCACGCACGGCACGGACACGCTCGAGGAGAGCGCGTTTTTGTTGCAGCTTTTGGTTGCAACGCGCAAGCCCATCGTGCTCACAGGCGCGAACCGCCCGAGCAACGCGCTTGGCGCGGACGGATTGCGCAATCTCCACAACGCGCTTTGCATTGCATGCAGCGAGCGTGCGCATGGCGTGCTCGTTACGATGAACGATGCCATCTTCGCACCGACAGATTGTGTCAAGGCGACAACGCTTGGCGCGGATTGCTTCGCTGCGCACAACGGCGCTTTGGGCTATGTGCAGCAGGGCGCTGTGCATTTTTTGCGCACGCAATCGCGCGAGCTGCCCCATTTCGCGGCGCGCTCGCCCGAGTGTTTCGCGCGGGTCGAGATTCTGCTCTCATACGCGCACAATGGGCTCGGGGCGATTCTTGGCGCGCTCAAAGAGGACGGCGTGCGCGGCGTTGTCATCGCGGGCAGCGGCGCGGGGAATGTGCATTTTGCGCTCAAGCGCGCACTTGCGAATCGGGCGCATGGGCTCACGATTGTGTGCGCCTCACGCGTTGCGCGTGCGTTTGTCGCGCCCGCGATGTTGCAAGCGCCGCAATGGATTGCCGCAGGCTATCTTAGCCCGTTTGCTGCGCGGATTCTGCTCGCGCTTTTGCTTGGCAGCGGCGCAACGCATGACGCAATCGCGCGGGCATTTGCGGTGTTTGGGGATTGATGTGTGGGCGACTGTCGCTCCTCCGATTCTTTGGTACTAACATCGGCGCAATCTTGCGCCATTGCGAGCGAAGCGAAGCAATCTAACGGCACAGAATCCTCATGATTCTAGCTTCATATACGGTTGCTTGCCACGCTCGCCCAACGGGCTCGCTCGCAATGACGAGATGTTTCGCTAACGCTCAACATGACAATGGAGAATTTTACATGCGCTATTTTGTGTCATTGCGAGCGTTAGTGAAGCAATCAATAGGCACAGAATCCTCATGATTCTAGCTTCGTGCACGGTTGATTGCCGCGAGGCTAGCGCCTCTCGCAATGACAGATAGCTAGTTGCAAAGAATCCCCAGAAAAAGCGCGCGCAAAGCTATGGCGAAGCCACAGCACAGCGCCGC
>JAAVGZ010000052.1 GCA_014799985.1 Helicobacter sp.
GGCGCTAGCCGAAACATATCGTCATTGCGAGAGGCTTTAGCCTCGTAGCAATCAAACGTATATGAAGCTAGAATCATGGGGATTCTTTGCTCGTTGATTGCCTCGCTTACGCTCGCAATGACAAAAAATAACATCAGAGGTGTGAAATCGAGCACGCAATGAGTGCGACTAAAGTCGCACCTCCAATATTTTAAGTCATTGCGAGGCGACAGCCAAAGCAATCTAACGGCATGGAATCTTTCATGATTCTAGGATTCCTTGCTCGTTACTTGCCGTGCGTCCTAACGAACGCTCGCAATGACAAAAACGCGCCCGCAACCACACATCAACAAGAATCACAAATCCACACAGATTCCCGAGAAACCTTGACATTTTTGCAAAAAATTGCCAACAATCTCGCGGCTTAGGTCGCAGAGCTTCTCTTCGCGCTCGATGTGCCACATCATGCCAAAAAGCGGCAATGTGGAATGCGCAAAGGCTTCAATCGTGCAATCTTGTGCGCTCGCAAGCGGCACAAGGGGCGCAGCGAGCGTGCTTAGCGCATAATTATGAAACGAATTGACGACAAAATGTTGCGCCCCCACGCTCACCTTGTGTTCGCCAATGTGCCCCACGCACGGAATGAGCGAAGCGCCAAAATGCTGCCCCAAATGTTGCGCGCCGCGGCAGATTCCGAGCACGGGCAGCTCGTGCGCAATCGCGGTTTTGATGATGTCTTGCTCATACGCATCGCGCTTTTGCGACAACGGGTTGTCGTTGCATGCCGCCAAATCATTGCCACCGCTTAGAATCACGCCGCTCACGAAAGGCGCATAGCGCGCAAAGGGAATCTCGTAGCTCACCACGAGCGGCAAAAACGGCGCGAACAAAGCCTCGCGCTCAAACAACGCGCCCCAATCGCTCGCGAGGCATTCACGCGTTTCGTCATAAGCATCATGCGCGACCAGTCGTGTCGTAATGGCAAGAAATTTGGTTGCCATACATTCTCCTTTTGATTCAGCTTTCGTTTAATACTCTTTTGTCATGATACCAAAAAAGGAGACGCGAATGAAATGCACAATCCAGACGCTTCAGAAATACAAGAACAAGCAAAAAATCACGATGATAACAGCCTATGACGCGCTGATGGCGCGCATCTTCGATGGCGAAGTCGATTCGATTCTAGTCGGCGATTCCCTCGCGATGAGCTTCGGCGGGTATCCCGACACATTGCCGCTCACGATAGACGACATGATTTACCACACAAAAGCCGTGCGCCGCGTTGTGCATGATTCTTTGTTGATTGCCGACATGCCCTTTGGCAGCTATGACACCCCGCAAGAGGCGCTCAAAAACGCCACGCGGCTCTACAAAGAAGCGGGCGCAGACGCCGTCAAGCTCGAGGGCGGGCTCGAACGTTACGAGCATGTGCGGCATCTTGCCGACAACGGAATCGCCGTGATGGCGCATATTGGGCTCAAGCCGCAGTTTGTGCGCAGCGAGGGCGGGTACAAAATCAAGGGCAAAACCGAGCTCGACAAAACCCACCTCTTGCACGAGGTGCAAGAATTTAGCGAGGCGGGCGCGTTCGCGATTCTGCTTGAGGGCGTTGTGGCAGAAACCGCCGCCGTCATCGCGCGCGCGAGCGCTGTGCCTGTCATCGGCATTGGCAGCGGCGCGAATGTCGATGGGCAGGTGCTCGTTTGGAGCGATGCGTTTGGCTTTTTCACCGACTTTCAGCCCAAGTTTGTGCGCCGCTACCTCGATGGCGCGAATCTGCTCAAAGAGGCGCTGCAACGCTATGTGAGCGATGTCAAAAGCGGCGCGTTCCCGAGCGAAAACGAGAGCTACTAGGTCTGGCATTGGAGCGCTTTGTCGAAATCGAAAAATGCAGCTTTGATGTCGAAGATTCCAACCTCTTGCGCCCGAGTCGCTGGAGCGACTATGTCGGGCAGGAGCAGACCAAAAAGAATCTTCAGGTATTCATCGCTGCGGCAAAGAAACGTGGCGAGCCGCTCGACCACATGCTGTTTTTTGGACCCCCCGGGCTTGGCAAAACCACGCTCGCGCACATCATCGCCGAAGAAATGAGCGCACACATCAAGGTCAGCGCCGCGCCCACGATTGAAAAAGCGGGCGACTTAGCCGCAATCTTGAGCAACCTCTCGCAAGGCGATATTTTGTTTATTGACGAGATTCACCGCCTAAGCCCAACGATTGAGGAGATTCTCTACCCCGCAATGGAGGATTTTCGGCTCGACATTATCATCGGCTCTGGACCTGCCGCGCAAACCATCAAGATTGACCTTGCGCATTTCACGCTGATTGGCGCGACAACGAAGGCGGGAATGATTAGCAAGCCCCTGCGTGAGCGGTTTGGAATCACATTTCGACTCGATTTCTACACGGAATCCGAGCTCATGCTCATCGTTACAAAGGCGGCGGAGCGGCTGCAAACGCAATGTAGCCAAGAAGCGGCGATGGCGATTGCCAAACGCTCACGCGGCACGCCGCGCGTTGCGCTGCGGCTGCTGCGCCGAATCCGCGACTTTGCCGATGTCGCAAACGAGCAGCACATCTCGCAAAAGCTCGCGCACTATGCGTTGAGCGAGCTCGGCGTGAGCGAGAGCGGGTTTGATTCTCTCGACCACAAATATTTGCGCACGCTCTGCGCAAACAACCGCCCAATGGGGCTAAGCGCGCTTGCTGCGGCGATGAGCGAGGACGAAGGCACGATTGAAGACGTCATCGAGCCCTACCTTTTTGCCAACGGCTACATCGAGCGCACGGCAAAGGGGCGAATCGCCACGAACAAGGCGCACGCGCTGTTCTTGGGCGAGGGCTCGCTACTCTAGGCTGCGGTATGCATGCGCGCGGAGCGAATCTGATAGAACGCCGCGATTTGCACCACGACATTGGCGCAAACGAGAATCGCCATGACGACCAAGAAAAACAGCAGGCAGACGTTTTGGAGGCTTGCGGCGCTGCCCAATGCCTGCCATGAATCGGATAGCGCGGCAAACAGCGAATGGGTCGAGAAGATGTGCCCAAAATAGAGCATTGCCGCGATTCCCTGCACGAGCAAGATGCCGCCGAGCACGATGGCGGAGCGAAAAAGCCAAACATCGGTGAGCGCGAAAAAGAGCGCATAGATTTTGCAAAAGACCAGAAACTCGGCGACAGAGGAGAGGATTCCGAAGAAGAGCGAGAATCCGCTCGGGAAGAGAATCGATAGCATAATAAAGAAAACCTCAACGGCAATCATCAGAATATGCAACGCAAACAGCGGCGCATGCGTGAGCTTGGCGAAACGATAGACGCCGACCAGATAGACAACAGACGCGACAAACGCGATGAGCCCAAAGAGGGCATGCTCGAATATCGCGCAATTGCCCCAAATCGTGCCATAGAACATGAGATTGCGCGCGCGCAAGAGATGGTCGTCTCGAATCTGCACACGCAACCTCAAGGAAACAGCGAAACGAGCGTGCGCTCGCTCACATCGATGAGGTCGGCGGCTTCGCGGTTGCTTAGCTTGCCTTCATACACAGCGTGGCTCACAGCCTGCAAAAACAGCGCGCCAAGCGAATCTTCGCGCTCGCGCAAAATGTCATTCTCGCGCACGGGCTTTAGAAATTCCTCGCTGCCAGCCATTTCGCGCACCTCGTAATACACCTTCTCGGCATAGCTCTCCTTAATCGAGTTGTCGAAAATGGACGAGTAGAATCCGTCCATGTCCATCATCAGCCGAATGATGCCAATCAAAAACAGCTGCGTCTGCTCCTCGAGATTCTGCTGCGCGTTGATAAACAGCATTGGGTGCGCCGAATCGGCGAGCGAATAGGCATGCGCCTCAGGCGGAATCGGGATTGTCTTGGTGTTGCGATACATCGATTGGCGCATGAGAATGAGCCCCTTGGGGTTTTTGAGCACGGGCAAAACGAGCTTCGCAGCCTCTTTTGCGCGCATTTTTGGGTCGATGTGTGGCGCGCTGAAGAGGTCGGGCAATGGGTGGCTTTTGATGTAGGTCTTGAGCCAATCAAACTTGCCTTGTAGGTATTGCGCGAGTTCTCGAGAGCCAATTTGTTGCATTGTTTCCTCAAATTACGAGCGGTAATCCGCGTTTATTTTTACATAATTATAGCCCAAATCGCAACCATACGCAACAAACGCGCCCTCGCCCTGCCCCAAATCGCAAACGATGCGCAGCGAGTCGGCGCGCATGACCTCGGCGGCGCGCGCCTCTGTTGGCGCGTCAAACAGAATCGCACCGCAGCGATACACGCAGACATCGCCGAAAGAAATGGTGAGCGTCATTTCATCGCAACAAACGCCGCTTGCGCCGATAGTCGAGGCGATTCTGCCCCAGTTTGGGTCGCAGCCAAAAATCGCGGTTTTGACGAGCAGCGATGTCGCAAGCGCCCGCGCGGCGCGCTTCGCCTCATCGCGATTCTTCGCGCCACGCACCTCGAAGGCGACAAGCTTGTTCGCGCCCTCGCCATCGCGCGCCATGTCTGTCGCGAGCTTGTGCAGCGCCGTTTTGAGCGCATGCAAGAACGCCTCGCGCTCAAACGCGCCGCTTTGCCCGTTTGCGAGCAAGAGCACCGTGTCGTTTGTCGACATGTCGCCATCGACACTCACAGCGTTGAAGCTCTCCTCGCAGGCGAGGCGCAAGAGCTCCTGCCCCATCTCGCGCGGGACGCACGCGTCTGTCGTAACGAAGCAAAGCATTGTCGCAAGGCTTGGGTGAATCATGCCCGCGCCCTTGCACATCGCGCCGATTGTGAATGTGCCGCTGTCTGTTTTCACCTCAAACGCAATCTCTTTGGCGAAGCGGTCTGTCGTCAGAATCGCGTTTGCCGCGTTGTGCGGGTTGCGCGCGTTCAAGTCGATTGCGCCAAACACGCTCGCGATTTTGTCCATAGGCAGGCGCACGCCAATCACGCCCGTAGAGCTCATGAGCGGGTTTTGAATCTGTGGGTGCAACTCTTGGAGCGAGCGCAATAGATTCTTGACATCAGCAACGCCCTCCTTGCCCGTCATCGCGTTGGCGTTTTTGGCATTCACGAGCACGAAATTGCTCTTAAGCGCGCCATTGTGCGCCGCGATGAGCTCTTTGGCATGCTTAATGGGCGCGGCGTCAAAGGTGTTTGTCGTGAAGAGCGCAAACACATCGCAGGGGGTGTGCGAATGCACAAACGCGACATCAAGCGGCTTCGCGCCGCCGTTGTTTTGCGGCGCTTTGAGCCCGGCGGAGAGCCCATCGGCAAAAAAGCCGCTCGGCGCGCAGATTCCGGAATCGAGAGAAAAGAGGTTAAACATATTTGAGCTCCTCGGGTTTTTCGTGTTTCAAAATAATCTTTTTGGCGGCGCGAATCCCTTGCGATGTGCCGATGATGAGCAATCGCGACTCGCTCGTTACGACCGTGTTGCCATTGGGCATCGAGATGAACTTGCCGCCCTTTTCGGTGATTCCGACAATATGCACGGGCGCAATCTCGCTTAGGTGCGTCTCTTTGAGCCGCTTTAGCGCCATCCAGCTCACGCGCGGCACAACGACTTCTTCGAGGTCGAGCGGCGTGTCTGTCTTGAACATGAACTGCTCGAGCAGATTCTCCATGTCGGGTCGTGTCGCCATCGTGCTCATGCGCTGCGCCAAGAGCCGCGTGGGCGAGACGACAACATCGCTGCCGAGCTTCTTGAGCCGCAAGACATCTTCGTCCGAATCGGCGCTGCTGATGATGTAATAGGGCTTGCGCTTGAGCTCTTTTTCAAAGAGGCGCACAGAGGCGATTTGGGCGATATTATCGGCAGCGTTTTTCGAGACGGTTATCATTCCGCGCGCGCTCGAGAGGTGGCTTTTGAGCATCGCAATCTCCGTGTGCGGGTCGGCATTGACGAAATACGGATAGCGATGTTTGAGCGCTTCTTCTTCGAAATCGGGCGCGGGGTCGACAACCACAAACGGAATCTGCGCCTCGCGAAACTGCCTTGAGAGCTGGATTGTGTATTC
This sequence comes from Helicobacter sp., assembly GCA_014799985.1. Classification (GTDB taxonomy): domain Bacteria; phylum Campylobacterota; class Campylobacteria; order Campylobacterales; family Helicobacteraceae; genus NHYN01. The sequence goes on from JAAVGZ010000052.1 coordinate 5,993, forward strand.
ATTGTGATAGCAAATCACAAAATGCTTCTTGAGACGCGCAATACGATAGAGCATTCTCCTCTCCTTGATGATACTCACGAGCTTGCCGCGATTGAGAACATCGATGATGCTAATGGTGGCAAAGCTCAAAACCGCCGAGCCCGCAATCATCAAAAACGCGGTATAAAAGACTGCTGTGCCCTCGAATTTGTCCTCGCCGAGCGCGCCAAAGCCCGTTGTTGTAAAGGTATAGCTCGTTTGGAAAAAAGCCTGCAAAAGGGTGTAGTCGGTAACGAGCAGATAGCCAAGCGTGCCCAAAAAAAGCCCGAGCTGCACCAAGATGAAGGGCAGGCGAAAGGGCTTGAGCTGCTCATAGAGCTCGCCCGAGAGGTCGACTTCTGGGCGGCTGCTGCGCTCCCAATGCAACAGGTCTCGTAGCTTTTGCAAAAAGCCCATGCAAAAAGCCTATGATGGCTTAGGCGCGGTTTTTCTTGAGCGTCCTTAGCGCTGACGCGGCAACGCGAATCTTCACGCGCGTGCCGTCCTCGAGCTGGATTCTCACGGTGCGCAAGTTGGGCAATAGCCGCCGCTTGGTCTTGTTGTTTGCATGGCTCACATTGTTGCCAACCATGGGGGATTTGCCTGAATACATACATCGTCTTGCCATTATGAAGCCTTTCGTGTTTAAGAATTGTTTGGAAAGTTAGGCGAAGATTTTAGCCTAAAAAGAAGCAAAGAATGCTTAAATCTCCCCACAAGGAATCACCAAATGCACCACAAAATCCTCATCTATTGCCTGCTCACCCTCGTTTGCGGCGCACAGCTGTTTGGCGCGAGCTTCGAAGAGAATCTCGCCCAAATCCTCTCGCAAACGGGGCACAAAGTCAAGATTATTGCGTCCAAACCGCTCGTTGGCATGAACGACATGCGCATCGTCAATGTCGAGTTTAGCAACGCCACAGGCGCGCAGCGCACGCCCTTTCTCGCCACAGCTGACGGCAAGGGCGCGGTGATTTTCAACGCCCTCTTTTTCAGCGCCAACAAGGAGCAAAACGAGGCGATTATCGAATCGATGCTAAGCGAGATTGACGCGTTCAACCAAAGCAAGAAAAATGCGTTGCTCAACGCGCTGTTCGAGAGCTTTCCGAGCGAGCGCTTTGTCGAGATTCCGTCTAAAAACAAGAACGCGACACAAACGACAATCATTGTCTCGAGCCCCGATTGCCCCTACTGCCGCGAGGAGCTCGCCAAGCTCGACAAGCGGCTTGCGACAAGCAATGTCAAGATGGTGATTGTCCCGCTGAATGGGCAAGAATCGTATGTGCGTGCGCAGATTCTCATAAACGAGCTGCAAAAGGCGAACACAACGGCGCGCAAGATTGAGATTCTAAAGAAAATCTATGCGCCAAGCTATCAGATTCCCGAGAAGCAAAAGACGATAGACACGAGCTTTGTCGCGCAGAATGCCGAGATGGTGTTCAAATCGGGGCTTATTCGCAGCGTTCCGTATATTCATATTGTGGGGCAATAGTTAGGCGCGGTTTCAACCGCACGCGTTGGGTGCGACTTTAGTCGCACCTCTGATTGTTTATATTGAANNGCANTGTTGGGTCATTGCGAGGCGCTAGCCGAAGCAATCAACGGGCAAAGAATCCCCAATAAAAAGCGCGCGCAAAGCTATGGCGAAGCCATAGCACAGCGCCGCTTTGAAGATTGCAATTTTTGATTCTCCATTGTTCATNGATTCTATCTTCCCAACCACAGCGCACACGTCTATGTTCTCNTNTTAACATAGACGAAGCGCTGTGGAGNNNGACATAGTCCGTGCGGAGCACAANCNNTTAAGAAGCGTGCAGGGGTTGGGGGATNNNAGGGGGATAAG
>JAAVGZ010000053.1 GCA_014799985.1 Helicobacter sp.
ATGTTGAGGCGAAGCCGAAACATCTCAAAATCTTCACAACACGAGATTCTTCACCTGCAAAGCAGGTTCAGAATGACATTGTGTCATTGCGAGCGAGCAAAGCGAGCGTGGCAATCAATCGTATATGAAGCTAGAATCATGGGGATTCTATGCCTGTTGATTGCTTCGGCTNNCGCCTCGCAATGANGAGAAGCNGCGTACATAAAATTTTCATTATCATANCAAGCGTCAACGACACATTCCTCTTGCGAGCAAGCAACNGCNAGCAAATCAATCACCCCAAAATTGCATCAATCTTATCAGCAAGAATCTGCGCACTATTGCCGACATGATACACCACCTCATCGCGAAACGCGCGCATGCGTGGGGCAAAGTCGTCCTGCCCCGCGCGGGCNATGAGCGCGCCAAGCTCGGNGAAATTGCGTGCAACGCCGCCGATTCGATGCGCATTCTCCGCAATCGCGCCGCCCGTGCTTCGCGGCATAAAGAAAAAGCAAGGGCGCAATGTGCTAAAAGCAAAGCTAAAGCCCGTGGTGCTCGCGTCTGTAACCATAAAATCAATCTTATCATAAAAATCGCTGCCCATGCTTGTGTCGAAAACCACGCGCGGATTTTGCGCGAACTTGAACTGCAAAAGCGTAAAGGTGCGCTGCTGGGCGGTAAAAACGAGCGGATGTGTGCGCACGAGGATTGTGTAGCGCGTGTTTGCGAGCAGCCATTCGATNCAATTCGCGTCAAAGCCAATGATAGCATTGAGGTCGCCNAGNTTCTCTTTGTCTGAATGCAACGTGGGGCAGTAGGCAATCATGTTTTGCGACTGATAGGCATAGCGCGCAATCGATTCGTCTAGTTTTGGGTAACCAATCTGCAACAATTCTGCCTTCGATGTGCGTTTTGCATTCTCGCAAAGCTGCCGATAAACCAAAGTTGATGGCACAACATAATAATCCGCCGGGCAATGGACACCCGTTGGCTCAAGAAGGCTATGCGGAAAATAGATTCGCTTCGCGCTCTTGCTCAAAAACTCGCGGTCGATGCGCCCATTCTCATAACAAACTTCATCGGCGCTTAGAATCAAATCGATTCCCGCGATGTCCAACTGCGGGTAATAGTAGCTGCCATCGCTACACAAAAGCCGCCAATGTATGTCGCGCACATATTCGTTGCCCGCGCCAATCAGCGTGCTTTCCTTATAGCAAGGAATCACCACGACATGGTGCTTTCGCGCAAGAATCGACACAAGCGCGCCAAACTGCTTCTCGTAGGTTGCATAATAACACAGCACAACAATGTTCTTTTTGTTGCGCGAGAGCGCCGCGGCGATTGCCTCGCGAGCGCCCTGCTCCCAAAACTTGATTTTCTCGATTTCTTGCTTGGTGGGGCTCATACGATTGTTCCTGAAAGATAAGCTTCAAGTTTGCTTTGCGTGCTGTCCACGAGCGCGGGGAGATTCGCAATCTGCTCGGCAAGCTCGGCGAGGCTAAATACAGAGACGCTGAAGAGGTCGATGAGTTGCGAGAGCCTATCGCCCCCGCTCGCCTTGCCCGAAAAGCCGAGCAGGCAGAGAATCGCGGGCTTTTTGAAGGCAAACGCGTATTCCCAGATTCTGCTCGAAACATCAGTAACCATTGCCATGCTCTGCCCCGCCTCGCGCATATCGGCGATGGGCAGAATGGGCAAATGCGCAAGCGATTCTAGGCAGCAAGGCTCATAATTTTTTTGGGGGGGGGGGCAAATAGAATATCTTCGCCGCTTTGTCATGCGCAATGGCGCAAGCGGCGAGCGTCTCGAGAATCTGCACGTCAAAGCCCGCAAACACATTGTGTTCAAGCGCGTTCGCGCCGTGAGCGCGGGCAGCGGGGGCATAGAGGAGATTCATTCTAGCCCTTATANGCAGCAAGAGACTTNTTCAGAATCTCGGTCGCGGTTTTGGTGTCGGCATAGCCCTTGACCTTCACCCATTTGCCCGGCTCGAGCATTTTATAGACTTCAAAGAAATTGCGAATCTGCTCAAGCTGTGCTTTAGGCAAGTCCTCATAGCTTTGAACAGAATCAAACAAAGGCGTGGTCTTGCTCACAGGCACGGCGAGCAGCTTTTCGTCAGGTCCGCTCTCGTCTTCCATGAGCAGCACGCCAATCAAACGAGCTTTAATGACGCTGCCCGCCTGCAAGGGCAGAGGGCAGAGCACAAGAATATCGATAGGGTCGCCATCGCCAGCGAGAGTTTGGGGCACGAAGCCGTAGTTGGCGGGATAGACGACAGAGCCAAAGAGAATGCGGTCGACAAACACCGCGCCGCTCTCTTTGTCGAGCTCGTATTTGACATTCGAGCCATACGGAATCTCAATCACCACATTCAGTTTGTCGGGCGCGCCCGCTTGCAATTTGCTAAGTTCCATTGTTTCTCCTTAGATTCGTGTTTTGATGAACGCGTCAATGTCGTCCACAATGGGCTCAATCGCGCGTTCGCCGTTGATTTTGTGCAGCAGCTCCTGCCCGCCATANAATCCTTCGATTTCATGCAAGGGCTCTTCATAGACGCGCATGCGGTTGAAAAAGACCTCTTCGTTGTCGTCAGCGCCGCGCGCGCGCCCGAGCACGCGCTCTTTGGCGACCTCTTTGCTCACGACAACCTCAATCACGGCGCGCAACTCGATGTCTTCTTCGTCTTTGAGAATGTCATCGAGCGCCTCCATTTGCTCGACACTGCGCGGATAGCCGTCAATCACGACAACATTTTTCGCCTCGTTCTTAATCGCTTTCACAATCGTCTCGACAACAATCTCGAGCGGAACGAGATTCCCTTTGCTCGTGAAGCTCTCGATGAGCTTGCCGCGCTCGCTTTGGCTCGCCACCTCGGCGCGCAGCAAATCGCCTGTGGAATAATGCGCGGTCGTGTCGCTATTGCGCTTGGCAATCAGCTCGGCGTCTGTCGTCTTGCCGCTGCCCGGCGCGCCGATAATCAAAAACAGCTTCTTTTTCATACTCAACTCTCCTTTTTGTTGGGTTCGCGCAAGCGAATGTGCAGCTCGCGCAATTGTGTCTCGCCCACAGGGCTCGGCGCGCCCGTGAGCAGGCATGTCGCCTTTTGGGTTTTGGGGAACGCGATGACTTCGCGAATGCTGCTCGCGCGCGCAAGCAACATCACGAGCCTATCGAATCCAATCGCGAAGCCCCCATGTGGCGGCGCGCCATAGCGCAGCGCCTCGAGCAAGAATCCAAACTTGAGCTCGGCTTGCTCCTTGCTGATTTTGAGCAGCTCAAAGACTTGCGATTGCATGTCTTCGTGGTGAATCCTGATGCTCCCGCCGCCGAGCTCGACACCATTGAGCACGACATCATACGAGAGCGAGAGCGCGGCTGTTGGGTTGGAGACGTCGAGATTCTTGGGCATCGTGAANGGGTGGTGCAANGGCGTGAGCGCGCCNTCTTCGTTGTACTCGAACATCGGGAAATCGACAACCCACAAGAANCGCCANCTTTTGGGGTCAAACAGCTTCATGTCGTCNGCAATCTTGAGCCGCAGCCTGCCCATGTAGTCCCACACCACAGCTTTNGCGCCCGCGCCAAAAAAGACGATGTCGCCATTTTGCGGCTGCACGAGCTCGCGCAGGCGNGCGAGNGATGNNNNGCTCAAAAACTTGAGCAGNGGTCCCTTGATTTCGCCCTCGCGAAACTGCAAATAGGCGAGCCCCTTTGCGCCGAACTTGCGCACAAATTCTTCGAGCTCACCGAGCGTCTTGCGCGTGTAGAATGTGTCGCCCCCGCTGNCCTTGAGCGCCTTAATGCGGCTGTCTGCCTCTTTGGCGATGTTGGCAAAAATGGCATTCTCGCAATCGATGAAGCATTCCTTGACCTCGACAAGCGGCATNTCNAAGCGCAAATCGGGCTTGTCCGAGCCATAATGTTCCATCGCATGCTGCCATGTCATGCGCTCAAATTGTTGCGGAATCTCCACGCCGCATGCGCCAAAAATCGCGCCCAGAAGCTGCTCGCAAACGCGCATCACATCGTCTTGGGTGCAGAAGCTCATCTCGACATCGATTTGCGTGAACTCGGGCTGCCTGTCGGCGCGCAAGTCCTCATCGCGGAAGCATTTGGCAATCTGAAAATAGCGGTCGAAGCCCGAGACCATGAGCATTTGTTTGAAGAGNTGCGGCGATTGGGGCAGCGCGAAAAACTCGCCGTTGTGGATTCGGCTCGGGACGAGATAGTCGCGCGCGCCTTCGGGCGTTTCTTTCGTCAGAATCGGCGTTTCGACCTCGAGGAATCCGAGAGANGCGAGCGCGTTGCGCGCCGCAATCGCCGCCTTGCTGCGCAGCGCGAAGATTTCATACGCGCGCGGATTGCGCAAATCAAGNTAGCGATAGCGCAGGCGCAGCTCCTCGCTGACATTCTCATCGCCCACGACAAGCGGCGGNGTGAGGCTCTTGTTTTCGATGTGTAGCGTGTGCAACAGAATCTCAATCTTGCCTGTTTTNAGCTTCGGATTCTCGAGCCCCTCGCCGCGCGCNCGCACGATTCCATGCGCAATCAACACAAACTCGTTGCGCACGAGCTTCGCCGTCTCGATGCTTTGCCCATTCTCGGGGTCTGCAACGAGCTGCACAAGCCCGCTTTTGTCGCGCAAATCGATNAAAATCACGCCNCCGTGGTCGCGATAGCTATTTGTCCAACCGCACAGCCTGACTTCTTTGCCAATGTCCTTTTCGTCCAACTCCGCACATAGGTGAGTCCTCACATCTGCTCCTTTGAAGGAATCTTGCTGGCATTATAGCATAAGGTCGCGATGTTTCGCTAGCGCTCGATGTGGCGCGCTTTGCGCGCTCGNAATGACGTGTTCTTGTGTCATTGCGAGCGTAAGCGTTGCAATCAACCGTCTTTGAACGCTTGACACGGTTGATTGCCNCGCTCGTTGCACTCGCTCGCAANGACANAANGAGTGCGACTAAAGTCGCACCTCCGAATCACTAGAAAAAGCGCGCGCAAAGCTATGGCGAAGCCACAGCACAGCGCCGCTTTGGATTCTGCAATTTGTGATTCTCCATTGCTCATGATTCTATCTTCCCAACCACAGCGCGCACGTCTATGTTCTCGTTTTAACATAGACGAAGCGCTGTGGAGCATGACATAGTCCGTGCGGAGCACAAATCAGTTGAATAGCGTGCAGGGGTTGGGGGTCAAAGGGGGATA
>JAAVGZ010000054.1 GCA_014799985.1 Helicobacter sp.
CGAGGATTGGCAGAGTGAATATATTGTGTGGGATTGCGCGGCAGGAACGGGGAATCTATTTGCAAACCTCACCGAGCCGCGCAATTTCTATGCTTCGACACTCGATAAGGCAGATGTCGAGATTATGAAAGAACTTGCGAGAAATAAACATCTGCCGCTATTAGAAAATCATGTCTTTCAATTTGATTTCTTGAATGATTGCTTGTTAGATAAACCATGCAATCAACACAAAGAAAGAATCGATTCGACATGTAAAAATTGCAGAGAATCGAAAGCGCCCAAAGCTTTGCAAAAGATTCTGCAAGACGAAGAGAAACGCAAAAGGTTGATTATTTTCATCAACCCTCCGTATGCGGAGGCGACATCGGGCAAGACACCAGCGGGAACAGGCGAGAACAAGAGCGGCGTGAGCAAAGAAGCNTTTGAGAGTGATTTTATGGTTCGTTTCATGAGTGGCAAAATCAAACAAGATTCCGNTTGTCATTCTGAAGCGCTAGCTGAAGAATCTCGCAAAAATCTTAAGAGAGATGTTTCGCCTACGNCTCAACATNACAANANAGAGCAAAATGGCTTTGATGAGNAATCGTTTTATGTTGAGAATCTGATTCCCACAGAGCCTTTAAANTTTAGCGAAGAGGCAAAGGCAGTCTTTGCGGCGGGGCTCAANCTTTGGCANTATTACCATAGCCAANACTTTNCATGATTCNAAGAATCCCTANAATCCCAANGCGAGCCTCTATGACATCAAGGCNNATTTTCAGGGCGTTAGCGCGAGNGGCAGAATGAACCCGCCACAAAAANCNAAAGATTCATATTACAAAGATTTAATCGGGAATCTAAACTATGAGCTNGANAATCTNGCCAAAAAGATTGAACCAAANGTCTATGAATATGGATTCCTCTCTGAATAATCAACGACTTACTGTTCTTCTTCCCAATGGACAATNTTGCGCTTAATAGCNCACAGAATCCTATCGATAGAGATTCCCAATAATCCAATCAATAAAATGCCCACAAACATAATGTCCGTGTACATAAATTTGCTACTATCAAGCACCAACCAACCAATCCCCGAATCGGCTGCAACCATTTCTGCCGCCACGAGAGTCGAAAAACTTGTTCCAAATGCAATCTGCCAACCAACAAAAACGCGGGGCAAACTCGCCCTAATAATCACAAACNCAAAAACTTGGAATCGACTCGCGCCAACACTCAATGCAGCCTTAATATAATCGCTCGGCACATTTGCACTAGCATTGCGAGAAGCGATAAAAATGGGGANAAATGCGGCAAGAAAAATCAGCATAATCTTAGAAGCTTCATCGATTCCAAGCCACAAAATCAAGAGGCTATAATATCCAAGTGGTGGCAGAGGTTTTAGAAACTCGATAATGGGCTCAACCGCCGCCCCCATAGACGCATTGCGCCCACACCAAAGCCCAAGTGGCGTTGCCGTGAGCAATGCCAAAAAAAATGCCGCGAAAATGCGCAACAGACTCGCCGCGACATGTTCGGCGAGGCTTTTATCTCGATAGCCCTCATGCAACAACTCCACAAAGGCATTCCATACCAAAACGGGCGAGGGCAAGAGATTGGGAGCAATCATCAATGANAAAAGCCACCATAAAATGAGAATGGCAAATATAGTGGATAAGCGGATAAAAACAAAACGCATTAACTATCCTATGCCCGATTGGCAATACTATCAGCCCGCTTTGTCAATTTGCGCAACGTCGTGTCTGCATGGGTGAGCTCGATATGCGGTAAGAGCAGCTCGCCGACATAATATGCCTCCTCGAGATTTGGATAGCCCGAAAGCACAAAGGTATCCACGCCAACATCGACATATTCTTGCATTGTTTGCAAGATAGATTGCGCGTCTCCGACAAGAGCTGTCCCTGCCCCGCCACGNACGAGCCCAACGCCAGCCCAGATGTTGGGGTAAANCTCCAGATTCTGTGGCGCAGANGCATANAGNGCNTTCATGCGCTGCTGCCCAACGCTATCAAAGCCTTGCAGGTGTCGCGTTGCGTCANTGATTGTCGCGCTATCNAGCTTTGAAATCAGCTTGTTTGCGGCATNCCATGCCTCCTCTTTGGTCTCGCGCACGATGATTTGGAATCGCACGCCAAAGCTCACCTCGCGCCCATATTTTTGGGCAATGGCGCGCACATTGTCTATTTTCTCTTTCACCTGCTGTGGCGGTTCGCCCCAGCTCAAATATTTATCGACATACTTTCCAGCAAGCTCGTGTGCAATGGGGCTCGANCCGCCAAAAAACAGCGGNGGGCGCGGCAATTGCAATGGCAAAAACCCGAGCTTCGCATCGTCTATTGCGTAATATTTCCCCCGAAAACGTTGGACGGTTTCGCCCCGCATCAACNCATGGTAAATCTCAACAAACTCCGCCGCTTGGTGGTAACGTTCGTCATGGTCTAGCATGATTCCATCGGCGCGCAAATCGCCCTCGTCTCCTCCCGCAACGAGATTGAAAAGCACGCGCCCACCGCTTAGTCGGTCGAGTGTCGCTGCTTGGCGCGCCGCAAAGGTGGGCGAGACAACGCCGGGGCGCAGCGCAACGAGGAAGCGGAAATGTCGCGTGGCGGCTATGAGGCTGCTTGCGACAATCCAAGAATCCTCGCAAAAGCGCCCAGTCGGAATCAGCGCACCGCTGAAGCCAAAATATTCTGCCGCTTGCGCAACCTGCGTGAGATAGGCGAGGTTGATTTCTCGCCCATCTTCTGTGCTCCCCAAATATCGCCCGTCTCCTTGTGTGGGCAAAAACCAAAACATTGAAGCCTTCATTGTGTCTCCTTTTATTTTTGAACCTAGATTCGATACTCTAGGTCTCTTGAATGGATTGCATGTAGTAAAGATTGTTTGATGTCCATATAATCCCTATCTCTTTCCATGTCATCGTTTTCAAAACGTGAGGTGAAATCCACCGCAACGTTTTGTACAATATTGCTTCTATGCGCGCTAAAGGGCTTGAGCAAGAGGATTCTTGTCGCGAGCTTGAGTGCCTCGTCAATGTCATGCGTAATGAGAAAAATCGTACTCTTAAACTCAAACCAAAGTTCGCGCAAAAGCTTTTGCAAGCTTGCCTTGCTAAACGCGTCCAGCGCGCTAAAGGGCTCATCTGCCAAGATGACGCGAGGGTTGCAACACAACGTGCGCGCCAAAAACGCCTTTTGGCACATGCCGCCACTGCACTGATACGGATACAAAGAAGCCGATTCGGCTAAGCCAACAGCACGCAAGAATCGGTTTGCCTGCTCGCTGCACACGGCGGCGGGCAGTTTTTGCAAGCGCAGCCCAAAGGCGACATTGTCAAAAAGCGTGAGCCAAGGATAGAGCGGCGGCTTCTGAAACACAACGCCCACATGCGCATTGGGCGCATGCATGGGCGTTCCATCGAGCAAAACCTCGCCGCTTGTTGGGCGCAGAAATCCAGCAAGCAGCTGCAAAAGGCTGCTTTTGCCACAGCCAGAATCTCCCAAGACGGCGACAAAGTCGCCCTGATTCAGGGCGAAATCGATGCCCTGCAACACGGGTTTGTCTGCATAGCTTAATCCAATATTACGTGCCTCCAGCACGGGGGCTTCGATTCTTGGTGTACTTTGGCTATCTCTCATGATATTATCCTCATTATGCATGTTCATTGGGAATTATCAATGAGATTATCAAAGAATGCTGTATCGGGAACTTTACGTAACAACTTTTGTTCTTTGAGATAGTGCGCGACCTGCTCCAAGCTTTTCGCAAAGCCCTTGTTGCCGCTCGAATCGCCGAGATATTGTGGCAAATGTTGCTCTTCGGGGGCAATCCATTGTGCCTTTTTGGGCGCAATCAAAAACTCCATGAGCGATGCCTCAAGCCCAAAAAACTTCGCCAAAGACGCAGCGGCATCTTTCGGGTTGTTTTTGTAGTCCTCAAAGGCACGCTTGAGCGCGCGGTTGTATGCGGCGACAGCGGCTGGATATTGCTTCGCAAACTCGGCACGAACCGCGCCAACATCGGCAATCAAGATTCCATTCTCGGCGAGTTGAGCGCCCGAATAGAGCAGCTCGCTGTCTTTAAGCCCGCTCAACACGACCTCCCAAATATATGCCGCGTCAATATCGCCTCTCTCCCAAGCGGGCAACATCGCTTCGGGCGTCATGTCAATCAGCCGCACATCTTTTGTGCCCAAGCCAGCAAGGCGCAAGGCGTGCAACAGGGCATAATGCGCCGTTGTCCCAAAGGGGACGGCGATTTTTTTGCCTCGCAAATCGCCCACACTCTTGAACTTACCCTTGCGCACGGCGAGCGCCTCGGTTTCTAAAAGCACGGTATGAATCGTAAAAATCCGATTATCGAGCCCACCAACGGCTGCAAGCACGAAGGGTGTAGTCCCCAAAGCGCCAAAGTCGATGCTACGGGCGGCAAAGGCGTTGTTCATGTCGCGCCCATTGTCAAAATTGGCATACTTGACTGCAACGCCCAACTTTTGAAACTCCTGCTCAAAATAGCTCTTCGCAATCGCAAGCGTCTGTGTGTTGGGCATCAGTTGTTGCCCTATGACGACCTGTTTTGGCAGATTCTCCGCAAAGGCAAACTGCACAAAATACCCAATGAAAAACAAGCTAAGAAATAGCTTTTTCATCTTTTCTCCTTTTGTTGGTAATGTTAAACACGATGTATTATAGAAAATATTAGCTTAAATATTACTAAAGTTTTTTGCAATCCGAATCGAGTACGCGTTCACCGCGCTTTCTACCGAATCATGCAGACACAATGCGACACTACATGGCAGCGAGAAGGAGAGAAAAGGAAAGGGGGAAAAGAGGGGGAATCGAAGCCAATTGCTGCTCCACAGAGCCTGTGGAGCAATGTTTGGGAAAACTATAAGAAATACAACCCAATCACAAAAATGGGAATTGTGAAAATCAGCGCCGTCATGCAATAGCCCATAATATCGCGCACGCCGAGCCCGGCAATCGCGAGAGCGGGAATCGCCC
>JAAVGZ010000089.1 GCA_014799985.1 Helicobacter sp.
CGTCAATCGCGCGATTGTAGAGTGCAACAAAGAGTTGTGAAACTTGATTTGCTGTTGCCATTGTGGCTCCTTATATGAGATTTTAGGTTACATTGTGCTGCTGTGGAACATGCACGAACATTGAAGAGGAATGACAGGTGAATGGTAAGCATGATTCTTGGGCAGTGTTGGGTGCAGTGATTTGCCATTTGTCATTCTGAAGCCGTTAGGCTGAAGAATCTCATGTCATTTGTCATTCTGAACCTGCTTTGCAGGTGAAGAATCTCAAATCGTTTGTCATTCTGAAGCCGTTAGGCTGAAGAATCTCGATTGAGATGTTTCGGCTATCGCCTCAACATGACAAAGAATCGATGCGTCATTGCGAGAATCCACCTCCCCCCTTATGCGGGGCAATCCCCCCATGCGGAAGGGAAACCTTTCTCCCCCTCCCTTGCGGAGGGGGCTAGGGGGTGGGTCATCACATGCAATGACGCAAAATGGGCACTACAATTGCAAACAACAAAGTCAAATGTCCGTTTCCACAAACAGACATCTGAAAGAAACATTCAAACCGCCGTTGTTTGAGAATCTCAAACAAGCTAAGGAATGCAGTGATTCAAGGAGGAAACTTGAATCAGCTTGCTAGAATGCCCTAGCACACAATCTTTGGGCAAAGATTCTGTGCTAAAGCCTTTTGTCATGTTGAGCGAAGCGAAACATCTCACCATTCTTGCATTGTGAGATTCTTCACGCTCCGCGTTCAGAATGACAAAATGTCATTGCGAGGGCTTGCCCGAAGCAATCAACCGTGTCAGAATCCCAAAAGATTCCGCTGTCATTGCGAGAGGCGCTAGCCTCGTGGCAATCAACCGTGTGCGAAGCTAGAATCATGAGGATTCCTTGCCTGTTGGTTGCCACGCTCGCTACACTCGCTCGCAATGACACTAGCCATTGTCATGTTGAGCGAAGCGAAACATCTCTGTGGATTCCACATGTGTTGTTTCTTCAAGGGGGACAGGGGGCTTAAGTGCGAAGCAGCCCCCTATCCCCCTTTGACCCCCAACCCCTGTACGCTTCTCAAAGGTTTGTGCTCCGCACGGACTATGTCGCACTCCACAGCGCATGCGTCAACGTTATGCCTACGGCTCGAACATTGCCGCTGTGCGCTGTGGCTGGGAGGATAGAATCATGAGCAATGGAGAATCAAAGATTGCAATCTTCAAAGCGCGGCTGTGCTGTGGCTTCGCCATAGCTTTGCGCGCGCTTTTTCTAGTGATTCGGAGGTGCGACTTTAGTCGCACTCCTTTTGTCATTGCGAGAGGCGCTAGCCTCGTGGCAATCAACCGTGTCAAGCGTTCAGAGACGTTTGATTGCAACGCTAGCGCTCGCAATGACACTAGCCATCATGTGCGCTCGCTTCCACGCTCACCTACAATTACTATGTAATACAAGGAATCACGGAACATGCGGCATTGCGTGTGGCACAAAAACGCACTTTGTGCCAAAAGTTCCAAAAANTTTTCATTATTTATGGATAACTTTGTATTTGNGGTTTTTAAGAAGNTAGTTTGAGTCCTGNGGCGCAAAGCGGCGACCAAGAACGATGAGTGTTGGCATGATTGGTATTCTCGCGATACGTGGCTGTAGCTTTGCGTGCACTCTTGGGGGATTGTTTGCGTTTTTGATTGTAGGGCGTTTCAGAGGTGCGACNTTAGTCGCATTCATTGNGTCATTGCATGTGAGCGTNTCGAGNGTCCAAGACNTTTGGTTGCCGCGCCTACCTTGCAGGCTNGCAATGACNGATAGCNGGATTCTAAACAAGTTTCCCATTGTCATTGCGAGGCGAATGNANCNAACGTNNCAATCAANNGNNTTGGNNATNCNGAGCACGGTNGATTGCTTCGAGGCTNNCGCCTCTCGCAATGACAGCGGAATCTTNTGGGATTCTGCCACGTTTGATTGCCACACCTGCTTTATAGGCTCGCAATGACAAAATGGATTTTGNAATGCAAATCTTGGCTACAAAATCTCGCGTGCGCCCTTGCTNTTGGGNGCNGACAAAAAGCCCTCGCGCTCNAGCTCTTCGATGATGTTTGCCGCCTTGTTATAGCCGATTCCNAGCCTGCGCTGCAAGTAGCTTGTNGATGTTTTGCGGTCGTTCAGAATCACCTGCTTCGCCTGCTCATAGAGGTCATCGCCCTCAAATGCGCTGCCGCGTGCGCTGGGCTCGCTGCCCTTGAGAAACTCCTCGTCATACTCGGGCGCGCCCTGCGACTTGAGAAACTCGACAATGCGCGTGATTTCGTCCTCGCTGCTCCACGGGGCATGNAGCCGCACNATGCCGCTGCCATCGGGCTGGTTGAACAACATATCNCCTTTGCCAAGCAAAGTTTCAGCGCCAAAGGTNTCGAGAATAACCTTAGAATCCACTTTCGCACCGACTTTATAGCTGATACGTGCGGGCAGATTCGCCTTAATCGAACCCGTAACGACATCGACACTCGGNCGCTGCGTGGCGATGATGAGATGGATTCCGCTCGCGCGTGCCATTTGCGCAAGCCGNGCGATATGNAACTCNACCTCTTTGCCGCCCGTCATCATCAAGTCGGCGAGCTCGTCTATCACCACGACAATGTAGGGCAGCGCGGCGTCCCTGCCCACTTTTTGGTTNTAGGTTTCGATATTTTTCGCNTGCAANGCGCTCATCGCCGCATAGCGCTTTTCCATCTCGCCCACAGTCGCCGCGAGGGCAGAAATCGCCTTNTTGCTCTCGGTGATGACGGGCGTGAGCAGATGTGGAATGTCGTTATACACGCTAAATTCGAGCATTTTGGGGTCAATCATGATGAACTTCAGCTCNCGCGGCGTGTTGCGATAGAGCAGCGACAGAATCATCGCGTTGATTCCAACGCTCTTGCCGCTGCCCGTTGTGCCCGCGATGAGCAGGTGTGGCAGGCGGCGCAAATCGGTAACGAACGGACGCCCGATGATGTCTTTGCCAAGCGCGAGCGTCAGCGGCGAGAGGCTGCGCACAAAAGCCTCGCTTTGCAACACATCGCGCAACAGAATCGTTTCGCTCTGCGAGTTTGGAATCTCGATTCCCACGACATCTTTGCCCGGAACGGGCGCTTCGATTCGCAAGGTNTTTGCNTGCAACGCCATCGCCAAATCATCGCTAAGGTTGAGAATGCGCGAAACCTTGATATGCGGCGCGGGGCGATATTCAAAAGTCGTAACGATGGGTCCCGTNTGGATTCCGACAATGTCGCCCTCGATTTTGAACAGGCGCANCTTGCCGAGCAGATTGTTCACCTTGCGGTCAATCTCTGTCTCGTCTATCTCGAAATGCTCGCTTGTCGGCGACTGCAAAAAAGCGAGCGGCGGGAGCATGAAGCNNGCACGTGATTCGGGNTTTTGCAACGCGAGGGGNGANGCGACATAGTCTGTCGGGGCTGCTGGGGCGATATGCCCGAGATTTTGGGGATACGCGCTGGTAGAAGCGGCGGGCGCTTGGGGCGGAATCGCCGATGTTGACGATGTGGGCGCGGGATTCTGCGTTGGTGCAAATGTTGGCTGCTGGGGCGCAATCGCGGGAGCGGGCTCATGCGCGGGCGCAACGACAGAAACGGCGGGCAACACAAAGGGCGTTGTGCTCGGGCGCGTTTGTGGCACAGGCGAAGAGGGCTGCGGCTGCCATGCGCCTAGATAGCTCTGCGCGTTCTGCTGCCACGCAAAATGGCTCTGCGCTTGTNNGGCGGGCGCTTGGGGCGGAATCGCCGATGTTGACGATGTGGGCGCGGGATTCTGCGTTGGTGCAAATGTTGGCTGCTGGGGCNCAATCGCCTGCGCTGGCACAGGCTGCGGGGGCATGTCGGCGCTTGCGGGCGCAAGCGAGGCTGGCTGCGCCGATTCGGGTTGCGCGGGCAAAGCGGCGGCTGCGGGCACGGCTTGGGGCTGTGGCGCGGGCGCTTGGGTGGTGTCGTTTGGCGCTGCGCCCTGCCCCGCTTGCGCTATCGGTTGTGCCACATGCCGTGCTGTGTGCTGCGCGGGCGATGTTTGCGGCAATGGTGCAGATTCGACAGCTTGTGTCGCGTCTGCCGTTGGCGCGTCATGCATGCGCTCGATAGCGGCGAACGATTCGTCAAGCTGCTCTTGATATTTCTGCCATTCTTGCTCCTGAATCGCGTCCTCCGCCGCGTCATTTTCCGCTATGTCTTGTTCGTCTACATANTCGGGCACATCATCGTTTAGNAAAGATTGATAAAAACGTTCCGATTCTGTGGTAACAAAATGCGGCGNTGGGGGGCTAGGAAGCCTAGGACCATTGTAGGGTGGGCTCGAGAGGTCGATTTGCATGCTCTCGATAATCCCCGTTTCGCGAAACGGAGAAAAATCGCCGCTCACCTGCACATCAAAGCCCTTCGTCCGAACCTGCTCACGCATTGCGGCATTGAGCCTCTCCGTGTTTTGCTTGTATCGGAACGTGGGTGTGTCGAGATTCTTGCGCATTGCTGTGGGCGAACGATAGATGATGGTTCTGGGCAGCGAAGAATCGGCTTGGAGGCGAACCTCGCTACCCGCGTCTGCCTGTGTCGNCTTTGGCTGCTCTTTGGGCTGTTCGTCCGTCTTTTTGGCGGGGAGCAGACGCACGCGGCTAGCGTATTTGGCATCAAGCACGGGAATGTTTTTTTCTTTGCTCGGAAACTTCTCNGACAGAGGAATGGCGAGATATTCCGGAATGTGCATTGCCGCGTCCTTGTGTTTGGGCACATCAATGGGCTCGGGGTCATAGCGCATAAAGGCTTGTGCGCGCAAAGGTTTCATGTGAAACATTGCATCAGATTCCGCATCTTGCTGCTGTTCCTCTTTTTGTGGCGATTGCNCATCAACATCGCCCATAGCCACGCTCTTGGGCGATTCTTGTGTTTGCGCATTCTCGCTTGGCATTGCAAGCGGCAAAATGGTTGATTGCAACTCGCGCGCCGAATCGTTCATCTCGTCAATC
Organism: Helicobacter sp.; assembly: GCA_014799985.1. Lineage (GTDB taxonomy): Bacteria > Campylobacterota > Campylobacteria > Campylobacterales > Helicobacteraceae > NHYN01. Next base: position 4,985 of record JAAVGZ010000089.1, read on the forward strand.
CCGCGCCGAAAAAAGCTCCCCATTTTTTCTATGACACTCTGCGTTTTTTGCTTGACGCTATTCCACTCTTCCCTCGCCTCTTGCGTCATTTTGTGCGCTATGTCTTTGAGACTCTGCGTGGTCTTAGANATTGGCGATGTGTCGTCAAGCTCGCGCTCTTCATAGATTTCGCTGACAATCTCGCCCCAATCTTTATTGCTTGTGGGCGATTCATCATGTGGATTGAGCTCCAAATCTTGCAACTTGAGGCTTTCCACAGTGATGTCTTCGAGCTTCTCAAAAACTTCAGTCTCGTTTTCTTGGGCGAGTTGTGGCGACTCGAGTTGTGGAAAATCGGTTTCGGATTCCTTTTGTGCCTTTGCCGCCTCGAGAGCCTCTTTGACGGTGGGAAATTTCTCTTTCACCCTCAACCCCAACGTTTAATGTTTGTCATTTTTCTCAACAATGCCTGCATTTTTAGCCATTCTTTATGTTCATACGAGGGGTAGCCCGAATAGATTCTGTTCGGAGCAAGGCTTTTCGAGGCGGTCGAGCGCACCGTGAGCGTGGTGTTGTCGCCGATATGCAANTGCCCCGCTGCGCCTGTTTGCCCTGCCATCACGACATTTTTGCCAAGCGTTGTCGAGCCCGCAAGCCCCGCCTGCCCGGCGATGAGCGAAGATTCTCCCACGACACAATTGTGCCCAACCTGCACGAGGTTGTCAATCTTTGCGCCCTTTTTGATGCGCGTTTGCCCAAAGACGGCTCTGTCGATGGCGCTGTTTGCGCCAATCTCGACATCATCTTCGAGATATACAATACCATTATGGTAAATTTTAATGTTCTCGCCCGTTTTTCTGCAACGCGCATAGCCAAAGCCATCGCCGCCAATCACGCTGCTTGCGTGGATAAAAACGCGGTTGCAAATCACGGTGTCGGCATAAATCACGACATTGGGATAGAGAATGCAATCCTCGCCAATGCGCACATTCTCGCCCACGACAACGCCTTGCATGAGGATTGTGCGCGCACCGATGCTCGAGCCGTTGCCAACGCTCACGCGTTCGAGAATCTGCGCGCTTGGGTCAATCTTTGGCGGGGTCTGGCTCGCGCCAAACAAGGGCTTGGCAAAGAGTTTCGAGAGCCGCGCAATGCTCACATGCGGGTCATCGCACACGAGAGGGATAATGGACGCATTGTGCCGCTCGAGCTCGCCCACATCGCTTTGCCGCACGAGCAGCGCGCTCGCCTGACTTTTCGCGAGCATGGGAATGTATTTGCTGTGCATNACAAAGCTGATTTGCCCCTGTTTTGCTTCATCAAGCGAGGCGAGAGAATGAATGTCTATCTCGCCACCACCTGAAAGCGGAATCTGGAGATACTCGGCGATTTCTTGTAGTTTCATGCTTCCTCCTAGCTGCGCTCCATTGCCAAAACGCCGCTGCGAATGATTTCTTTTGGCTTAAATCGCTTTGCAAGCGCAATCAAATCATCGATTCTCGCGGGCGAACGCGTGGCGACCAAAACGACCTGCTTGGCGTCCCCAGCGGCAATCTCGCCGCCAAAGCTGCGCGCCAAAGCCTCGATTTCGGCGAGCGGCGTTTGGGGCGGAAACTTGATGAGCGCCATTTCTTTGGCTATCATCGCGCTATGCTCGGTAACGGTGAGCACGGGAATGAGCTTGTGCAATTGCTTGAGAATCTGCTCGAGCACGCGTGAATCGCCGCTTGTGCTAAGGGTGATGTGCGACAAGTCGCTATCGGGAATGGGCGCGACACACAGCGATTCGATGTTGTAGCCCCTGCCCGCAAAAAGCCCAGAAATGCGGGAAAGAACGCTGCTTTCGTTGATGACCGTAACTGAAATCACTCGCCGTTCATGCCGTTCATGCATGGGTGCTCCTTTTAACGTGGGCATTTGGTTGCCGCCGTGTTTGTTGGTGTTGCTTCATCATGGTAGTCGAGCATCATGTTCGAGAGCCCGCTGCCTGTGGGCACCATCGGCAAGACATTCTCGAGCCGATGAATGCGCACATCAAGCAGCGCGACTTTGCCGCTCTCTTCAGCCTGCGCGAGCGCAACGTCAAATTCTTCTTTGGTCTTGCAAACAAATCCGATTCCGCCAAACGACTCGGCGAGCTGCACAAAATCGGGCTGCAAGCTCAAATCGGTGTGTGAATAGCGTTTGTCATAGAAAAAGGTCTGCCACTGCCGCACCATGCCAAGATAGTTGTTGTTCAGAATCACATTAATCACGGGAATGCCCGCCTCGACAGCCGTCATAAGCTCTTGGATATTCATGAGAATCGAGCCATCGCCCGTGATATTCACGGCGGTTTTGTGCGGACATGCGAGCCGAACGCCCATTGCGGCGGGCAGCCCAAAGCCCATCGTGCCGAGCCCTCCGCTTGTAATGAACTGCCGCGCGAAGCTAAAGGGGTAGAACTGCGCCGCCCACATTTGGTGCTGCCCCACATCGGTGGCGATAATCGCGCGTTCGCCTAGAATATGCCCGATTCTCTCCACCACCCATTGCGGCTTGAGCGGCGAATCGCTATCGACATAGCCGAGCGGGTGCAAGTCATTGTAGCGCTCAAGCTGCATGCGCCAGCCCTTCCACGCGGCGCGCCAATCCTCGTGCGTGAGCGTGATGAGCTCGCCGATGACATCTTTCACATCGCCCACAATCGGGTAATGCACATCGACAATCTTGGCGATGCTGCTTGGGTCGATGTCGATGTGTACAATCTCGGCATAGCGTGCAAACTCGCTAAGCTTGCTCGTTACGCGGTCATCGAAACGCGCGCCGATAGAAATCAGCAAGTCTGTCTCGCTCATCGCGATATTCGAGACATAGTTGCCATGCATGCCGACCATTCCAAGCAGCATTGGGTCGCTCGATTCGAGCACGCCGCGCGCCATCAGCGTCTCGACAGCGGGCAGCTGCAATTTGTGCACGAGCGCACGCACAACCTCGCTCGCGTTGGAATGCACGATTCCGCCGCCAAGATAGAGCAACGGCTTTTTCGAGCGCCTAATCGCATCGGCGACCTTCTTAATCTGCTTCACGTTGCCCTTGTAGTTGGGCTTGTAGGTTTTGAGCGCGATTTCTGTGGGGTATTCAAACTCGCCCGTTGTCGCCGTAATGTCTTTGGGAATGTCGATATGCACAGGACCCGGACGCCCGCTCTTTGCGATATAGAACGCCTCTTTGAGAATGCGTGGCAAATCCTCGATGTGCCGCACGAGATAGTTGTGCTTCGTGCATGGGCGCGAGATTCCGACCGCATCGATTTCCTGAAAGGCGTCTGTGCCGATGAGCCCCGTGGGGACTTGCCCGCTGATAATCACGAGCGGAATCGAATCGGCATAGGCGGTGGCGATTCCTGTGATGGCGTTGGTGAAACCCGGACCCGATGTGAGGATTGCCACGCCGACATCGCCACTGGCGCGCGCATAGCCATCGGCGGCATGCACGGCGGCTTGTTCGTGGCGCATTAGGATATGCTCAAAATAGTTTTGCTTGTAGATTTCGTCATAGACGTTCATGATTGCGCCGCCGGGGTAGCCAAAGACGACCTTAACGTCCTCGTTTCGCAGTGCCTCAATCACCATTTCAGAACCATTTAGCCTCATCGCTTCTCCTTTCATAATATGGGATTCTAACAAAAAATTCCTAAAAATACTTGATATGCAGCGCAGCGCCCTCGCGCAAACTCTCTTGCACGACAAGGCATTGTTGCAAGCCAAGCGTGCGCAAAACAACATTAAAAAGCGCGATTCCGGGCAGAATCAGATTTTCGCGCCCCGCGCCCACGCGCGCAATCTGTTCATGCACCGAAAGTGTGGGATAGAACGCGCTCACGCGCGCGATTTCATCGCTATGCAACGTTTGTGGCGTTTGCTTGGGTGCGCCGTTTGCGAGATTCACGAGTACTTGCGGCACGCCGCCGGAGGCGAGGAGGGTTTGGGGCAGCGGGGATTCTAGGCTTGCGAGCCAAGATTGGAGTTGGGATTCAAACGAATCGAGCGTGGCTCTCTTGTCTGCTTCATCGCGTTCGCTTAGGGTTACGATTCCGATGTCAAAGCTCTTGGACACTAGCGCGCAATCGCCAAACGCATCGAGATATTGCCCATCGCCATGATAGAGGCAAAGCTCTGTCGAAGCGCCGCCGATGTCGAGCAGCAGAAACGGCGCGCCCAGATTCTTGGGCGCATGGCAATGCAGCGCAAACAGCGCGGCGTTGAGCGTGAAAATCGCCTCTTGCGCGGCGTTGATGACGCGAAAGGGGATTTGAAGCTCGGCGAGAGCGGCGAGCACATCGGCTTGGTTTTGCGCCTTGCGCAAAGCCGCTGTGGCGAGCGCGAGCGTGGGCAAACTCGCGAAGTCTAGCCCCGTTTTGTCGCGCAAATCCGCTTGCATGGCGCGGATTTTGTCGCACAAACGCGCGATGGTTTGGGGCAGAATCACGGGCGCTTTGGCAAAGCCCTCCGCCGTGCGCACAACGCATTCAAACTCCCACAGAATCTCGTCTTTTTCGCCAAGCAGCACAGCGCGCAACGTGTTGCTGCCCAAATCAATTCCCATAGCCTGCATTACGATTCCAAAGCATTTTTAGCAATTGTACTCTAAAATAGTAATACAAAAAAGGAGAACCAATGAATCTGGGTGTGAATATCGACCATATCGCCACGCTCCGCGAATCGCGGCAGATTAGCGAGCCCAATCCGCTCTATGCCCTGCCCTATCTGCAAGCAGCGGGGGCGAATCAGGTAACAATCCATCTGCGTGAGGACAGGCGGCACATCTGCGAGGACGATGTTTGCGCGATTCTGGCGCAATCGAGCCTGCCTGTGAATATCGAATCGTCATTGAATGCGGAGATTCTCGAATTTCTGTGCGCACAGCGCCCGCATAGCATTACGCTCGTGCCCGAGCGGCGCGAGGAAATTACGACAGAGGGCGGGCTGGAGCTGCAAGCAAACGAGCAGAGAATCGCGAGCGCACTCGAGAAGATTGCAAAGGCAGGAATTGTGCCCGCGCTGTTTGTCGACCCCACGCGCGAGAATATGCAAAAGAGCTATGAGCTCGGCGCGCGCAAGGTCGAGCTGCACACGGGGCATTACGCAAATGTTTGGCTGATGTTGCATGGCAATCTTTCGCGCACGCGGCATAGCATAAAGGCGCTGCAAAAGAGCCGCGAGGAGCTTAGGAGCGAGCTTGACACGAGCGTTTGGAATCTGCATGATGTCGCCGTGTTCGCGCAGAATCTCGGGTTGCATGTTGCCGCTGGGCATGGGCTCAATGCCCAAAATGTGGGCGAAGTCGCGAAGATTGGCGCGATTGCCGAGCTCAACATCGGGCATAGCATCATCGGGCGCGCCGTGTTTGTGGGGCTCAAAGAGGCGATTGGCGAGATTCTTGACGCCATCAACAAGGCGCGCGGGGCAAGCTAGCCCGTGCGGCTCTTGGTGAATGCGCCTAGAAACTCTTCGAGGTTGAACTTTTTGCGGTGATTCTCGGTGAATAGGTGAATCAAGATGTCGCCCAAGTCGACAACAATCCAATCGCTGCCCTCATCAACGCTCAAGAACTCCTCGCCCGAGGGCTTGAGCTGGGTTTTGAGCTCATCGAGCAGCGCGAGCGCATGTTTGTCGACAAACGCTGTCGCGAGGACGACCGCATCGACAAAATAGCCGCTGCCGCGCAAATCGAACCACAAGACAGATTCTGCCTTTTTGTTCTCAAGCAAAGAGGTGATTCTCTCGATTCGTTGCTGCAAGGAATCTGCCAAGCGCGCCCCTATATCTCGATGAGCTGCTCAAGATTTGTGCGCGCGCTGTTTGGGATTCGCTTCACGAAATTGTCATAGTTATAGTGCACATCTCTGTCGTTTGCCTCTTTGAAAAGCCCCTTGACAACGCTCATGCGATAGACGCTGCCGCCGTCATAGGGGTCGAAGACTTGGTTGGCAATCGCGAGCGCATAGACATTGCGTTTGACTTCGTCTGTGGCTGCATGGGGCGCGGGGATATAGGCAATCGTTTGAATGAGCGTTTCGTCAAACTTCCAGTGGTCGAACAAGAATCCGAGAAACGAGAGGCTATCAACGCCGCAAAACTCGTCCTCGAGAAGCGAGATATTTTTGAAGTTGTTCGCCTTGAGCGCGGCGAGGAACTCGGTGTCTTTGTGGTTGCTAATGAGAATGTTCGCGATGAGAATCATGCCAAGACGCATGAGCATCGAGCAGGGCACGAGCAGCTGCGCAAGCGCCTTGTCTTCTTCGTTGAGCCAATCTGTGATGAAGTTGGATTCGGCGCTGCATTGTGCCAAAAAGGCTTTGGTGTCGAGCCCATAGGGTGAGACATCGACTTGCAGCTTGTTCTTAATCGAGCTCGCAATCACCGCGTTTTTGATGTTGGTTACGCCTAGCAGCGAAACGACTTGCTGGATTGTCGTGATTTCACGCGAAAATCCATAGAATGGGGAGTTTGCAAGGCGCAAAAGCTCCGCTGTGATGAGTGGGTCTTTGGAGAGAATATCGACCACTTTTTGCATCCTCACTTCGCCGCCTGCCGCAGCCATATAGGACTGAAGCTTGGTTACAGTTTCTGGTAAAGGTGGAAGGCTATCAATCACATTCGAAAGTATTTCCTTCATCAACACACTCCTTCAAGTTTGCAATGGCATAGCCGCAATACTCATATTTTTGCCCAAACAAGTCCGATTTGGTGGTATCATCATTTTGGGACTTCGGACACGTTCGTGAGATTATACCACAATTTCCTTTTGAGTCTGAAGCAAAATGGATTCCACCCAGCGCATTTTGTGATAGCATAAAAATATACTGAACATTACCCGCTCGCTGCTTTACATCAACGGGAAAATAAGATATAATGGCGCTTTGCCATTCGCACAAGCACCACAATATCCCGAAGGACATCGATGCGCTATTTTAGTAATCTCCGCATAGGCACAAAAATTGTTATCATCGTTTCGATTGCCGTGTTTGTAGGCATTATCGCCCTCTCAAGCACGATTATGTTCAATGTTTCGTCAACAATGATTGATGAATCCAAACGCACACTAAGCATCAATTCCTCTCGTTATGCGAACTACATTCAGGGCAATTTTGAGCAAGCCACCACGGCGCTGCAAACCACAGGCTACAACCTCACAGACGAGCTTGGCTCGCATGCGCTCGAAATCGAAGCACTCGAGCGCATCGTCAAGAACATGCTCGAAAGCAACGCGTGGAGCAACTATGGCTACATACATCTCATCAACCCCGAGGCATATCACTTCTCCAAAGAGGACAACGAAGATTTCTACACCCCAAACGGCAAATTCCTCATTCTCATCGACAAACCCGAAGCCAACAAGCGAGGCGTCTCGATTGCCATCGAGCCAACAGACGAGATTATCGCAACGCCCGAAGTCGCCCAAGCGATGACGCAAAGGCGCGTCATCTTTGGCGAGCCCTCGGAGCTTGTCATCGATGACTTGGACGTTTTTGCCGTCAATATCGTCATGCCCATTATGGACAAAAACGGCAACATCGTGGGCGTTTTGGGCGTGATTGTCGATTTGTACACAATGTCTAAGGCGTTGCTCAACGAACGTTTCAATGTTTTCAAGGGCGATTCGCGCTTCGTCATCACCCAAAATGGCACGATTGCTATCCACAGCAACCGCGAGGTTTTGGGCAAGAATCTAAGCGCCATCAACCAAGACCCGAGCGTGCAGCACATCTTGCAAGCGAGCAAGTCGCAACAAGCGAGCGTGCAAGAGTACAAAAACGCAGAAATGAGCTTCGAGAGCTATGCGGCGATTAAGCCCTTCACAATCGGCAACGACAACGGCACGCCGCTTATGGCATGGACAATGGTAACCACCGTGCCGTTCTATTCTGTGCTCGCGCCGCTCGTGAATCTGCAAATCATTGCCATCGCTATGACATTTCTCTTTGTTTCCGCTGTGATTCTCATCGTTTTCTTGTATACCAAAAAAGCCATCATCAATCGGCTCAACGTGTTGCTCAACACCCTCATGGACTTTTTTGCCTACATCAACCATGAAAAAGAGCAGGTAACGCCGCTGAAAATCCACGCAAACGATGAGCTGGGCAAGATTGGGCAGGCTGTGAATATCAATATCACCAAGATTCAAGAATCTTTGCGCAAAGACAACGAGACCGTCAAAGAGACCGTTGGCGTTGTCAAGGCGATTGAGGGGGGCAATTTGGATATGTCTATCCACACAGAGCCCATGAATCCGCAATTGCTAGAATTGCGCAACATGCTCAACAACATGATTAACGTGCTACGCATCAATATCGGGACAAACCTAAGCGAAATCAAGCGCGTGTTTGAAAGCTATCGCACCCTCGATTTCACGACACAGGTCGAGAACGCGCAAGGCGAGGTCGAGCTCATCACCAATATTTTGGGCGAGGAGATTAAGAAGATGTTGCGCTCATCAAGCGAGTTTGCGAACGAGCTCGCGAACAAAAGCGACAAGCTCAACGAAGCCATGCAAAAGCTCACGCATTCGAGCGAGCAGCAGACCGCCTCGCTCACGCAATCGGCATCTTCGCTCGATGACATCAATGCTTCGATGCAGACGATTAACGAAAAAACGATTGATGTGAGCAAGCAGACAGACGACATTCGCGGAATCGTAACAATCATTCATGACATCGCCGACCAAACGAACCTGCTCGCGCTCAATGCCGCGATTGAGGCGGCGCGGGCGGGCGAGCATGGGCGCGGATTCGCTGTCGTGGCAGACGAGGTGCGCAAGCTCGCCGAGCGCACGGGCAAGAGCCTGAACGAAATCGAGGCGAACATGAACATTCTCGTGCAGGGCGTTACAGACATGAGCGATAGTATCAAGACACAATCCCAGAATCTCGCGCAAGTCAATGACGCGATTACGCATATCCAAGAAATCACGGAAGAAAATGCCGAGATTGCAAACAGCACAAACGAGATTACGCGCGAAATTGGCTTGATTGCAGACCATATCCTCGAAGATGCGAACAAGAAAAAATACTAGAATCTAGGATTGCGCCCGAATCTTCGCAATCACGGCGCTGCTGCTCCTGCCGCTAAGCAGCTTCGCGAGCCGCACCTCGCCCGCAAACTCTGCGCCCACAATCTCCTTGCCCTCATAGTCGCTGCCCTTGACCAACACATCGGGCTTGATAGCCTTGATGAGCGCAAGCGGCGTTTGCTCCTCGAAGCTGATGACAAAATCAACGGCGCTAAGCGCGCAAAGGACGCCGATTCTGTCCTCGAGCGTGTTGATGGGGCGGCTCTGTCCCTTGAGCGCACGCACAGAATCATCGCTATTCACGCCGACAATCAGCACATCGCCACAATCGCGCGCCTCTTGCAGATAGGCGACATGCCCATAGTGCAAGATGTCAAAGCAGCCATTTGTCCAAACGATTGTTTTGCCACAGGCGCGAAGATTTGCCACAAGCGAGGCGAGATTCTCGGCGAACACGCGCTTGCTCTGCGTTTTGCTCGCATGCGCATAATGGCGAATCTCGGCTAGGCTCGCCGTTGCGCTGCCAATCTTGCCCACAACAACGGCGGCGGCGGCGTTGGCAAACTGCACCGCCCTCACAATCGACTCGCCACAGCACAGCACAAACGCGAGCGCGGCAATCACGGTATCGCCCGCGCCTGTTACATCATAGACTTCACGCGCGATAGTCGGGACGCGCAAGAGTTCATCATTGTGCAAAATCCCGATTCCCTCCTCGCTAAGCGTGATGAGCGGATAGGCAAGCGCGCATTGCTCGCGCAGGGCAAGCAGCGCCTGTTTTAGATGCGAATCATCGCCGCGCGCAAGCGCGATTCCCGTTGCGCTCTGCGCCTCTTTCTTGTTGGGCGTGAGCAGCGTTGCGCCGCGATATTTGCGATAATCGCTGCCCTTTGGGTCGACCAAAACGCGCTTGTTTGCGGCGTTTGCGAGCGCGATAATCTGCGGGGTGAGCGAAGACGTGAGCACGCCTTTGGCATAGTCCGAAAGCACGACACAATCGACATGTTCAATGGCTTGGCGCACAAACGCGAGAATGCGCTCCTCGCTTTGCGCGCTGATGTCATGCCTTTGCTCCCAATCCACGCGCACAACCTGCTGATTGCTCGCGATAATGCGCGTCTTTTGCGTGCTTAGGCGATTGTCTTGCGAGACGAGCCCCGCAGTGTCGATTCCCATTTCCGAAAGCTTGTTGCGGATTTCTGCACCCACAGAATCATCGCCCACCACGCCGCACGGAATCACGGACGCGCCAAGCGCAAGCAGGTTGTGCATGACATTGCATGCCCCGCCAAGCCGCCTGCTCTCGCTCTTGACATCAACCACCGCCACAGGCGCTTCGGGCGAGATTCTCTCGCATTCGCCCCAGACATAATGGTCTATCATCACATCGCCCACGACAAGCACGCAGGGCGCATGCGCTTCGAGAGAATCGAAAAACGCGCCTTCCATTATGCGAGGCTCTTTGCGGTGCGCAAGAGCAAATCTTTGTAGGCGAGAATGCCGTCTTCGAGGCTAAAATGCGGGACATAGTCGAGGTCGATTTTGGTGCTCGCAATATCGGCGCATGTGTGCTCTTGGAAAAAGGCATAGGGATTGTCGATGTATTTTATCTTGAAATGCAGCTTCAAAATCTCCTTGAGCGCGCGCGCAATCTCGTTGTAGCTGCGCGCAATGCCCGAGCCGACATTGTACACGCCGCTACGTTTGGCGAGCAGCGCCTTCATGTTTGCCTGAATCACGTCTTCGATATAGACGAAGTCGCGCTTTTGGTCGCCATCGGTAAACAGCCGCACCTTGTGGTGCGCGAGCGCCTGAATGGTCATTTGCAGAATCATCGAAGCCGTCTTGCCCTTGTGCACCTCGCGGTTGCCATAGACATTGAAATAGCGCAAGCCAACAATTTTCATCTGCGGATTCTGCGCCGCAAACTGCATCGCGATTCTGTCCATCGAGAGCTTGGAGAATCCATAGACATTCTCGGGAATCTCGCCCTCGCCCACGCAATTTGGNGCGGGTGTGTTGCCATACACGCCAGCGCTTGACGCATAGACGACATGCGCCTTTTTCTCGCTCGCAATGCGCAAGAGCTCCAAGAACGCGTTCACGTTTGTGCGCATCATCAGCTCTTGGTCCAGACATGTCGTGTCNGACACCGCCGCTTCGTGAAACACGCAATCAAAGGGCAGGCTTTGCAAAAGCTCGAGGTCGCGCTTGTTCGTGATGTCGCCCGCAATCACCTCGCCGTTGAAACCAATCAGATTCCGAAAATGCCCGAGACTTAGGCTGCGGTTGCTGTCGCGAAACTTGTCAAAGACAATCACGCGCGCATTGTGATGCCGTTGTAGATAATGCGCGAGGTTGCTGCCGATGAATCCCGCGCCGCCTGTGATGAGGATTGTGCGCCCCTCGAGCGTCTCGNTGATGTGTTTCATTCTTTGACACCGAGCATCACAGANGTTGCNTTGATAATCGCCACGGCTTTCTTGCCCTCTTTGATTCCAAGCTCCTTAATCGATTCGAGAGACACGGTCGCCGAAATCACATTCCCGCCGCCAATGTCGAGCTTGACAATCGCATTCACAGCGCCCTTTTCGACCTTCACAACCTTGCCCTTGATTTGGTTGCGTGCACTGATTTTCATGTTCTATCCTTTGCGTAAGATTGCCAATTCTAGCAGCTCGCGGCTTCTATCTGACTGAATCCAATCATAGATTTTTTGTGCTATCATCACACAAAGGAAAGAGATGGATTTATTTTGGCTTNNGATTCTCATTGNGTCTGTTAGTTTTATTATCAAAAAATGCACAGCGGGCGTGAGCAATANCGCGATAAATGCCTTTTTGCAAGAAGGCNAGATTCCNCNTGAGGCATACGCAGACGTTGCAATGGGCGCGATTCCAAGCGATTTCGACCCGCTCACAACACAGGTGGCGCAGATTTTNGCCCAAAACGCGCAGAATGCGGGCAAGGTTGGCGCACTCTTTGTGAGCAACGCCACNGAGGCGCTGCTNCACAGAGTGGCGCTNGCGCGCATTGCCCAAAAGAGCATTCTCCTTCAGACATATATCTACCAAAACGATGCNGAATCGCGGCTGCTCATGTTCGAGCTCTGGCGCGCGGCAAACCGCGGCGTNTGCGTGCGGATTCTCATCGATGACAACGGGCTGGATTCGGATTTTTCGGACATTATCGCGCTAGATTCGCACCCCAATATCGAGGTGAGAATTTTCAACCCATACCACAATCGGAATCGTTTGTTGCGCCTTGTAGAAATGGTGCGCGATTTTAAAAGAGTTACGCACAGAATGCACAATAAACTCTTTGTNGTCGATAACTTTGCTTGTATCGTTGGAGGGCGCAATATTGCCGATAATTATTTTGATAGNGATAAGAATGTGAATTTTGTCGATACCGATGTGGTTTTTGTCGGCGCGCTCGCCCAAAAAGCCACAGAGAGTTTTACGTCATATTGGGATTATCGGCGCTCCATTTGTGCGGATTTTCTTATCTATATGACATCGGATAGCTATCTCAAAAATCTACAAAAAACAATACGACACAAAATAAAAGAACCTCCAAAAGATTGGCAATACTATAATCAGATTATGGAAAAATTCTTNGAAGCCTACCAAAATGGAACGTTTCAAATCTTTTGGGGGCATGCCGAGCTCATCGCCGATTTGCCACAAAAGATTGACGAAGAAACAACCGAACGACCCATTACGCGCGCACTCATAGACATCACNCAACACACAAAACACAAGCTCGACATCGCAGCGGCATATTTTGTGCCGGGCAAAAATGGAATCGCGATGAGCCGCGAGCTCGCCAAGCGAGGGGTGCAGATTCGCGTTCTCACAAACTCGCTTTCGTCTGTCGATTCTGTCGCCGTTTATGCAAAATGGGAAAAATATCGCAAGCAGCTTTTGCAAAATGACGTTGCGATTTATGAATATCCGTATTATGGCAAAAAGAAAAAGTCTGGCATTCGCGGCAAGATAAAATCGGGCTCATCTTTGCATAGCAAGGTTTTGGTTTTTGATGAAAAAATTACATGGATTGGCAGCTTCAATCTCGACCAACGTTCTAATTGTCTCAATACCGAGATTGTCGCNATTTTTGATAATGAAGATTTTGCAAAAAAGGTCTGCGAAAATATCAATAATGATATGGAATCGTCTTGGANAGTCTCNCTCGAAAATCAGCAAACGATATGGCAAGGATATGATAGATTCGGTGTTTTTAGAACGCACAAACACGCGCCCGATACGAGCATTTTTCTTAGAATCCTCAATCTCTGNGCGAAGATTCTGCCCGAAAATCAGATTTAGCGAGGAGAGGCGATGTGGAAAAGGTTGGGTTGCGAGAATCTGCTCGAGCTCGCGCTGCTTGTGCCGCGCGGCTATGACAACCAATTCCTAAGCGATGACCTCGCGCAATCGCCACTTGTCGCGAAAGTCGAGATTCTGCACTATTCCGCGCACGCNCGATTCGCGCATGTCGATGTCTTCTTGCCCGATTGGAATCGCTACGCGAAGATGCTCATCTTCCACCCCAAACCATACCACATGATGGTCTTTCGCGCGGGCAGCAAGCACATNGTGAGCGCCAAAACCGACAACAGAGACGTGCTGACGCTGATACAACCAAAGATTCTGCAAAAGAGCGAACGTATCGTGCCGCGCATCGCCCTGCCCAAAGGAATCGCGCGACACAGGGCGCTTGCGTTTTTGCAAGAGCAAATCACAGAAGACGCGCTTNNNCGCGAGGGAATCCCCGCGCATTACGCGCGCGCCATTGTCGAGATTTTTCACCCCACGCAAGAGTTTGTGCGCGCCTTTTGCGAGAATGGCGGCTTTGGAGAACAAACGCTCGAGGCGCTCAAGTTTGTCGAAATCCTCAACTACTTGCGCAAGCGCCCCATTGTGCGCGAGTTCCCTGCCCCGCGCGTCTCGCCGCGCTCGCCGCAAAGCTTCATCGATTCNCTGCCCTTTGCGCTCACGAGAGACCAGCGCCAAGCCATTTGCGACATCGAAAACGACCTGCACAGCGAGAATGCGACACGAAGAGTCGTGATGGGCGATGTGGGCTGTGGCAAGAGTGTCGTGATGTTCGCATGCGCGTTCATGGTCGCGCCCTGCCTCTGCGTGCTGCTTGCGCCAAGCGTTCTGCTCGCACACCAGCTCTACGAAGAGGCGCAAAAATTTTTGCCAAGCCTCGACATCGCGCTCGTGCTTGCGGGCAAGAATCCGCCCAACTTTCAGAGCGCGAGTCTGCTCATCGGCACGCACGCGCTGCTTTCGCGCAAGCTGCCGCGCGAGCCTGTGGCTGTGATGATTGACGAGCAGCATCGATTTGGCGTGCGGCATCGCAATATCCTCGCCAAAATGCCGATTCGCCCGCACATGATACAATTCTCGGCAACGCCGATTCCGCGCACGCTCGCGATGATAGAATCCAACTTCGTGCGGCTTAGCCTCATCAAGCAGCAGCCCTTTGTGCGCAATGTTGCGACAAGCATTGTCCGAAAAGATGGATTCCGCAATCTGCTCGCGCACCTGCACAAAGAAATCGGGCAGGGCAGGCAAGCGGCAATCATCTACCCCTTGCGCGAGGAGAGCGACACAATGCCCTACCGCTCGCTTGCAGAGGCGCAAGAGTTTTGGGAAAAAGAGTTTGGAATCGTGCATGTAACGCACAGCAAGGACAAGGACAAGGACAAGGTCTTGCTTGATTTTCGCGAAAATGGCAAAATCTTGCTTGCGACAACGGTCATCGAGGTCGGAATCTCGCTGCCCCGCTTGTGCACAATCGTGATTTCGGGCGCGGAACATTTTGGGCTCGCCACACTGCACCAGCTGCGCGGGCGCGTGAGCCGCACGGGCAGCGATGGCTATTGCTTTCTTTTCACGCATAGCGACAACATAAGTCGCCTCGAATCGTTTGCCGCGACAAGCAATGGCTTTGAGATTGCCGAGCTCGACTTGAGCCTGCGCAAAAGCGGCGACATTCTCGGTGGCGAGCGCCAAAGTGGCATGGGGCTTTTGTTTTTCGACCCAACGACAGACATGGAGATTCTAAAGCTTGCCCAAAAAATTCGCAAACAGGAGGAGGAGAATGCTTGATATTATCTTGGTGGTTTTTCTGACATTTGTCGTGCTCATCGGCGTGGGGGGATTCTTGTATTGGGCATACAAAAACTAGCGGTTGCCGTACATTATAGAAAAAGCAGCAGAAATAGGCTATAATGCGTTATCAATTCCTATCGAAGGTCGTCTATGCGCTGGGTTTTTGCGTTTGTGTTGTGTTCTCTTGGCTATGCGCTCAATATCGTCAATGGGATTGCTTTCTATGTCAATGACGAACCCGTAACGCTCTACGAACTCTACAAAACCGCGCAAGTGGCAAAAATCAGCAGAGACGAGGCGCTCGAGCTGCTCATCACCCAAAAAATCCAAGACGAAGAGGTCGCGCGCTACCACCTAAGCGCGAGCGAGCTCGAGATTGACGAGATGTTCCGCGAAATTGCCGCACGCAATCGCCAGAGTGTCGAATCGATGCGCGAGAATCTGCAAGCGCAAGGTGTCGATTTGGAATATTACCGCAACGATGTCAAGAAGCGCGTTTTGCAAAAAAAGCTCTATGCGATGATTGTCTCGCAAAACATCGAGCTTGCCGATGAAAGCGAGCTGCAACAATACTACGAACAGCACAGGTCTGATTTTCTGATTCCAACACACATCAAGATTATCCGCTATGGCGCGAGCTCGCGCGAGCTCTTGGAACACCTCGTGTCGCAAAGCTATCCGCTTGGCAGCGTTCCGCCCACGCCAAGCGGCGTTTTGAGCGCACCCGAAGAAATCGAAACGGCGAGACTCAATCCGCAGCTCACGGCGCTACTCATGGAAGTGCCCGTGGGCAAATTCACGCCCATTTTCAACATCGGCGGGGAGTTTGTCGCGTTTTGGGTGCTCTCGAAAAGCGGCGGCGTGGCGATGCCTTTCGAAGAATCCAAGCAATTGATTTTTGGCAAAATCATGCGCGAAAAAGAAGGGAGAGTGCTTGCAGAGCATTTTGAAAAATTGCGTGCGGCAGCAAAAATCACGATTTTGCGCCTGAACTAGAAGGGAGACATGGTGAGACGAAAAAAAAAGAGATTCCATACCGACAACGAAGTACGCATTGCCGCACAAACATTGATTACCTCCAAAACCGATTTGCATGGCTACATCACCTATTGCAATGAAGATTTTATCCATTACAGCGGCTATACCGAAAAAGAATTGTTCATGCAGCCGCACAGCATCATTCGCCACCCCGACATGCCGCGCACGGTGTTTAAGCTGTTGTGGGACTATGTCCAAAATGGCAAGGAGATTTTTGCCTATGTCAAGAATCTATCCAAAACGGGGAGCTTCTATTGGGTGTTCGCGAACATCACGCCATCGTATGATGCGAACAACAACATCATCGGCTATTATTCTGTGCGCCGCCAACCCACTGCCATAGGCATTCAAACAGCCGATGGGCTCTATAAGGAAATGCTCAAAATCGAGGAAACCGAAGGAATGGAGGGGGGCGAAGCGTATCTCAACAATGTCCTAAAAAGCCTCAAAAAGCCCTACAACCAAGTGATTTACGAACTCCAATACAAAGGACAATGATGGTACAAATCGCCTCATATATTGCATTTGTTTTGATGTCTGTTGCCATTGTGCTGGGGTTTTTGCAAATCCACTTGGCTGCCATGATTGCCGCCATTGCCGCGCTTGTCGTCTTGGGCGCGATGCTTTTCTTGCAACACCAAAACTATAAAAGCCTCAAAAAGCTCCTCGCCGTGCTCGAGCATGCGCGCGATGGCAATCTCGAGCCGCGCGCCGTCCTCGTCAAGGGCGACTTCATCGTTATCGAAATCACGCGGAATCTCAATATGTTGCTCGACCACCTCGAGGCATTTTTGCGCGAGATTGACACGGCGATTGTGAGCACGGAGAAGCATGAATACTACCGAAGGGCAATCGCTGACGGGCTGCGCGGGACATTCCAGAAAAATATCCACTCGCTCAACCTCGTGCTGCAATCGATTGAGAAGCACCACAAAGAGAGCCTGCAAAGCAAGTTTTCGCATGACTTGACAGACCTAAGCCTTGAATCGCAAAACAACAATCTTTCCAAAATCACCACCGACCTCAACCAGAACATTAGGCACATGCATGATGTCGATGATTCCGTGCGCTACATCAAAAACCTCTCGGAAAAGAGCATGCGCGATGTCAATAGCATCGCCCATTCGTTCGAGGAGCTCATGGAGCTCATTCACAACTACAACAACGCGATTCGCCAGCTTGGCGAGGAATCGCAGAGCGTGAACAACATCATCGCGCTCATTCGCGGCATCGCCGAAAAAACGAGCCTGCTCGCGCTCAATGCCGCGATTGAAGCGGCGCGCGCGGGCGAGTATGGCAAGGGGTTTGCCGTTGTTGCGGGCGAAGTGCGCAACCTCGCCGACCACACGCAAAAGGCGACACAGGAGATTTCTGCGGTGATTCAGGTGATTCAGCAGGGAATCACGAGCATTCAAGAAGAAAGCGAGGAGATTGTCGAGATTGCGCAAGGCTCGCATGACAAAATCGCGAACTTCAACACGGTGTTTGGCGATATGGAATCCCAAAGCCAGCAGCTATCCTCGCTGTTTGACAAGCTGTCCAACGCGCTCGTTTTGTCTGTCGTCAAAATGGACCATATTTTGTTCAAATCCACCCTCTACCTAAGCCTGCATACGCGCAAGCAATATCAGATTCCAAAAGAGCCCATCTCGCCCCTGTTTGCCGACCCAGACACAATGCGCTTCTTGGAACGCACGCTCGACAAAGAAAGAGAGGAGCAATTCGCGGCAAAACTCGCAGAATCTGCCGAAGCGGCGCTGCAATCTCTCCGCGATAGCGATTCGCAAGAGAATCTACAAACAACGCTCGATAGCGTGAAAAACATCGAGGAAGAAAGCGCGCATGTGCTCAATGCTCTAGAATTTCGCCCCGAGGATTTGTCGCATTCCCAAGAACCGAACAACTCGAAAGCGGAGGATACTCGTTAATCGACCTGCGCCACTTCGCGCAAGCCTCCGATTCGAGCTCGCCTGCGCGAGGCGTGAGCGAGCAAGCGCCGATGAGCGCGCTAAGGTGTGGGACGCTGCCGCCCTTTTGCGCATCGATTCCCGACATGAACAGAATCTCGCGGTCGACCACCCAACGCTTCTCCCAATATTTCTTGCCCTTGTCCTCGCATGCGAAAATAAATTGCGCCTCGAGCTTGCGCAAAATCGTGGGCAGCGTCTCATCGTTGCTTATCGTGATGTGCCGCAAGCGCGACTTCACCTGCGCGATTTGTTGCTCGAAAAAGGCGTTGAGCTGCTGCAAGCTGTCATAGTATTCAAAGCTCAATTGGTATTCCTCGCTCGCCACATCGCTCGGCGCGAGGCTGCCCTTGATGGGCTCAAACGACAAGCCCACAGGGCGAAAGGCNAAGGTGAGCCGCCCCAAAAAAAGCCGAAGCTTGCGCACAGAGAGATTGCGGCAGTTCATGCAGGGCGGCACATCGCTCATGAGGTAGAAATGGATTTTGCCCGNTTCGCTTTGNTGNGCCTGCATGGGAAAAAGCTCGAGCGGCTGGACGTTTTGTGGCGCAACGCCATCGAGCCCGACATTTGACCTGTCGATTTGGCTGGGCTTGAGCAGCTCATGCGCGGGCGCGGGCATCAGATAGCCCGGCATGCTCGAATCGGTCGACTCGAGCAGAAGCGGGAGATTGGAACGTTTTGTGGGCGCGGGGGATTGCTGCTGCGCATTGCGGCTTTCGCCCGGAATCGGGATATGCTCGACAGGTTGGGCACAGAGTGTTGCGCCTAGCAATAAAAACCAGAACCTTTTCATCATCTCCCCCTTTTGCCCTGATTTTCCTATTATACATTAAAATGGGTTCAGAACTTATTTTTCCCCCAGACTTCTCGCCAGACCTCATCGGCAATGCGCGAATCGAGCGCATGCAGAATCTCGCGATTGCCCGCATGCAAGGCTTGGCGAATCTGTGTCGAGCTATAAGGGCAGCAAAAGTCAACCCANCAGAAATCGATGGCTCGCAAAATCGCGGCATCACGTGGCGAATCGGGGCGCGCAAAGACGACAAACACAGCCTTTTGGCGCAGNGATTCAAACCCAAACCATTCATGCAACCGCGCGAGATGGTCAGCGCCGATGACGATTCCGAGCTTCGCGGCGCTTTCTTCGCGGTGTTGCAGATATTCAAGCGTCCGCAGGCTCGGCGTGGGCGCGCCGCGCGCTATCTCGAAGTCGCTCACGACAATCTTNGGATTGGCAAACACGATTCTTGCCCAACGCAACCGCAACTTTGCACAAAAGAGGCTTTCTGTCTTGAACGGGCTCAAGAACGCGGGCACGACAAAGAGCCGCTGTGCCCCAAGCGCGCAAAGCCGCTGCGCTATCGCGCTATGCCCCACATGCGGCGGGTCGAACGAACCACCAAACATCACACAAGAGGGAATCGTGGCAAGTTGTGGCATGCATCTTTCCTTTGCAACATTATACACCAGCTCGCGGCTTGTGCTATAATGCGGAACAAAAATGGCTACATGCAATTCAAGGAAGCAACATGGCATTTCGCAGAAAACTCAAATCTAANCCCAAGCCCGCGCCGGTGGCGGCTTCTAGCCAACCTATGGAGATTCGCACNCACAGGGGATTCGACCTCGCCTCGTGGATTGTCCCAACGCTTGGATTCGTTGTGTTCGCCTATACGATGATATTCGTGGCGATGTACACAATGAGAGTCGGGGGACCCAATGTGAGCCTCTATATCGCACCCGATTCGGTGCAAGAGCGACCCAACACAAGCGTNGATAAGGTCTTGCAGGGAATCAATGAC
Organism: Helicobacter sp.; assembly: GCA_014799985.1. Lineage (GTDB taxonomy): Bacteria > Campylobacterota > Campylobacteria > Campylobacterales > Helicobacteraceae > NHYN01. Next base: position 24,956 of record JAAVGZ010000089.1, read on the forward strand.
GCGTTTGACCCTAACAAAAAATAATATTGTGTCGATATAGTCTATGAATCGTTTATGAAAGGAGGCATTATGATTGGCTCTATCCGACATGACAATGCGTTTTTCCAAGCCGCAAGTCAGGCTGTGAGCAACGCGCAAAACAATGACCAAACAGCAAAACGCGCGAACAAAGACGACAAAATCGAGACTTCACGTGTTGCTGAAATCAAAGAAGCCTTGGCAAAAGGTGAATATAAAATCGATATAGGAGGCAGTGCAGCAAAAATGGCACGGAATTTGCTTGGGAAGTAGTAGCTAACTTTTAAGGAGCAACAAATGCTACAAACCCATATCAAAGATTCCATTGCCGATGTGCAAGCACTCATTGCCATCACCAAAGAAGATATCGAGGACATCAAACAAGCAAAGCATGAGGCGATTTTTGCGCGTATGAAGCCCAAAGAGGATTTGATTGACGCCTTTTTCCACAAAAAAGAGCTCGCCAAAGAAATCATTCAAGGGCTTGTCGAGCAGCGCCCGGGAGTCGAAGTGCGTGAGCTTGTGGGACCCGAAGCNGTTGCGCTATTTGACACATTGAACACCCACCTATTCGAGCTCAAAGAGGCAAACCTCCGCTTCGCGCGCCTATCTGCCGCAGTGGGAGAGTTTTATCGCTCAATGCTCGACAAGCTCATTCCGTCTGAAAGCGATTATCGCGGCAGACACATCTCCAAAGACGTCAGCTTCATCTCTGTCGATGCGTAAGGAGTAGAATATGCCAAGTATTTTTACTTCTCTAAACACCGCCTATACAGGATTGAGCGCCCACCAAACAATGGTCGACACCACAGGGCACAACATCGCCAACGCGAGCACAGAGCTTTATAGNCGACAAATCGTGCAAACGAGCAACACATCGCTGAACAACATCGGCAATTTCGGCACGTATGGAATCGGCGTCAATGTCGACACCATCAAACGTTTGCATGATGAATATGTCTTTAGCCGCTACATCACAGCAGCGGGCGAGCAAGAATACAGCCAGACCAAATACGATGTCTTGCGCACAGTTTCAGCCTATCTCCCTGATGTGCANCAAAAGGGCATGTACAATGACTTGCAAGAATACTTCAACGCATGGAAAGACTTCTCGGAAAAATCGAGCGACCCTGCGCAAAGAATCGTGCTCGCCGAAAAGACCCAAACGCTTGCCACAACGATTCGCGAAACACGCAACCGACTCTATCAGCTCCAGCTCGACATCAACGAAGAAGCNGCNGACATCATCAAAAAAGTCAATGATTTGGGGCAGGAGATTGCCAACATCAACAGGCAAATCACGATGTATGAGCGCGAAGACAAGCTCGTGCCCGCAAACGATTTGCGCGATGAACGCGACNGAAAAGAGCTCCANCTCTCCAAGCTCATCGGCGGGCAAGCNTTCAAAGAGGCGCTCAAGGTCGATGGCATGTTCACAGATTCTGTCGACTTCACCGAGGATTATAGCTATAAAATCGCAAACGGTTATACGCTTGTCGATGGCGTGAGCTTCCACCCGCTCGCTGTCGATAACTCGAAGAATCCCGAAGGATTCTACAACTTCCTCTANACCAAACAAGATTGGAAGCACAAAGACCTCACCTCCGANTTGCGCGAGGGCAAGCTCGGCGCGTTGCTCGCCACAGGCGTGGCTGATGTGAGCAAAAGCGCGACCGCNACACTCGGAGACATTCAGCGCTACATCAACATGCTCGACACCTTTGCTGCCGGGCTCATCGAAGCGACCAACAATATCTACGCCCAAAGCGCCGCACCCAACATTCGCGGCGACTTTATGGAGAATCTCGATGCCAACGAGGCTGTCGTGAGCTCGGGCTATCCTTTCCGCGAGGGCAGCTTCGATGTTGTGCTCTACAACAGCGTGGGNGATGAGATTGCGCGCAANACGGTAACCATTGATGGCAAAACCACGATGAACGACATTCTCACGCAGCTCAACACAAACTCTGATGACAACAACGATGGCAACGCAAACAATGACTTCGATGACTATTTTGAGGCGGTNTACAACAACAAATCGCGCACATTCCAAATCAACCCCAAAGCCGCCTTGAATATCCAAGAAATCACGATTGGCGTTGAGGACAAGGGCAGCAACATCGCCGGCGCGCTCGGGCTCAACCGATTCTTTGAGGGGCGCGATGCGCGAGACATCAACCTTNCGCTCAACTATCGCGAAGACCCAACAACCATCAAGGCATACAAGGCAAACGTAACGGGCAACCATGATGTTGCGAATGCGATGATTCAGCTGCAATACGACAATGTCATGTTCCGCGAATATGACGGCACAGACCATGCGTTCAAGCTCTTTGAATACTACAAAAACCTCGCGGGGCANGTGGCAAACGACACGGCGGACGCAAAGGCGAACAANGACCTAAAAACCACCGTTCTCGCCTCTGCAAAAGAAGAGCATGACGCCATTTCGGGTGTGAGCCTCGATGAGGAGCTCACCAACTTGATTCAGTTCCAAGCGGGCTATACGGCAAACGCCAAGGTCGTCTCGACACTCGATGAAATCATCAACACGCTCTTGGGCTTGAAGCAATAGTTTGATTCTGCGGANGCGCGACTTTAGCCGCACCCAATCTTTGCAAGCAGAATCANCCCTCGCAAAGCCCCTGATAGAGCGCGCGCCATTGCGAGATGACGTTCTCGGGCAAAAATGCTTGGATTCTCTGTTTCGCNCCACAAGAGAGTTTTGCATAGAGCGCCCTATCGTCTTTGAGCGTGCGCAAGGCGTTGGCGAGTGCNGGCGAATCACACACGGGGACGATAAGCCCNCTTTGCATGTCCACATTGACATCATGCACGCCCGAGCGCTCAATCTTTGTTGCGACAACGGGCTTGCCAAAGCCCATTGCCTCGAGCTGCACGATTCCAAACATCTCGGTGCGCTCGATTGAGGGCAGCACGAACACATCGCATTGCTCAAAATAATTGCAAATCTCTTGCGTGCTCAACGCGCCCAACAAAAACACGCGATTCTGGAGATTGCGCCGCACAATCTGCGCCGACAGCTTCTGATACAGCGCGCCATCGCCGCCAATGAAAATGCGGAAACTTTCATCGAGCGCGTNNGCTGCGTCAATCAAATATTCAAAGCCCTTATAATACACCAAGCGCCCNAGCGCAAAAACATTAAAGAATCTTTTGTCAAGCTCAATGCAATTTTCTTGCGGCGCAAGCGGNGTAATGGAATAGGGAATCACCCTACCTTTTTGCGCGAAATGCGGGGTATAGTCCGAATCCTCGATGTGCGCACGCGTTGCGCCCACAACCACATCGGCGCGGCGAATGAGCCATTGCAAAAGCGGCGCGTAGAATCGCAAGAGGCGCTTTTGGCGCACGATGTCAGAATGCCATTGCAANACGACCTTCGCCTTTGGGCGCACCAAAAACAGCGCGAGCGCCGCCATGGGGTCTGGGTGGTGGATATGAATGATGTCGTATTGCGAGCCCATCGCGTGCAATCGCGCAATCATCATCGGCGCAATCGCCGTCCGTGCGAGCTTGCCGAAGCTCGCGGCGCGCATGATTGTGTAGTGCGTCTCGCCGATTCTGTGTGTGGTCGTTTGCGATTGTAGCGTCTCGCTCGCACAAAGCACATCGGTTTGCAACCCCACAGCGTTGCAACCCTCGACAAGCTCGGCAATCACGCGTTCCACGCCGCCATGTGTTGGCGGATAGAATTTGCCCAAATGGAGGATTCTCATTCCCTATGAACGCAAATTGTGTTGCATGTCGGATTCGAGCATGAGCTTGCANAGCTGTTGCAAATCGCAGCTGGGATTCCAACCAAGCAGCTTGCGGGCTTTGCTCGCATCGCCAATCAGGCAATCGACGTCGCTTGGGCGATAATATTTTGGGTTGATGCGCACGCGCACAACGCCGCGTTCATCGCGCGCAATCTCGTCAGCGCCNCTGTTTTCCCACGCAATCGGAATCTTCGCGAGCGCGAAACAATACTCGACAAATTCTTTGATACTATAACTCTTGCCTGTCGCCAAGACAAAGGTTTCGGGCGTGTCGTATTGCAACATCTGCCACATGCCCTCGACATATTCTTTGGCAAAGCCCCAATCGCGTTTGGCATAGAGATTGCCAAGCTCGAGGCATTCTATCTTGCCTAGCGAAATCTTGGCGACAGAATCGGTGATTTTGCGCGTTACAAACTCGATGCCCCGCAACGGGGATTCATGATTGAACAAGATTCCGCTACAAGCAAAGATTTGATAGCTTTGCGCGTAGTTGATTGTGAGCCAATGCGCATAGAGCTTTGATGTGGCATAAGGGCTGCAAGGGCAGAAAGGCGATTGCTCGTTTTGTGTGGGCGAGCCTGTGTTGCCAAACATCTCGGAGGTTGAGGCTTGGTAGAATCGAATCTTGGGGTTGCAAATGCGGATAGCCTCGAGCAGATGNAGCGCGCCNAGCGCGTTGGTGTGCATTGTGGCAAGCGGCTGGGTGAACGAGCTTGGGACAAAGGATTGCGCTGCGAGGTTGTAGATTTCATCGGGTTCAATGCTTTCAATCAGCGCAAAGACGGCGCTGCTGTCGGTGATGTCGGTCTCGATGAGCGTCAATGCGGCATGCTCNTCGATTCCAAGCGCCCGCAATCTCCAAAAATTTGGGGTACTTACGCGCCGATAAATCCCATAAACTGCATAGCCTTTTGCCAACAACAACGCCGCAAGGTACGCACCATCTTGCCCCGTAATCCCCGTTATGATTGCCTTTTTAGACATCAGCGTCTCGCCCCTTTTGTCTCATTACAAACAAAAATTCTAACACAACTAATCTGAAAAAACATTAAGTATAAATATGCTACAATGTTCGCATACTTTTTGTTTTGTCGTTAGAGGAGTTTGTTGTTGGACCTGCATAGTCTCTTTATGCTATTTTTAGCCCTCCTATTGGTTGCCCTGAACGCCTTTTTTGTTCTCTCCGAATTTTCGATTGTCAAAGTGCGGCGCTCACGGCTCGAAGAACTTGTGAAAAGAGGCAATAACACCGCAAGGCTTGCGCTCAAAATCTCCAANNATCTCGACACCTACCTTAGTGCCAATCAACTCGGAATCACGCTTGCCTCGCTCGCGCTCGGGTGGATTGCCGAGCCCGCTGTGGAGCGCTTGTTGATTACGCCCATCACCTTTCTCGCGGGNGGCAACGCCGTTTTGGGCAAGACCATCAGCATTGCCGTTACATTCACAATCATCACCTTTTTGCATGTCGTGCTTGGCGAGCTCGTGCCCAAATCGCTCGCGATTGCCAAAACCGAGCGCGTTGTGCTNCTCATCGCCCGCCCGCTGCATCTTTTCTGGATTCTGTTCTANCCNCTCATTCGGCTTTTCGACCTCACGGCGCTTTTCTTCTTGCGCTGCTTTNGAATCGAGCCCGCCAAAGAAANCGAGCTCGCACATAGCGAAGAAGAGCTCAAAATCATCGTTGGAGAATCTCTCAAGGGCGGGCACATCGACATGCTCGAGGGCGAGATTATGAAAAATGCCGTTGAGTTTTCGGACACCGTGGCAAAAGAAATCATGACGCCACGCAACGACATGGTCTGCCTGAACGCCCAAGCCTCGCTCGAGCAAAACATGGACATCGTCATGCAATCGGGATTTACACGTTTTCCGTATTATACGGACAGCAANGACAACATCAAGGGCATGATTCATATCCGCGATTTGCTGAAGCTCGCATGCAAAAACGAGCAAATCGATTTCGAAAAAATCATGCGCCCNATGATTATCGTCCCCGAGAGCGCGCCGATTGCCAAGATTCTGACCACGATGAACAAAGACAGAATCCACACGGCGCTCGTGATTGACGAATATGGCGGGACATCGGGAATGATTACGATGGAAGACATTGTCGAGGAAATCATCGGCGANATTCATGACGAACATGACACGCGCGTCCATGATGAATTTCGAGAAATCGAACCCAACTGCTACGAAGTCGACGGCAAACATGAAATCTTTGCNCTCGAAGAAAAAATCGGNTTTGAGTTTGAGGCGCGCCGTGATGAGGTCAGNATCGGCGGATATGTCTTTAGCCTGATTGGCACAGTGCCCAANGTCGGAGACACCATCAGCGATTTGAACGCCGACTTCGAGGTGCTCGAAATGGACGGAAACCGCATTAAGCGCATCAAAATCAAGCGCAAAACCTAGCAAAATCTTTTGGAGTAGATTGTGAGTGTTGCATTATTCATCGAGATTGGCACAGAGGAATTGCCCGCGATTCCGTTTTTGAAAGAGCTGCCCAACATCTTAGACAAATTCTATGCCGCGTTGAGCGCGCAACAAATCAGCGGGCAATGCCGNTTNGACTACACGCCGCGGCGACTCGTTGTGCGCGGGCAGATAGACGCGAGGCAACAGGACGGAATCGAGGAGTTTTTCGGTCCTCCCGTGAGCGTTGCCTACCAANACGGCGCGCCAAGCAAGGCGTTTGACGGATTCTTGAAGCGCACGGGCGCGAGCAANGAAGAGGTTCGCACGACACAAAAAGACGGCAAAGAGGTGCTGTACTATCAAAAGCACACCAAAGGGCAAGAGACGCGCGCCATCATCGCCGACATCGTGCGCGACTTTGTGCAACGGCTGCATTTTGGCAAAACAATGCGCTGGGGCACGCTCTCTGAAAGCTTCATTCGCCCCGTGCGCACGCTTTGCGTGATNCTCGATGANGCCTTGATTGACATGGAACTTTTCGGAATCAAAAGCGCAAANCAAACCTTTGTACACCGCGCGCTTGGATTCGAGCCGCGTGGGTTCGAGACGCAGGCTGCATACGAGAATCTGCTGGAGCAAAACGGCGTGATTCTGGATTCAGAGGCGCGCAAACAGAGAATCTTGCGACAAATCGANATGATTGAGGCGAAAGAGGGCATTCGCGTGGGGCTNGATTCCGAGCTGCTTAGCGAGATTGTCGCGATTACCGAGTATCCAACGGCGCTGCTCGGGCATTTCGATGCGCATTTCTTGACAATCCCCCAAGAGATGATTATCACCTCGATGAAGGAGAATCAACGTTATTTTCCGCTTTTTAAAGGCGAGAATCTCTACAACGGCTTTGTTGTCGTGAGCAACGCCTTCAANGGCGATGATTCGCTGATTGTCAAAGGCAACGANCGCGTGCTGCGCGCGCGGCTTTCGGACGCATTGTTTTTCTACCAAAACGATTTGCGCAATGGGTTTATGCCCCAAGCCCTCGAGAATGTGCGCTTTGTCGAGGGGCTTGGCAGCATGGCAGACAAGGTGCGGCGCGAGAGTGCCATCGCCCTATCNCTTGGCGCGCTCTATATGCAAAAGCTCCAAGANCTCACGGGCAAAGACGCGAGCACGATTGAGGGGCTTTTGCGACAGGCGGCGCAATTCACGAAAGCAGACCTCGTGAGCGAGAGCGTNTTTGAGTTTACGGAATTGCAGGGAATCATCGGCGGCTCGATGGCGGCNCATGCGGGGCATGACGCGCTTGTNGTGGGCGCGATTGCCGACCAATATCTNCCCAAAAGCCAAGAGGACGCGCTGCCGCGCAACCTGTTTGCCGCCATCTTCGCGCTCGCCTATCGGCTCGACAACCTCCTCGCGCTCTTTAGCATCGGCAAGATTCCAAGCGGNTCGAAAGACCCATTCTCGCTGCGCCGCGCCGCAAACGGAATCATACGCATTGTGCTTGCGTTTGGCTTGGAGTTCGATGTACACGAGCGCTTGCAACAATTTGCGCCGCACTATGCAGCCTTTGACACCGCCAAGCTCACGCAATTTATCTTGGAACGTTTGGGGGCGTTTTATGACGTGAATGCCTCGCTCATCACGGCTGTGCTTGCGAGCGGCGAACGGGATTTGTGCGCGATTGACAAGCGGCTCGTGGCGCTTGGCGAGGCGAAGCAAGATGAGCTGGGTGCGCTTGGCGCAATCTTCAAACGCGTGGCGAACATCACGCAGGGGCTTAGCCTCGACAATCTGCCCGAGATTCGAACGGAGATTCTGAACGCAAGCGAGGAGCTCGAGCTCTACCATGCCTTCGAGGCGCTCAAGGCGCGCAAATATGCGAGTTTGACGGAGGAATTGCATGCGCTTTTGGCGCTCCGCGAGATTCTAGACCGCTATTTNGACAAAGTGCTCGTGAACGCGCCCGATGTGGCATTGCGCGACAACCGCAAGGCGCTGCTTGCGAGAATCTATAAAGAGTTNCTAAAAATCGCGGATTTCAAAGAGATTAGCATTGGCTAAGCTTCGCGCCGCGCAAGGCNCTAAAGCGCTGCACGAGCTCGTTGCGNAGCTGCTCTGATGGCGCGTTATGNAGAATCTCGCGAAATCGTGCNCGCGAGCATTCGATAGTCTGCATGATAGACGCGAGCCCATTGCCGACCTGCTCGCNCTCTTTGGGAAAAAGCCGCAACAAGATACTCGCCTCATCGGCAGAAAGAGGGTGGTGCGTGTTGAAGAGAATATCGAGCAGCTGCCGATAGCTCTCGATGTCGGGGCTCTTTTGGTCGTGGTTTTGTTGTGTTTTCATTCCTGTCCCTGTTTGATAATCCGCTCTAGGCGCACGATGCGCAAAAAGGCGTCAAGGGGGATTTTGAGCACCCTATCGGCGCTTTTTGTCAAAATCAGATTCTGCTGCTCCACCACCTGAAACCTCACGCCCTTCTGGAGAATCTCGAGAATCTCGTCTTTGTATTCGTTTTCAAAAATTCCACGATGACTCTGTGGGTCCATGAGCGTGCGGATAATGGGCGTGATAATCGATTCGAGCTTGATGGCGTTGAAGGGCTTCGTGATGAAATGCTTCACGCCATCGTTTTGCAACAAGCGGTATTGAGCGTCATTGAGCTGATTGGAAACGAGAAAAATGGTGATTTTGTCCGTAACACCGCGCCCTTTCATCTTCGTGATGAGCGTATGATAATCCATTCCCGTAACATTTGAGTTCAGGAACAGAACATTAAAATCCATATTTTCATCGAGGTATTCGAGCACAGTATCGCCGTCTGGGCATTCGAGAATGCGTGGAACACTCAATTTTTTAAGCGCGCTCAAAATCAATTTTTTCGTAATCGGGCTACTATCCGCGACAAGGACACTGATTTGTGGCATTGTTTTCCTTGAGGNTTTTNNTNATTATAGCGCANTTTTANTAATCAGGCATGAGTTGGAACGATGTATTGCTGCCATGTGGCGTTACTAGGCTCGATGAATCGACAAAACCATCGTTGAAACTCCGCATCGCTGCGCTCTTTGGCGTTGCGCTCTGCTGCGGTTTTTGCTGCTGTGCGGCTCTTTTTGCTTTGGGGCGCACCGAGTGCAATTGCTGCTTGAGCTGCTTGTAACGTATCGTTACATCGCGCAAATAGGCNTTGGCNAGTTTTTCTTTTTCTTTGTCTTTTTGCCAGCTAAAGCCCTTGTTGTAAGACTTGATGATTTTTTCCCAATCGCCATTGTGCACCTTGCGCCAATACAATAGCTGCTCAATCGCCTCTTTTGCGGCAAACTCATCATCGCGCACGAGCCGCTCACCAATGCGATTCTGNGTGAATCCGTCATTGCCAAGATGTGGATACCTCTTGAGCACGGTGGGGATATGCGCATGGAAAATCCCCGCGCTTGGGTCTTGGAAATTCATGCGNTANTCGCCCGCGCATGATTCCTTCCACGCAATCGCTGCGAGCGTGTAGCCCAAATCGAGCTTCTCGCCATATTTATAGACTTTGCGCAAGAGCTTGATTTGCTGCGCCGAAAGGTCTTCGATGTTTTGCACACACCGATTCTCAAGCCCAATGCCAAACGCAAACGAAAAGAGTAATAAGACAATCCATCTCATGCAACCTCCTGTTTCTCTATCCAAAGCAAGTTTTATGCCAAATTGCTCCGAATCTCAATCAGCTTGTCGAGCACGGCTTTGGCGTGGTCTTTGACCTTGACTTTGTACCACGCAAACGCGATTTTGCCCTCTTTGTCAATCAAAAATGTACTCCGCAAAATGCCTTCATAGGTTTTGCCATACGACTTCTTCTCGCCCCACGCGCCGTATTGGAGCGCGACAGAATGGTCATTGTCGCACAATAGCGTAATCGCGAGCGCATGTTTGTTGATAAATTTTTGATGAGATTGCATCGAATCGGGGCTAATGCCCAACACGCANGCGCCGTTTGCNACAAAGCTCGCGAGGCTCGCGCTAAAATCGCATGCCTCTGTCGTGCAGCCCGGGGTGGAATCTCTGGGGTAAAAATAAACAACCACAAAAGAGCCAAGTAGATTCTGCAAGCAGAGCTCTGTGCCATCGGCGCTAGGCAGGCAAAAAAGCGGCGCGGTGTCGCCTGTTGTCAGCATCGTGTTTCCTTTAAACATAAAAAGTCAGCAATACTAGCACAAGCAACAAGACGATGTCAAGGGCATATTTCTTTTTCGCCCACGCGATGAACGCGCCCTGCTCGGCGACATCATAGCTCGCAATCACGCGTTGACGCTTGTAGCGCCGAATCTCGTTGCATGCCATCACGGCGCCAACAAAGCTCATTATCATCGCATTCAGGCTATAATTTTGCTGCATAAACGCGAGAATGACGCCCGTGAAGACGGCAGAGGCGAGCAAGAAATTATACGCGGGCGTGAGCAGGCGAATGCGCCGCACGAGATGCGGAAACGAGCGCATTTGGAACAAAAACAGAAGCGCTAGGGCAGGGGGGACGAAGAGCAAAAACGCGAAAATTTTGTGGTAGCCTAAGGTTTCTAACAAGATAGCTGCGGGCATTAATTCTCCATTAACAAAAATCAAATACCATTTGGTTTTTGGAAATCGCATTATACCGAAACTCTGTTGAATCCCTAGTTCCAAAGGAGTGGATATTAAAGCCGTGCTGCTTCTTAATATGGGTGGTCCCAATCATCTTGATGACGTTCCGCTCTTTTTGTATAATATGTTCTGTGATAAAAACATACTCACGATTTCCAATCCCATTCTGCGCTCTATTGTCGCGCGCTGCATAGTCGCCCTGCGTGTCAAGGAATCCACGCGCAACTATTCCCTGATTGGCGGCAAATCGCCCATTGTTGCGCACACCAAGCGCTTGGTCGAGGCGCTTAGCAAGCAGGATTCCAAGACTCATTTTGACTTTGCGATGAGCTACACACCGCCGTTTATCCACGACATCATCGCGCGTTTTAAAACGGCAAATCTTGATGAACTCACGCTTTTTAGCCTGTATCCCCATTATTCGACAACAACAACCCTCACATCGTTAGAGTTGGTACAAAAAGCATGCAACGCATGCGCATATTATCCAAAGATTCACACAATCGACCGCTATTATAATGACGCATATTATAATGACGCCATCGTAGCGCGCATTCAAGAATCTTTGGCAGCGCATTCTATGGATAGCCAAGAAGTTGTGCTGCTTTTTTCTGCACATGGACTGCCCGAAAAGGTCGTGCAAAAAGGCGACCCTTATGTCGAAGAAATCTTGCAAAATATTGCAATCTTGGGCGAAAAGCTCGAAGCAGAAGGAATCAGATTTAAAAAAATCATGCATGCATTCCAATCCCACATTGGACCCGTGCGCTGGACAAAGCCTTTTATATCAGAAGTGCTCGATGAACTAAGCGGAGAATCGGTGCTTGTTTATCCCATTGCATTCAGCATTGACAATTCGGAAACAGACTATGAACTCTCGATTCAATACCGTCAATATGCAAAAGAGAAAAACATCAAAGCCTACGAAGTCTGTGCATGTCTTAACGACTCTCCTCTTTTTGTGCGGGCAATCTTGAATCTTATCCATTCTTAATTAAGGAGCAACAATGCGTATTTGGCAAATCCTATTTATTTTGGCAGCATTTATGGTCAGTGCATGCGGCGAAAAGGAATCGGAAAACATCGTGTCTTTTGGCAGCGAAATGAGCACGACAGACATTGAGAAAATCAACAATCTTGACAAAGCATCGTATGCGGAGCTCGATGGGATTATTAAAGACAATAGCACCATCGACCCCGAGGGGAAATATCTCATGGTGATATTTGGAGTTAATGGCTGCCTCTATTGCGACCAACTCAAAAAAACGATTAGAGATTCCGAAGAGATTCGAGACAAGCTCAAACAAGATTTTGCGCCCTATTATGTTAATTTTAGCTACATTAAGCCCCATCAGTTCGTAACTAATTTAACACCCAATCCGATTGTAACAACCGATTTGGTGCGGATTTATCGCGTGGGACCCACGCCAATGATTATCTTTGCCAACCAAAATGCACAAACAATTTTCACGCACACAGGCGCGATTGACGAAAAACAACTTCTTGCCATGCTCGATTTTGTTGCGAGCCAAGAGTGGAAAGGGGCACAAGACGAAAAAGAAGTCAATGCGCGGCTTCTCAACTTTTTACAGGAGCGCCTGCAATGATAAGGATTCTAATTGCACAACTCGGTTCATTTTGGCTCACATATCTCTTGCTTTTTGCTTATGGCGCGGCATGCGCTGTCGCAACATTTATCGAAAATGATTATGGCACAGAATCGGCTAAAGTGGTGGTTTATTCAAGCAATTGGTTTGCGGTATTGCATGCGTTTTTGCTCATTAATTTATTGCTCATTCTCTATCGATTCAGCCTCGCGAAACGTAAACGTTATTCGACCTTGCTCTTGCATGCCTCTTTTGTCATGATTCTGCTTGGCGCTGCGATGACGCGTTATGTTGGCTTTGAAGGAATGTTACATATTCGCGAAGGAGAATCCAACTCCGTCATGCAATCGAGCGAAAAATTTTTGCTCGTGCGTGCACTCAAGGGTGATGTGAACAAAGAGTTTTCCGCTGTCTATTATGACTTTCCGCTCCAAGTCTCCTATCTCTATTCCAAAGATTTTAACTATGACCTCGACATTGGTGGCGAGACCATCAATTTCTCGTATGGAGGCTTTGAACATAGCAGCAATCCTAAAGATAATCAATCGCGCCTCCTCATCAATCTTAGCTACAAAGGCAACAGCCAAACAATCGCTGTTCGCGATGGACAATTTAAACGTTTTTTGTTTGGCAACATACGTTTCATGGTTGGTTGGGGAACGCGCGACATCGAGCTACCATTTGCTATCAAACTTGAAGATTTTGAGCTCGAACGTTATCCCGGCTCCCATGCCCCTTCGTCTTATTCATCGCATGTCGTTGTCGTTGATGACCAAAAAGGAATCACGATGCCCTATCATATCTATATGAATCACACTCTTGATTATGGCGGCTATCGCTTTTTTCAAACATCATACGACCCCGATGAACTTGGAACACATCTTTCTGTCAATAACGACCCGGGCAAGATTCCAACATACATTGGCTATGCGATGCTCATTATCGCTTTTATCTGGATTCTTCTTGACCCAAAAGGACGATTTAAAAGGCTATCAAGCTTCGTCAAACGTCAAAATCCTGCCGTAACATGCGCGTTTCTGCTGCTCTGTTTCGCCCCTGTTGCGTTGCATGCAGAATCTGTGCCCCAACAAGGTCCCGAAGCGATTGTCATCGAAGACGAGCTCTTGCAAGACATGCGCGCGCAGGCAAGCACGCTCACAAAAGCCATTGTCTTTGGCGTGCGCACGCGTACAAAAGAGCATGCGAATCACTTCGCGCGCCTGCTTGTGCAAGACTTTGGCGGGCGCATTAAGCCAATGGACACTCTGGCGAGCGATTTTATCCACAAAATCACCAAACGAGATAGGTTTCTTGATATGGACAATATCCAACTCCTACTTGGAATGCTCGCCTACCCCGAAGAATGGAAAGGCGTGAAGATGATTTATATCGGCACGCCCGCTCTCAAACAAATCTTGGGCTTGAATCCAAGCGAAAAATATGCCTCGTTTTACGACATGTACCAAGATGGCTACTATAAACTTTTTAACCTCGTTGCGGAAGTCAATCTTAAAAAACCCGCCGAACGTGGCACGCTCGACAAAGACATCTTGGCTGTGAATGAACGTTTCGAGGCGATGTTCGCGATTCTAAGCGCCGAAATATTGCGCATTCTGCCCGTCTCGCCCGACAAAATGAATGCCAATGTCGCAGGCGACTCGACACTGCTTTCAAAATGGTACTCGCCTGTCGAGCTCGGGCTTTTTAGCGAAGAGGAGCGCAACAAAATCCTGCATATCGTGCGCGATTATTTCCGCGCGCTCGATGACCTCGTTGCGGGCGGGAGCGCGAGCGCGGCAGATTCCGCCTTGCAGCCGCTGTTTGACTACCAAAACGAACACGGCGCAGCGCTCCTGCCAAGCAGCGCGAAAATCAGCGCCGAGATTCTGCTGAACCGCTCCAATCCCTTTCAGATGCTGTGCTATCTCTACCTGCTGTTTGGCTTGCTCATGTTTGCGATGTGCTTCGTGCGAATCCTGCGCAACACGAAAGGCAGCCGCACAATCGACAGAATCCTGCTTGGCTGCATCGTGCTTGTGTTGGTATGCAACACGGCAGCACTTGGGCTACGCTGGTATGTCGGCGGGCACGCGCCGTGGAGCAACGCCTACGAATCGATGATTTACATCGCATGGGCAACGGCAATCTGCGGCGTGCTCTTGTTGCGCGGATTCTTGCTCGCGTTTTCGACAGCGTCCGTGATGGCTGGAATCGTGCTGTTTGTCGCGCATTTGGGCTTCATGGACCCCCAAATTGGCAATCTCGTCCCCGTGCTCAAATCCTATTGGCTGAATATCCATGTCTCTATCATCACGGCGAGCTATGGCTTCCTCGCGCTCTCGTTCTTGCTTGGCGCGGTGATTCTGCTGCTCTTCTTGCTGCGCTCGCCCAAACGCGCGCAACTCGATGACTCGATTCAAACCCTTAGCGCCGTGAATGAATTGAGCCTCATTGTCGGGCTCGGAATGCTCACCGTTGGGACATTCTTGGGCGGAATCTGGGCGAACGAGAGCTGGGGGCGCTATTGGGGCTGGGATTCCAAAGAGACATGGTCGCTGATTTCGATTGTTACCTACACGCTCATTTTGCATGCGCGCTTCGTGCGCGGCGGCGATTCGCCCTATATCCTCGCCTCGCTTAGCGTTGTGGGATTCTATTCAATTCTTATGACCTATTTTGGCGTGAATTTCTATCTTTCGGGGCTGCATTCCTATGCCGCTGGCGACCCCGTGCCAATCCCTGCGTTTCTCTATTACCTCGTGGGCGGCACAATCGCGCTCATCGTGTGCGCGGGATTCAAGAGCGACCTAAAGAGCGGCATTAGCTAAGGCGCAACGCGCCCTTTTTGAACTCATAGAGAATCACGCAGCATGCGATGACGCTCGATGCCACCATCGCGCATGGATAGCTCCACCAAACGCCGTCAATGCCCCAAAACTTGGGCAACGTGAGCACGAACGGAATCGCAAACAACAGGCTCGAGCTAAGCGTAACGAGCAGCGCATGCCATGGGCGCTGAATGCTTTGCAACAGAATCGCACTACAAAGGCTCATGCCAAGCAGCACGAATCCGAGATAGTAGATTCCGATTGCATGCGCGACATCGGCAGAAAGCATGGGGTCGCGCAGAATCTCGGCTTCGCTCACGAAAATGCTCACGAGCAGCGGCGCAAAGCTGTGTGAGAGCCCATACATCACGACTCCAAGCACGAGCGAAAACGCGAGCCCAAAGGAGAACACGGAGCGAATGCGCTGGGTGCAACCCGCGCCATAGTTGAAGCTCGCGATGGGCTGAATGCTTTGCGCGCTCGAGAGAATCACGGTAAAGACAACGATTCCTGTGTACATCAGAATGCTATAAATCGCGATGCCGCGCTCGCCCGCGATTTCGCGCAACGCGTGGTTGAAGGCGAGCATCATGAGCGATGCGCTAATCTCTGCCACCGATTGTGGGATTCCGTTTTTCGCCGAAACGAGGCACGCGCGAATGTTGAAATAGCGCAAGAAATAAATCTCGCCCTGCCGCAACACGAAGTGCCGCAGCAGCACGAAGAATCCAATCGCGTTGCCGAGCACCGTGGCGAGCGCCGCGCCAAAGAGCCCCCAGCCCCAGAGGAAAATAAAAATATAATTGAGCACGATGTTCAGCAAAGACGCGGCGATTGTCGCGAACATCGCGAGGTTGGGGCGCTTGTCGTTAATCGCGAAAATATCGAGCATGGGCTGCAACACGATGAAGATTCCGCCCAAGAAGATGATTCCGATATACTCGACCACGAGCGGCTCGAGCACAGCTGACGCGCCGAGCAATCGCGCCATTTCGTAGCGAAAGAGGAACAGCACAACGCCAATAATGCTGCCGCTTATGAGCGCAAAATAAAATATCGAGCTAAAAATCATGCGGGCGCGCTGTGGCTTGCCCTTGCCGATATAATACGAGCTCAAAGACGCGCCGCCAATGCTGAAAAGAAGCTCGTAGGCAATCATCACGGGAAACAGAGGCCACGCGATTCCGACAGCCGCGAGCGCGTTCGCGCCGACCATCTGCCCCACGAAGATGCCATCGATTGTCGCGTTGGTCGAGAGGGCAAGCATCGCGCAAACAGAGGGGATAAAATAGGTGAAAAAGAGACGGACGATGGACTGATTGCGCAAATCGATTTTGTTGGCTGCCATAGGATTCCTCCAAAATAATGTAAAATTATAATGTGTCTGCACTAAAAATTCAAAGGAACACAATGCGAATCAACCAATACATCGCCCACAACAGCACGTACTCGCGCCGCGAGGCAGATAGGCTCATCGAGCAGGGGCGCGTGCGCGTGAACAAAGCGCTTGCAAGCGCGGGGCAGCGCGTTACGCCAAAGGACAGAATCACGATTGATTCCAAGCCGCTCAAGCCAACCAAGCATTTTAGCGTGATTGCCTACCACAAGCCCAAAGGCGAGATTGTCAGCAAGCATGACGAGCACAATCGGCGCATTATTTTCGATTCTCTGCCAAGCGGGTTCGCGCATTTTCGCACGATTGGGCGGCTCGACTTCGCGAGCGAGGGGCTGCTTTTGCTGACAGACAGCGCGAAGGTCGCCGATGCGCTCACGCATAGCAACCTCACGCGCAGCTACTATCTCAAGCTTGGCGGCAAGCTCACGCCCGCGCTTTTTGAGGCAATGGAGCAGGGGCTACACCTAGACGATGCGCACAAGGGCGCGCACCACAAAAGCGAGATTGTGAGCATGGACTTTGCGCCGTTTGTGTCGTACAAGGTGCTTGGCGAATCGAAGAATTACGCGCGCATGCGCGTGCAGATAAGCGAAGGGCAAAACCGCGAGCTAAGGCGATTCTTCGCCGCATTTTCTCTCGATGTGCTCGACTTGAAGCGCGTAGAGTTTGGCTTTGTGTCTCTTTCTTCACTTCAACCAACCAAATGGCGATTTTTAAACAAAGCCGAGTATAATAAACTGCATCGATTTTTAGAGGGAATGGAATGAAAAAAATCCTATTGTCAGCGATTGTGTTTGTGATTGTGGCGTTTGGCAGCGTTGTGGCACTCAATCCCGATAGTTTCGAGAGTAATCCGCCGCATATCGATGTTGCGGACGAAGTGTTTTGGAACTTCAAAGATTCTCTGCAAATCACGCTTAGCGATGAGAGCGGAATCCAAAATTATCAAGTCTATATGGTCTCGGGCAGCGAAAGCCGCCTTGTCGAGAGCACGAACCCACCAAACAGCCCAAAACATGTCGCGATTCAGATTCCTGCGCCAAAAAATACGATGTTCTTGAGCGATGGCGGTGTCGAGATTCAAATCACCGCGACAGACAGCAGCTATTTTGGCTTTGGCAACACCGCCAAAAAGACGATTCGCACGACACTCGACACACAAAAGCCCTACATCGACATTCTCGCGCATTCCTATAAAATCGTGCGCGGAGGCAGCGCGTTTGTCGTTTTTCAGGCGCTCGATGACAACCTCGCGGCAATCACGCTCGAGGGTGGCAGGTGGCAGTTTAAGCCCGTGTATTTCGCCGATGGAGGCTACTATGCCGCGCTCGTGGCTTGGGACGTGCGCGACAACGACTTCAACGCACGCGTGATTGTCGAAGACAAGGCGGGAAATAGGAGCGTGATGCCCGTGCCATTTTATCGCGTCAAACGTGAATACAAAACATCGACCATTAAAATCGGCAACGATTTTATTGACGGCAAAATCACGAGCCTCATTAGCGAGATTAACCAAAACTCGCCCGAGAGCTTGGCAACGCCCGCTGACAAGTTCAGCTATATCAACAAAACCATTCGCGACAAAAATGTCGAGATTGTGAATCTCGTGGGGCAAAACTACAACCAAGCCATGATTCTGCCCACCGATTTCGCGCTCTCGAAGTTCTATCCGCTGCGCAATGGCGCTGCTGTTGGGCGCTTTGGCGACCACCGCTATTTTTCGTATGAGAACAACATCATCGGCGAGTCGTATCATTTAGGAATCGATTTTGCTAGCGTCAAGCAAGCACCCGTGATTCTAAGCAATGGGGGCGTTGTCGCGTTTGCTGGGTTCAACGGAATCTATGGCAACATGGTGATTATCGACCATGGGCTTGGGCTCATGAGCCTCTATGCGCACCTAAGCCGCATCGATGTGCATGAGGGGCAGCAATTGGAATCGGGGGCACAAATAGGAAACACGGGCTTAACGGGGCTTGTGTTGGGCGACCATCTGCATTTTGCCACGCTTGTTCAGGGAGTTGAGAGCAACCCAACAGAATGGCTGGATTCTAAATGGATTAACGATAATCTATTTAATATCATTAAAGATGCGAAGGTACTCATCGAATCCCATTCCCGTTAGAGAGGAATTTAAAATGGTCAAAGGTCGACAAAGCAATTTAAAGATATTTGAAATCGAGCCATGCGAGGAAAGTCGACTTATGGAATATATCAGCCGCAATTGCGTTTTGTTGCAGAATTTTTTGCTTCTACTTTCGCAAGAAATCACGC
Organism: Helicobacter sp.; assembly: GCA_014799985.1. Lineage (GTDB taxonomy): Bacteria > Campylobacterota > Campylobacteria > Campylobacterales > Helicobacteraceae > NHYN01. The sequence continues at coordinate 43,909 of JAAVGZ010000089.1, forward strand.
CAACACTTGTTGCCTTTCTCGAAGAACGTGGATTGTTGTTTATGGAATCCAAAACCCTCGAAAAGCTCAAACGTCCTGCCAAAAAGCAAGAATCTACCTCTATGATAGACGATGTGCTTGAGCACCAACCCGACTCAAAGACGACCCAAGCGCAGATTCTCAATCGCATTATCCGCAGCGGCGAGGAGATTATATGCGAGGGCGATTTGATTGTCTATGGGCGTATCAACAGCGGGGCGCGCATTTATGCCAAAGGCAATCTCCAAATCTATGGCGAAGTTGACGGCGCTGTGGAATGCGAGGGCGAGTTTGTGTTGCTCACCAAAATCGGGCAGGGCAGCGTGCTCTTTGCGGGCGAGTTTCTCGACCCGAGTATGTTTGACGGCAACAAAAAGGCAACATTCAAAGACGGCAGAGTACTCGAGATTGTCTAAATTTTGAATTTTTGCGTGAGGCAAAGCGACACATTGCAATTATCAAAAATATGCGGCTTGATGATTTCAATCTCGGAACGATAGATAATCGGAAACAAATCTTTCAAGCCTTGCGTGAGAAAAACAACACCCTCTTCGAGCTTCTTAAATTGCTTGCGTTGGATTGTCGTTATCAAATAGTCTTTGACAAGAGAATAATCGATAAAAACATCGCTTTTGCATTGATAATAAAGCGTGCAATTCACGACAACGCGTTGCGGTTTTTCGCGCTCGATTGGCAATAGTCCAATGATTGTATCAAACGTCAAATTGCGAACTTTGACTGCCATTTCTTGTTTGATTTTCATAGTCTCTCCTATACGATTTTTTGTTCTTTGCCTTGCAGGATTCGTTGGATATTTGGGAGATGTTTCCAGACAATCACCACAGCGATGATGATAATCGGCGCATGGGATTCAATCTCTGGAATCGTGGGATTCAGAAAGGCATGGCTGACCAAAAACCCGCCCAAGCCCGCGAGAGACGCGAGCGAAGAAATCTTGCTCCACTTGCCAACAACAAACCATGCCAAGAGCCCGAGCATTGCCTCAATCGGCAGCAAAACGAGCATCACGCCCACGCCTGTGGCGATTCCCTTGCCGCCGTCAAACTTCAGAAACGGGCTATAACAATGCCCAACCACGCTCAAAACGGCAATACTCCATTGCACATCTGCCCCCAAGTCGCATGCGCGCGCAGCGAGAATGACGCCCGCGCCCTTGAATGCGTCCAAAATGACCGTGAGCAGCGCAATCCTCTTCGCATGCGCGATGTTTTTTTGTTGCAACGCACGCAAGACATTCGTTGCGCCAATGCTGCCGCTGCCGACCTTGCGCAAATCGATTCCATAGAAAAGCCGCAGAATCACGAGCCCAAACGGAATCCCGCCGACACAATAGGCGATGAGATAGAATTGGAAATTCTGATTCCCCAACAGCCACGAAGCCGTGTCGAGCAACCACCCAAGAAGATTCATCGCTGCTCCTCGCTGTTAATCTCGATAATGGTATGCACATTGCCGCGTGGGTTGAAATCGGCGCGGACAAGGAGCTTCTTGGGCGCAAGCTTCTCCCACAGAAGCGCATAGATTTCGTTGATGCTGTCCTCGTGGCTGATGTAGCGATTCCGAAACGAGTTAATGTAGAGCTTGAGCGCCTTGAGCTCGACAACGAAACGCGCGGGCGCATAGCTCACAAAGATGCTCGCATAGTCGGGGTAGCCGCTGCGCGGGCAGAGGCACGAGAACTCGGGCAATGTGATGTTGATTGTGTAGAATCGCTCATGCTTGTTCTCCCACAGCTCGATGCTTTGCGGGTCGAAGTTGGAAATTTCTAGCTCACCATAGCGCATAAAATAGCCTAAATATCGAGATTCTTAACATCGTTCGCATGCTCTTGGATATAGTTGCGGCGCGGCTCGACCTCATCACCCATAAACAGCGCAAACACAGAATCTGCCTCGCTCTCGTCATCGGCGCGCAGCTGCTCATTGAGCGCATCGCTAATGCGAATGCGCAACAAATGGCGATTCTCCTTTGTCATTGTCGTTTCCCACAGCTGCTCGGGATTCATCTCGCCCAAGCCCTTGTAACGTTGGATATGCGCGCCCTTTTTCGCGCTTTCTTCAATGTCCTTGAGCACCTCGAACATGTCTTTGTTCTCGAGAAAGTCCAAGTCGCGCTCGATGAGTGTCGCATACAATCTCTTCGCCTGAAGCAGCAGAGGGTCGCTAAAGAGCTCGTACCCAAACGCGATGTTGTGCAGCCCGCTCGTGGTTTGGATATAGAGTTGCAACATCGAATCGCTGCTGTTGCTGTTCAAGATGTGATAATCGAGCTCGGCGAGGTGCAGCGCGAGTTTGTCTTGCAAGACATCAAGCGACAGATTCTCGCATGGATTTTGCACGAGATATTGCACGACTTCAAAAATGCTGATTTTCTTCGTGAGGCTGCGCAAAAGCGAGCGATAGTGGCTTAGATTCTTCAGAAAATCGAGCAGCTCTGCCTGCCCAATGCCTTTGAAATGGAAGTTTTCAATGCCGTTTTCAATCAGATAGTCGCTCATCGCCTTGTCGTCTTTGAGATAGATTTCGACCTTGCCCTTTTTGAAGCGATAGAGCGGAGGCTGGGCGATATAGAGATAGCCCTTGTCGATGACGGGCTTGAGATAGCGAAAGAAAAATGTCAGCAGCAATGTCTGGATATGGCTGCCATCGACATCGGCATCGGTCATGATGATAATCTTCTCGTAGCGAATCTTGCTAATGTCAAACTCCGTACCAATCCCGCAGCCAAGCGCGGTAATCATGTTCTTGATTTCCTCGCTCTTGAGAATCTTGTCGATGCGGCTTTTTTCGACATTCAGCAGCTTGCCGCGCAAAGGCAGAATCGCCTGAAACGAGCGGTCGCGCCCACTCTTGGCGCTGCCGCCCGCGCTGTCGCCCTCGACAAGAAAGAGTTCCGACTCGCTTGGGTCTTTGCTTTGGCAGTCGGCGAGCTTGCCCGGCAGTGTGCCCACGCTAAAACTCTCTTTCTTGCGCGTGAGCTCGCGCGCCTTTTTCGCCGCCTCGCGCCCACGTGCGGCGAGTAGCGCCTTTTGCATAATCGCCTTGGCGTCTGTCGGATTCTCCTCGAAAAACTTCATGAGTTTTTCATACACAATCTTTTGAATGAGCGGACGCACGAACGAGTTGCCAAGCTTGCCCTTCGTCTGCCCCTCGAACTGCGGCTCGCTTATGCGCACGGAGACAATCGCGACCAAGCCTTCGCGAATGTCATCGCCGCTGACCTTCGCGTCTTTCTCGCGCGCCGAAGCGTTGGTGTCGATGTAGCTGATGATTGCTCGCGAGAGCCCAGCGCGGAATCCTGCCTCGTGCGTGCCGCCCTCGGGGGTTTTGATGTTGTTCACAAAGCCAAGCAATTTTTCGTCAAAGCCCTCGTTATACGCGAGCGCGATGTCGACCTCGCAAGAGTTTTCGCCATGCGCCTTGTCGCTGATTGTGATGATTTGTGAAAGCAGCGCCTGTGTGTTGAGCGCATGGATAAACTCGCTCAAGCCGCCCTTGAAATGGTATTCCTCCGTTTTGTCGATTCTCTCGTCATGGAATCTAATCGTGATGTTTGGGTTCAAATAGGCGATTTCTTTGAAACGTTTCGAGAGAATCTCGAATTGGAATTGCATGTCTTCAAAGATGCTCGAATCGGGCAGGAACTCAATGATTGTGCCCGTTTTGTCGGTGCTGCCAATGGTTTCTAGCTCGTTTGTGGGGATTCCGCACTCGAAGGTTTGCGTATAGACTTTTCCCTCGCGATGAATGTACATTTTGAGCCTTGCGCTCAATGCGTTGACGACAGAGATTCCAACGCCATGCAGCCCGCCCGAGACCTTATAGACATTATTATCGAACTTGCCGCCCGCATGCAATGTCGTGAGCACGACAGTCGCGGCGGGGAGATTCTCGGTGGGGTGCATGTCTGTCGGGATTCCGCGCCCGTTGTCTTGGATAATCGCTCTGCCATCAGCACAAAGCGTGATGTCGATAGAATCGCAGAATCCTGCCATCGCCTCGTCAATGGAGTTGTCCACGACTTCGTAGATGAGATGGTGTAGCCCTTTGGTGCTCGTGTCGCCAATATACATTCCGGGGCGCTTGCGAACGGCTTCTAAGCCCTTGAGAACCTTTATCGTGTCGGCAGAATATTGGTTTTGCATGCGTTTCCTTATGTGATGATGGGGATAATCACGGTGCTAAAGTTTTCGGATTCGACCACAAAGGGGCTATAGGAATCTTTGATTTTGAGTGTGAAATCTGGCGTTTGAATGTGGGCGAGGAAGTCGGCGACCTGCTTGGAGTTGATGCCAATCAGCACTTCGTCATCGACATTTGCGGGAATCTCGAAGCTCGTTTCTGCCTTCTCGTCTGGACCGCCATTGATAGAGCTGAAAAAGACTTCGTTGCCGCTGATTCTAAGCTCGATGATGTTGCTTAGCGTCTCGATGAGTCGGATAGATTCGAGGAATTGGTCGCGCGGAAGCAGGATTTCATGCGCGAAGCTCGTGGGGATAATCTTCTCGTATTGGGGATAGTTGCCGTTGATGAGACGCACGAAGCATTGCGCCTTGCTGTCTTTGAGAACGAGGATTGTCGGGGTTTGATATACCTTTGTGTCGGGCTCGAAGTCGAGCTTTTGCAGCTCGAGCACGGCTTGCTTGGGAATGATGAAGCTTGTCTCTGTGTCGCTCGATGGGTGCGTGATGATTCCGAGCCGCTTCGTGTCTGTGCCGACAATGTCAATTTTCTCTTTGGTGAAGGCAAACAGCATGCCCGTGATTTCGACACGTTGGTTGTTCGTGTCGATTGTTGGCGAGATTTTTTTGAAATCATGCGAGAGGTCGGCGAAGGTGATGTCGAGCTCGTTTGCGTCCTCGTAGTCTGGAAATGTCGGAAATTCTTCGGCGATGAAGCTTGGAAGCTTGAAATGGCTCTTGCCTTGCGAGATTGTGAGGATATTCTCATCTGCCTTGAGATTGATGGGCGTATTGTTTTTGAGGTTGCGCACGATGTCAAGAAGCTTCTTTGCGTTCGCCGTGATTCGCCCCTCTTGCTTTGTCGTGATGTCTTTCGAGCAAAGCTGCATTCCCATCTCGAAATCGGTCGCGTAGCATATCAGCTGTTCCTTGCTCACCGTGAGCATGACATGCGATGTGATTTGCACAAATTCCTTTTTGTCGCTAAAGGGCTGCAAGATATTGAGCAGGGGCTCGAGCGTTTCTTTGCTAATCGTGCATTCCATATAGTATGTCCTTTAATTTAAAGATTTCTTTTTTAGTAGTAGGGGACGTGAAAATGTGAAAAACCCTTCATTGATTGGGCACAGCCGCTCCATCTATCGTGAAATACATGGGACAAATCGCCGATGTTGCGCCCTTCTGTTCACAGCCATTCAAAAGCGCATTGTAGCATATTTTTGTTAGTTTTTCAGCCGAATCTTGCTCTGCAGCTCTTCGAGCTTGAGCTTGAAATCCTTGTTGGTCTTAATCTCGGTTTCGATGGCTTTGTATGCTTTGCTCACGGAGCTATGGTCTTTCATGCCCAAGCCCTGCGCGATTGATGGCATCGAGTTGGGCGTGAGCAGGCGCGCGAGGTAGATGACGATTCTACGCGAAAGCACGATTTTCTTGCGCTTTGATTTGCTGCTAATCTCGGAGGGCTTGATGTTGAAATCGAGCGCCACGGTGTCGATGATTCTCTCTAACGTGATGTTTGTGCTTTCCTCGACAATGTGCTCCTTGAGCTGCTGCCGCGCAAACTCGAGCGTGATGTCCTGCCCGATGATGTTCGCGGCGACATTGAGTTGCAAGATGTTCCCGCCAATCTCGCGAATGTTGTTGTTGATGTTTGTCGCGATGAACTCAATCACATCGTTGGTCAGAAAGATTTTATCACGTTGGCAGATGTTCTTGATAATGCGAATCTTCGTTTCGAGCTCGGGTTGCAGAATCTCGCACACAAGCCCCGAGAGAAATCGGCTCTTGAGCCGCTCATCGAGCTTGTCGATGTATTTTGGGTGCTTGTCTGATGTCATCACAATCTGCTTTCTGTTGTTGTGCAGCTCCTCGAAGGTGTGGAAAAACTCTTCTTGCAGCATATCCTTGCCTTTGGAGGCGAAAAACTGAATGTCATCAATCAATAGATAGTCGTTCGAGCGGTATTTTTCTTTGAATCTATCCATCGTCTTGTTGCGCAGATGATGCACGAAGTCGTTCAAGAATTGCTCGCTTGTTACATAATTCACGCTCTTGTTGTGGCTCACATAGTTGCCAATCGCGTTCAGCAGGTGCGTTTTGCCAAGCCCCGTGCCGCCATAAATCAGCAGCGGATTGAACTTCGCCTGATGTTTGGCGACATTCGAGGCGGCGTTGTGCGCCATGCGGTTCGAGCCGCCGACAACGAAGTTTTCAAATGTACATGTGAAATCGAGAATGCTCGTGCGCTTGACATTTTTTTGCTTCGGCGGCGACTTTTTTTGGGTCGCGAGGATAATCTCGACCGTTGTCGTGTTGCCGTTGCGCAGCTCGAAAAGATGCGCGATTCGCTGCATGTATTTCGTGCGCACCCAGTTGGCGATGAGGATATTGGGCGCGCTGAACACGGCGTGGCTGCTTGAGCTCATCTCCTCGATGTATTGCAGCTGCCTAAGGTAGTGCTCGTACTCGACTTCCGAGATTTCGTCTTTGAGTTGTTCCAAAATTTCTTTGCTTTGCATGATGTCCTTTGAGACGTGAATAACGCAATTCACAGATGTGAACAAATCGGCAGTTCAGCGCGCATTATAGCATATTTGGCTAGAATCTGCCGACAAACCATGTGAACAACAAGGGAAAAGGCTGTGAATAATGCAGGAAATGTGATTCTCGGAATCGACCCGGGCAGTCGCAATTGCGGCTATTGCGTACTGCACGCAAAGCCACGTGCGCAAAGCATTCTCGAGGCGGGGCTCATCAGGATTCATGAGCGAATCTTGCAACATCAGATTCTCGAGCTTTGCGAGGGAATCGAGCTCATCTTGCGCCAACATCGGATTGATTGTGTCGCGATTGAGGACATTTTCTATGCCTACAATCCCCAAACCGTGCTCAAGCTCGCCCAGTTTCGCGGCGCGCTGTCGCTCAAGATTTTGCAAGAAATTGGCAATTTCGCCGAATACACGCCGTTGCAGGTCAAAAAGGCGCTCACGGGCAATGGCAAGGCGAAAAAGGAGCAGGTTGCGTTCATGGTCAAGCGGATTCTTGGAATCAAGGGCGACATCAAGCCGCTTGATGTAACGGACGCCATCGCTGTGGCGCTCACGCATAGCCAGCGGCTGAAGTTGTGGTGAGAGTCATGAATTTTCGGAGAATTTACTATCGTCATTGCGAGCGAGCAGCGCGAGCGCGGCAACCAACCGTGTGCGAAGCTAGAATCATGGGGATTCTTTGCTTGTTGATTGCTTCGCTTTGCTCGCAATGACAATTGGAATCTTGTCATGTTGAGCGTAGCGAAACATCTCTTTGCGATTCCATTCTTCGTATATTTCGTCAAGGGGGACAGGGGGGCTACTTGCCATAGCAAGCACGAAGTGCTTGCGTGTCATGATAGTCTCCCCCCTATCCCCCTAAAATCCCCCAAACCCCCTCACGCCTCTTAATTGTGCGTTGCACTTGCATATGTCATAGTCCACAGCGCATGCGTCAACGTTATGCCTACGGCTCGAACATTGCCGCTGTACACTGTGGTAGGGATATATTGCATCGGTGAGCAAAGGAAAATCAAAAATAGCAGACTCCAAAGCGGCGCTGTGCTATGGCTTCGCCATAGCTTTGCGCGCGCTTTTTCTGGGGATTCCTTGCTCGTTGATTGCTTCGAGGCTAGCGCCTCTCGCAATGACAAAAATAGCGCATACAAAAATATCTATCGTCATTGCGAGCGAGCGGCGCGAGTGCGGCAACCAACCGTATACGAAGCTAGAATCATGAGGATTCTATGCTCGTTGATTGCTTCGCTCACGCTCGCAATGACACAAGAACATGTCATTTTTGCCTCGCAATGACGGATAGAAACTGCTTACAATGATAAATAGGCTTGACTCGCGATGATAAATAGAATCGGAGAAACGTTCGGGCAAGAATCGTCAGAAAGAGTTTTGCGGTTGTGTCGCGAGGTTACAGCCCCGAAGCGGGGCTGAAACGGGAGGTTAGTTCAAAAGCTGCATGATGTTTTGCTGAATCGCGTTAGACTGGCTAAGCGCATAGTTGCCGCTTTGGGCAAGGAGGTTCAGCTTGGTGAATGTCGAGCTCTCCTCGGCGAAGTCGGTCTCGCGGATTTGCGATTCTGCCGCTTTGACGTTGACTTGTGTAATCGTGATGTTGTTGAGCGTGCTTAGCATCTGTTGTTGCACAGAACCAAGGTCGGCACGAATGCTATCGAGCTGCTTAATCGCGCTCTCGGCGATGTTCATCACCGTCATCGCGCCGCGCAAGGTTGTTACGCCCGCGCTCATTCCCAGCGCATTGTCGCGTGTTGCCACAGCCTCGTTGGGGTTTGCGCCCATCGCCGAAGCCTTGTTAGCGTCCCAAGCGTTGAGCGTGCCGCGCAAGTTCACGCTTGTTTGCGCAACGGCTTGATTCGAATCAAAGCCAGTAAATTGAATACCCGTACCCGTTATGCGAATGTCGCTCGCATCGAGCTTGGTGAGTGTAAGGCGACCGCCAAAGAAAGTGCCGTCTGCCACACCCATGATTGCACTGAAGTCGATTGCGGTGCCCGCTGTGTCATAGGCTGAACCTGTTACTTGGATTCCGCGTCCATCGAGCGCGGTGAGGTGCAAGCGCCCGTGGTAGTCGACCGAAGCCTGCACGCCTGTTTCCTCTTTGCGTGCGTTAATCGCGTTAATCAGCTTGCCGTCTCGGTCATTATCGACAATGTCGGTGAGCGCCCCGATATTCACGCCGTTAATTGTGAGCCCGCAAATTGCCGCCGCTGCCATGACCGCGCCGCTTCCTGTGGTCTCGACCACGAAGCTCGCCTTGAGCCCGCCGAGCGCATCGGAGTTTTTGTTGATGACTTCTGCCAAAGCGCCCACGCCTGTGCCCGCAGATGTCGAAATCACGACAGATTCGAGCACCACGCTCTTGTTGCCCTGCACAGCATCGACTTGCAATGTAACGGTTCCTTGCGCTGTAACGACTTGCCCGGTCTCTACGCGCACATGCCCGATTTTATCGGAAGTGGTTGGACCAATGCTCGCTTTGATGCTTTGGTTAGAATACGCACCGACTTGAAATTCTTTGTTGGTGAATGTCCCTGACAAGAGCGCGAGCCCGTTGAAGCTCGTGGTTTGCCCGATGTTGTCGAGCGAGCCGATGAGTCGCGTGATGTCTGCTTGAATCGCAGTCCTTGTTTTTGTGGTTTGCCCGTCTTGTGCTGCTTGCACAGCTTTGGTTTTGATGGTGTCGAGGATTTTAATCTGCTCGTCCATCGCCTTGTCGGCAATCTGGATAATCCCCATACCATCGTTGGTGTTGCGGATTGCTTGCCCGAGCGAGTTGGCTTGAGAACGCAAGCTGTCGGCAATCGCCATACCTGAAGCATCGTCTGCTGCTTTGTTGATTCGAAGCCCTGAACTCAATTTTTCCAAAGAATCCTTGAGTGCGTTTTGAGTAAATGTACCCTGCGCGCGTGAATTAAGCGCGTGAACGTTTGTGTTGATATTGAAAGGCATAGTGTACCCCTAAGATTGAATTTTGGGGATGTCCTTATCGAGAGAGTGGCAGCTCATAGCAGTCATTGCGAGCTTGCGCAGTCAAAGTGGGTGTCCTTACCACATCTACATAAGCAATATCGGCAGTGCACAAAAAAGTTAAATAGAAAAAGCGAGATTCTTGCAATTTTTTTGCTGCTTTTTTGACGTTGCCCTGCGGGAGGGGCTTGCAGGGCACAAAATTTATTGCGATGTACTATAATAGAGCTGTGCGAACTCCTTGCAGCTTTGCAGCAGCTCCTCATAGCTGCCCATTGCGATGATTTTGCCCTGTTGCACGAACGCGATTCTGTCTGCTAGCTCGATTGTCGAGAGCCTGTGCGCGATAATCAACGTGATTTTGTCGCGCATCACCTCCCTAAGCGTTTCCTTGAAGCTGCTTTCGGTCTTGTTGTCGAGCGCGCTCGTGGCTTCGTCTAGTATCAGCACGCTTGGGTTTTGGTAGAGCACGCGCGCAATGGCGATTCTCTGCCGCTGCCCGCCTGAAAGGTTCGTGCCCGATTCCTCGAGAAAAGTGTGAATCGTGTGCGGCAGCTTGCTGACAAACTCCCACGCATGCGCTGCCCTAAGCGCCTCTATCACGCGCGCCTCATCGATGTCTTCGCCATTTGCGAGCCCGCTATACGCGACATTGTAGGCGATGTTTTCGTTGAAAATCGCGATTTTTTGCGTAACAACGGCGATGTTCTGCCGCAGCGCGCGCATGTCAAACTCGCGCACATCGGTGTCATTGATGCGCACAGCGCCGCTGTCTGGGTCGTAGAATCGCAAGATGAGATTCGCAATCGAGCTCTTGCCGCCCCCGCTGTTGCCAACAAGCGCGAGGCTCTGCCCACGTTTGAGCGCGAAGCTCACGCCGCGCAGCGCCTCAATCTCATCGTAGCGCAAGCACACGGAATCGAGCGCGAGATTCTCGATGTGCGCGATGGGCTTCGTGCCGTTTGACATCGCAGGTTCGCGATTCTTGAGCTCGAAAATGCGCTCGCCTGACGCAACGGCGATTTGGAATTTGTTGTGCAATTGGCTTAGGCGCTTGACGGGCTGATAGAGCAAAAACAAAGCCGCCATGAACGAGAAGAACTCGGGCGCGTCCATGTCGCCGTCAATCACCTGCACGCCGCCGATGAAAATCACGATTCCCGCCGCGATTCCGCCGAGCATTTCCATAATGGGCGAGGTCAGCTCGCTCGTGCGCGTTGAGCGCATGCCGAGCTTCAGCAGGCGCTCGTTTTCTTTCTCGAAGCGCTCCATCTCGAGCTTTTCCGAGCCATTCGCCTTGAGCATTTCGATGTTTCCAAACACCTCCGTGAGGCGCGAGATGACATCGGCGCTCTTCTCTTGTGTGCTTTTCGAGATTTTTTTCATCTTGCGCGCAAGCAGCGAGAGCGGCAAAAGCGCAGCGGGCAGCACAACGAGCCCATAGAAAGCGAGCTCGACATTTTTGTAGAATAGCAACACCAAGAGCCCAACGAGCGTCAGCGCCTCGCGCACAAACTCGGCGCAATAGTTCGAGAGCGCCGCCTGCACCTGCCCCGTGTCGTACATCACGCGCGCAAGCAGCTCGCCGCTTCGCTTTTGGTTGAAAAACGCGAGCTCGAAGGTCAGCATTTTGTGCAGCAAATCGTTGCGCAGCTTGAAAATCACGCGTTGCCCGATGTAGGCGATGAAATAGGATTGGATATACGCGCCAACGGATTTGAGCGCATAGACGCCGACAAGGAATAGGGGCAGAACATAGAGCAGCTCGCGGTCTTTTTGGATAAAGATTCCGTCCAAGACGGGCTCGACAAGATGTGCGATTCCGGCGGTGGACGCCGCAACGAGTATGCCGCCTAGCATTGCATAAAAAAAATAGAGCCAATTGCCGTTCAGGTAGGGCAAAAAACGTTGGTAGAATTGTTTCATGAAACAATTGTAATGCAAGAATCCTAATAGATTTTAATGCGTGCGTGAGCGGGTGTTCGCCGAATCGAGCGTGTAGGAATAGAGGTTGGCGTTGTCGCGTAGCGACCAACCCAGCTCATGCCAAAAGAGATTGCCGATTTCGTTGGTTTTGAACGCAATCAGGTTGATGCCCGTTGCGCCCTCTTTGCGCAGCGCCTCAATGCTGTGCTCAACCATGTGCTTGCCGATGTTTTGGTGGCGGTAGTCTTTGTGTACACAGACATGGTAGAAATACGCGCAACGTCCGTCATAGCCGCACAAGACGCTGCCGATGATTTGGTTGTCATGTTCGGCAATCGTGTTGGTGTGGGGATTGCGCTGCAAAAACTTGCGCACGCCCTCGAAGGAATCGTCAACATTATAAATATAGAATCCCTCGATGCTCTTCCACAATGCAAGCACAGAATCGTAATCTTCGAGTCGCATCACGCGATAGTGCATCGTTTCTCCTTCAGGTTTGGTGGAGTCGTGGGGAATCGAACCCCAGTCCGAAAATCTGACCACTTAAACTTCTACATGCTTAGGCGTAGTTTAAAACTTTGTCGCTGCCCTTAAAACTAGCCAAAACAAAACAGCAACGCAACCTAGAATCTTTGCCCCAATGCTCGGCAACAAAAGGGCGCATCTAGCGGGCTATGACGATTTGCATGGATAGCTAGAATCTCCAAGCAAATCGGCTCCGAAGAGTTGTTAAACTTACGCGACTTTTGCGTAAGCTGGAGCGTAGTTTGTATTGTTTGCGTTTACTTGACGCGGATAGTTTTGGGGTGTGTCCAGACCCACATGCCATTCAAGCTCACAAACTCCCGTCGAAAGCCAAGTCGACCCCTTGAGCGTAAGCGCGGATTGTAGCATGTTTTTGGGGGGTTGTCAAGGGAGCGCCATTTACTTTGTTGCAGTTTATAAAAGGTAAAATTTCTTGTTTTATGGCAACAAGGAATCATTATGAAAAAGCTAGACCCAAAGGAACAATTCGATAGGAATCTTGAGAAATATCAAGCAGAGGACAGAAAATTCTACCAAAATCACTCGGCAGTCTCGAGACTTAAAAGCTTAATTTTGCCAATTTTATGTTTCAACCTCATTTTGTGGATTTTGTCTATCCTTTGTTATGAGACAACATTGTTGCAACGTGTCGGCATGCTTGTCATTATCATCTTTGAAGCCCTATTTTGGCTTTGTTCTCTTAAGGAGAGCTGCTTTTATTATTATCGCACGGCGATTGCAAATTATTATTATCAACTTTTCCTCTACTCTCTTTATGGAATCGCAACAATGATATTTGAAGTCATCTGCCCCATTTTCTATTCATAAAACCTGATACCTTATTGCGGAGGTGCGGTTTTAACCGCACATATAAAATCTAATGCGTGCGACTAAAGTCGCACCTCCGATTTTGCAATTGTTCTATTGAGCGCTAGCGAAATATTTCATTAGATTCTTTACCTGTTGATTGCCACGAGGCTAAGCCTCTCGCAATGACAAGAAGAATCCCCTTATATGGATAGTGTCCTACCCATGACTATTGCGGGCATGTTTTCCTTTCTAGCCACTCGCGCACGTCGCCGCTAAGATGTGGCGCAAGCAGCTCCCAAACGCGCGCGTGGTAGGAATCGAGCCATTCTTTTTGCGCTTCCGTGAGCATTGTGCGCACAATCAATCGTGGCTCAAAAGGGCAGAGGGTGAGCGGCACGAACTCCAAGAATCCCGCATGCGCGCTTGCTTTGGCGACAACGAGATTCTCGAGCCGAACGCCCCATTGCCCCTCGCGGTAGATTCCGGGCTCAATCGAGGTAACCATGCCCGCATGCACCCGCGTGCGCGGCGAGATAGGCGCGTTTAGCGAGAGACTCTGCGGACCTTCGTGCACATTCAAAAAATAGCCCACGCCATGCCCCGTGCCATGCGCATAATCGAGCCCATGCTGCCACAGCGGCGCGCGCGCAATGCTATCGAGCAGCGGCATGGCGATTTTGTCGGGGAATCGCGCCTGCGCAATCGCGATGTGCGCCTGCAAAACGAGCGTGTAGTCGCGCTTTTGCGCCTCGCTCGGGTTGCCCACAGGCACAACGCGCGTGATGTCGGTCGTGCCGTCCAGATATTGCGCGCCCGAATCGAGCAGCAAGAGGTTGTCGCCGAGCAGTTTTGCGCATGCGCCGCGCTTGGCTTGGTAGTGTGGCAGCGCGCCGTTTGCGCCAAAGCCCGCGATTGTCGCGAAGCTATTGCCGACATAGTGCTCCATTTCCGCCCGAAATGCCGTGAGGTGCGTGTCGATGTCGCATTCATCGAGAATCTCGCCCAAAAGCGCGCCCTCGAGCCACGCAAAAAACCGACACAGCGCGATTCCATCGCGAATCATCGCGTCTTGAATCCGTGCGACAACCGCCTCGCTCTTGCATGCCTTTTGCAATGTGCTTGGTGCGAGCTCTTCGCGCAGCTTGTTGCCGTTTTGTTGCAGAATGCGCGCCGTGCGCGTGGTGATTCTATCGACAAGCACGCGCCTTTTTTTGAGCTTGGCGAGCTCTTTTTGTGCGTTTTTATATGGAAAGAGGCTAAAGCCATCGTTGCGCAGCTCTTTTTGCAAGGATTCCGATAAAGAATGGCGATGTAAAAAGAGTTGCGCCTTATTCGCAGAAATGAGCAAGAAGGCAGAGAAAACAGGATTGTATAAAATATCGCTGCCGCGCAGATTCGTTATCCACGCAATATCATCAAGGCTGCTGACAAAATGCCACTCCGCGCCCATCTGCCGCATTTTTGCGCGCACGTCGCGCAACTTTTGTGCTCTCGAGATGTCGAGATTGTGCGCATAGATTGCGTTCGCAACGCGCCTTGGGCGCTCTTTCCAGATGTTGCCAACGCAATCACAATCCACGAGCGAGGCGGGATTGAGCAGTGCGCAGAGCTCCTTGTAGGCGGCAAAAGGCAGAATCGCAAAGTCGATTCCGATTTTTCCGCTAAAGTTTGCGAGCTGCCGTTTATAGTTTTGTGTTGCGCTCTGCTTTTCGAGCACGACATCGCTTGGCAGCTGCCGCAACGCCTGCTCGAAATAGCGCCCATCTGTCCAAAGCCCCGCATAATCATGCGTAACCACGAGCGTGCCGGCGCTGCCGTCAAAGCCGCAGAGCCATTTGATTGCCTGATAGTGTTCGGGCAGATATTCGTTCAAATGCGGGTCAGAATTTAGAATCACGCAGACATCAAGATGATTTTCGCGCATGTTTTTTCGTAATAATCCAAGACGTTTTTTATAGATTTCCATAGTGTTCCTTTTATTCAAAATCGAGAATCAAATAGCGAAACTTTAAGTCCTCGAGCTGTTTTTTTAGGTGTTTGTTCTCTTCGAGAAGCGCGTTTGCTTGCGTTTGAAGCTGCAAAATATCGCGGCTAATATAATAGATGTTGCTGCGGATATAGATTTTGGGCACAAAGAGTGCGAGCACCAAAAATAAAACGCCAAAGATTGTAACGAGATTTTTAAGGCTAAGATTCGTACTTTCTTCGCGGTAGCGGTCGTATTCGTTGAGCAATTGTTCCTTTTCTTTGGGCTGAATCTCCACTTTCTCACTCATTGATTTTCCTTAGCATAGAATCGAAAGGCGCGCAGTTTCGCGCTGCGCGCGCGCGGATTGTTGGCGATTTCTTCGGCGCTTGGCACAATCGGCTTTTTGGTCAGAATCGTGCCTAGCGCGTGGTTGTTGCCGCATGTGCAGCGCGCCGCAAACGGCGGGCAGACGCAAGATTTTGCGAAGTCTCTAAAGCTTTGTTTAATCATAGAATCTTCGAGCGAGTGGAACGCAATGATTGCGAGAATCTGCGTCTTGCCGCGTGCGCTCTCAAGCAATCGCGCAAGCTGCCCGAGCTCGTCATTGACCTCGATTCGCAGCGCCTGAAAGGCGAGCGTGGCGGGGTGCAGTGTCGCGTGGGGCATGTGTTGCGCAATCAACTCGGATAGCTCACGTGCGGATTCGAAGGGCTTTTGCTTGCGCCGCTCGCAAAGTAGCGCGGCGAGCTTTTTGTGCTGCCGCACCTCGCCTCGCCTAAAAATGCGCTCGAGCTCGTCTTTGGGGTAGCGATTGACGATTTCTTTGGCGCTTAGAATCTGCTGTTGGTCCATGCGCATGTCGAGCGTTTCGGAGCGAAAGCCAAACCCGCGCGCGGAGGTGTCGAGATGATAGCTCGAGACGCCCAAGTCGGCGAGGATTCCAGCGACAGGTTTAGAATCGATAGAATCTAGCAGCGCGCCGATGTCGCCAAAGCAGCCCCAATGCGCGGTGAAGCGCCCGCCAAAACGCGCGAGGTTCGCGCATGCCATGCGCATCGTCTCGCTGTCGCGGTCGATGCCGATGATTCGCACATGCGGATTTGTGGCAAGAATCGCCGCGCTGTGCCCGCCAAACCCCAATGTGCAGTCGATGACCACGCCTTGCAGATTCGCAAATAGCGCGCAAACTTCGTTGCACAAAACGGGGATATGCGCCATCACAGCTCGAGTCGCGAAACGTTGCTTTTGACTGCCGCTTTTGCGATTGCGCCCGAGACAAACTCGTTTAGGCGCGGGTCGAAGGCAGATGGAATCAGATAGTCCCTGCCAAAATGCAAGTCTTTGCCAAACATCGCGGAGAGTTCGGGCGGCACGTCGGAACGCGCGAGCTCGGCGAGTGAGTGTGCGGCGGCGAGCTTCATTTCCTCGTTGATGCACGAGGCGCGCACGCGCAAAGCGCCCTTGAAGATATAAGGGAATCCCAAGACATTGTTGATTTGGTTGGGATAATCGCTGCGCCCTGTCGCCATCAGAACATCGGCACGCGCGGCTTTCGCGACTTCGGGCATAATCTCTGGGACGGGGTTGCTCATCGCAAAAACCATCGGGTCTTTGTTCATCTCGGCGATGTCTTCGGGCTGAATCAGATTTGCGCGCGCGAGCCCGAGCAGCACATCAGCGCCCTTGAGCGCCTCTTTGAATGTCGTGAATTTTTCGTGGCTGATAAATTCTTTTTTGATGTCGTTGAGGTCGGTGCGCGTGTCGTTCACGAGCCCGCGCGAATCGAACATCAGAATCTCGCCCGCGCCAAGCTGCTTGTAGATTCTCGCGCATGAAATGGCTGCTGCGCCCGCGCCGATGACGACAATGCGGAGATTGCTAATCTCTTTGTGCGTGAGCATTGCGGCGTTGATGAGCGCCGCAGCGGAGATGATTGCCGTTCCGTGTTGGTCGTCATGCATGACGGGAATGTCGAGCTCTTTAATCAGCCGCTCTTCGATATGAAAGCACGCCGGAGACGCGATGTCCTCGAGGTTGATTCCGCCAAAAGTCGGCGCAATCGCCTTCACAATCTCGACAAATTTGTCGGGGTCTTTCTCGTCAATCTCGATGTCGAACGCGTCAATGTTGGCGAATTTCTTGAACAAAACCGACTTGCCCTCCATGACGGGCTTGCACGCGAGCGCGCCGACATTGCCGAGCCCAAGGCATGCCGTGCCGTTGCTAATCACGGCGACAAGATGTCCTTTAGAGGTGTAGTCGAACGCGGCGAGCGGGTTTTTGCGGATTGTCTCGACAGGGACAGCCACGCCGGGCGTGTAGGCGAGCGAGAGGTCGCGCTCGTTCTCGAGCCCGCGGCGGGGCATGACTTGAATCTTGCCGCCTTGGTGGTAGCCCAAAGCTTCGGGGTAATGTTTGATGATTTCTTCCATTATTGTTCCTTTATTTCTTGTGGTTGGTAATGCTGCATGTAGCATGCATGCATTTCATCGCGCAAAGCCGTGAACCAATCGGGCGATTCTGCTTGTTGCGCGTCTTGCGAATCTGCGCTAGATTCTGCCCTCTTTTCTTTGGGGACAAAGTCGCGCGCAGGCAATGTTACAAACAGCGACTCGCCGCCGCCAACAAGCGGCTTGCCGATGTCGAAGAATCGCCGCGTGTGCACGACAACGATGGGCTGATAGCGCAAATGGTGTTTTTCAATCAAGAGCTTTGCGCCGCTTTTGAAGGGCAAAAATTCCTCTTTGCCCGCGCTCCGCGTGCCTTCGGGGAATATGGCAAGGATTCTGTTCTCGTCCAGCCGTTCTTTGGCGAGCTTGAAGAGCATCACGAGCGAGCGTTTGTCCTCGCGGTCGAGCAGAATCATCTTGGGCGCTTTGAGCGCATGCCCATAGAAAAAGAGGTCGCCGAGCTCCTTTTTGGCAACCCAGCACAAATCGCCGGGGTAGAATGCCTCGAGGAAAATCACATCGAGGTAGCTTTGGTGGTTGAGAACGATGACCTGCGCGCTCGTGTCAAACTCGCCCTCCAAGCGCACCTTGATGCGAAAGAGCGTCATGAACCATGTCCCACACCAGCGGCGAAAGCGGCGCTGCTGCGTGGGAATGAGATACATGAGTGCGATGATGAACGGCACAACGACAAAGGTATAGACATAGGACAAAATGCCCTTGATTTTTCTAATGTTCAACTTCTTCTCTCCTGACCCAGCCAATGCGTCCGTCATTGGTTACGATTTTGTAAAATCCATTGCGCTTGTCGAGAATCTCGACAGAGAGCGGCGTTTCTTGGCGGATAATCACGGTGGAATTGAATGTCGGCAGAATCTTGACTTCGGCATTGGGCAGCAGCCGCGCCGTGTCGGTGATGAAAATATCGACAATGAAATAGGCAATCACGAGCGCGATTCCACACAGGCACAGCCATGAGCGCGTGATGGCAAAGGCGAGCAGCAAGAACAGAATCGCGCCGCCGCCAACGCTTAGCTGAAAGAGGCTAATCGTGCGCTTGGGCTTGAGGTCGCTTTGGGTGCTCACGCGGTCATCGATGGGGATATTGGAAACGGAGATTCTGTGGAATTGGAAATCTTGCGTGCTGAAATAGTCAAACGCAATCGGCTCGACATCTTTGGGGATAATGACATAGTAAATAATCGCCGATTTCTCGGGGCTCATCACGCCGCTTTCGTAGTTTTGGCGCGGGTAGCTGCCGATGCGCAAGTCTTGGATATTCGAGATTCCCGTGCTAATCGCGAACACGGCGAGGTTGTTTTGCGTGTCGTAGCTCGTGATTTTGTAATCATCGAGCGAGAAATCAGACGCGATGACATGGCTAAAAAGCGGGTTGCCGCTAAGCGTGATTGCCGTGCCATTTAGGGCGCTGATTTCTTGCGAAAGCTCGCCGCCTTGCACCTCGATTGCGACCTTGAGCTTGGGAATCGTGAAGTTTGCGCTTCTGATTTGCGCATAGAAGGTGTTGTTGAACGTGCCATCGCTGTTTTGCCGCCAAGGCGAATCATCGTTTAGGATTATCACGCTATTGTCGCCCGAAAATGTCGTCTCTATCGAGCCTTGCAGCTCGCCAAACACCACGAGCTTATACGACAAAGGCACGACCTCGCCGACATACAGCGAGCGCGAGAGCGGGTTGAGGTGCGAGAGATAGAGGCTGCGCGCGCCGTTTTGCTCGGTTGTGCTTGGCTGCTCGGGGAGCTCGGAGGGGTTGGCGAGGTTGGGCGTGGGCAGCTCCTCGAGGCTCTGCACAGGCGGTGGCGGGACGACACCAAAGGAATCGCTTGGGTTGAGCTCTTCAAGCTCCATGCTGCCCTCGTTTTCGATGTTTTGGAAGATTTCTTCGCGCGCCTTTTGAATCTGCTCGGCTTGCGTGAGCGCGAGGAGAGGGGCAAACAGACACAAGAAAGAAAAAGCGATTCTTAGCAAAGAAGATTCCTTAGGAGCGCTACGCCATCGGTGCTGCCAAGCAGGGATTCCATGGCGCGCTCGGGGTGGGGCATGAGCCCAAAGACATTCTTTGCCTCGTTGCAGATTCCGGCGATGTCGTGCATGGAGCCGTTTGGGTTGTCGTCATAGCAGAGCAGAATCTGGTCATTCTCGCGCAACGATTCGTAGTTTGGCGTGTAGTAGCAGCCATCGGCATGCGCAATCGGAATGCGCAAGCAAGCGCCCTTTGGCAGACCTTGCAAAAACGCGTTGTCGTTGCTTTGCACGCGAAGTGTGCTCATCTTGGACACGAAGCGCCCGCTGTGGTTGCGCATGAGCGCGCCTTGCAGCAAGCCGCTTTCGAGCAGAATCTGGAATCCATTGCAGATTCCAAGCACTCTGCCGCCCTTTTTGGCAAACTCTGCCACAGCGCCCATAATCGGCGCGAAACGGGCAATCGCGCCGCAGCGCAGATAGTCGCCGTAGCTAAAGCCGCCGGGCAAGATGACGAGGTCTGTGCCTTTTGGCAGCGCGGAATTGGCAAACCAAACAAAGCGAGGGCGCGCGCCGAGCATCGTGTAGGCATGGTGCATGTCCCATTCGCAATTTGTGCCCAAGAAGCGTACAATGGCGACATTCATAGTTCAATCTCGTAGTCTTCGATGATGTGGTTGGCGAGCAACACCTCGCATGCCTTTTGCGCCACCTCGCGCGCGCTCTGTTTGTCGGGCGCATCGATGTCGAGCACGAAGAGCCTGCCCGCACGCACATTGCGCACAGAATCAAATGCAAGCGTGTGCAATGCGCCCAGAATCGTTTTGCCCTCTGAATCCAAAACTCCGTCTTTAAAGGTAATGCAGACTTTTGCTTGCATGGTTGTCTCCTAAGAAAGTATGCGCGAAAGAACCTCTTCGTAAGCCATTTTGACATTGCCCAAATCCTCGCGGAAGCGGTCTTTGTCGAGTTTTTCGTTGCTGTTTGAATCCCAGAAGCGGCAGCTATCGGGCGTGATTTCATCGGCGAGCAGAAGCGTGTTGGCTGAATCGAGCCCAAACTCGAGCTTGAAGTCAATTAGGCGCAGATTCCGCTTGGCAAAGAAAGGCACGAGGATTGCATTCACAGCGCGCGCCTGTTTGCGCAGTTGCGTCAGCAGGTCTGCATGTGGCACGCAGCCAAGCAGCAGCGCATGTTCATCGTTGATGAGCGGGTCGCCCAGCGAATCGTCTTTGTAATAGAACTCGACAAGCTCGTTTAGAATCGTCCCTTCGCGCACGCCAAGCCGCTTGGTCAGCGAGCCTGTGGCGACATTGCGCACGACAACTTCGATGGGGATAATCCGCACGCGTTTGCACACAATCTCGTTTTCGCTGTGTTTGCGCACGAAATGCGTGGCGATGCCTTGCGATTGCAAAAGCTCAAAAAGCAGTGTCGTAATCGCGCAATTGAGCCTGCCTTTGCCTTCCTCGCTGCTCTTTTTTTGCGCGTTAAACGCCGTCAAATCGTCCTTGAAAAACGCGATGAGCTCATCATGATTGCTTGTTGCAAAAAGCTTTTTTCCTTTGCCTTCATAGAGGAGTTCCATGCTCTCTCCTTATTGAGAATCGGGCTTAATCACCGCCCATGATTTCAGCACATCAACGGCGCTTTTGAGCTGAATGTCGTCCCAGAGCATGTTGTTTGTGATGTCGTTCTTGTTGCCCTCTTTCTTGGACGATGTGTCGATTTTCTCAAGCTCGCCCTCGAGATGTTGCTTGAGGTCGGATTCTTTGATGCTAAAGCCATTTTCTTCGCGCGGCGCGGCGCCGGGATAAATCAGCAAGTCGGGCGTGATTCCAAGCGCTTGAATCGTGCGCCCGCTTGGGAGATAGTAGCGCGCAATCGTGAGGCGCAAGCCCTCGTTTTTGTCGAGCGGCAACACGACCTGCACGCTGCCCTTGCCGAAGCTCTTTTCGCCCACAACGACAGCGCGCTTGTGGTCTTGGAGCGCGCCTGCGACAATCTCGCTCGCGCTCGCGCTGCCGCCGTTAATCAGCACGACCATAGGCACAGATTCGTAAGCGCTATTTGCCGAAGCCTTGAACTCGATGTTCTCGCTCTCCTCGCGCCCCTTTTGCGAGACGATAATGCCCTCTTTTAGGAAAATGTCCGAGACTTCAACGGCTTGGTTGAGCAGCCCGCCCGGGTTGCTGCGCAAGTCGAGCACAATGCCCTTGAGCCATTTTGCCTTTTTGAGCTCCTCTTTGATGTTTTGGCTCACATTGCGGCTAAACGAGCTCACGCGGATATAGAGAATGTCCGTGCCTGCAATGCGCTTCGCCTTGACAGCCTCGACCTTGATGACATCGCGCACGATGTCAAAGACGATGGGCTTTGGCTCGTTTTTGCGCACAATCGCGAGCTGCACCTTGCTGCCCGGCTCGCCGCGCATGAGGTCAACGGCGTCATCGATTGCCATGTTGAGCGTGCTTTTGTCGTTGATTTTGAGGATAATATCGCCGCTTCTAAGCCCCGCCTTCTCGCCCGGCGTGCCGTCTATGGGCGAGATAATCGTGAGCGCGCCCTCTTTGAGCCCGATTGTGATTCCAACGCCGCCAAACTCGCCGCTTGTCTGCACCTTGAGCTCGTCAAACTTGCGCGCGTCCAAATAGGCGGAATGCGCGTCTAGGTTGCTCAACATGCCGTCAATAGCTTTGTTCACAATCTCGTTGAACGAAATCTCATCGACATAACGTTCTTCAATCATGCGCATGACATTGCGCAATTTGTTGTAGGCTTCGAGCCGCCCGGCGCTTGTTGCCTTGTCTTTTGTCGCATTGGTCTCGGCGCTTGCGAGCCCCACACAACAGAAAACCATAAAAGCCATAATGATGTGTCGTGTCATTTTGTCCTCTTTCATAAAAATACGTACTATAACGCACAAAATAAAACAAGCTGCATGCTATTGCTGGCGCAACAAGAGCAGCACCCGACTGGCAAAAAGCGCGATGAGCGCATAGAATGCCGCATAGAATGCCCACACAGATTGTTGATGTAACGCATGGAAATTGCTGTTTGCAAGAAATTCTTCGCCTTGTTTTTGGATTTCGATGATTGCGGGTAGATAGTAAAGAACGAATAAAAGAATCGCGGCAATGGCGATAGAGCCAAAAATCAAGAAACGTTTCTGCGAATGGATTGTGGCGCTAAGAATCTCATAGAGCGCAATCAGAATCGCGACAAACAGCAGCACATAGCTCGCGCGGACGAAGATTTCTGTCATAATCATGCCCGCTTGGAACGCATCGATTGCGCCCTCTGTGATGATGAGCGCATCGCGGAAAATCACGGGGGCGCTCAAAGCGCCAAGAGAAAGAATCACGCCGCATGCAAAGCCCAACATCAGGAGATAGAAAATCGTGAATGCCTGAAAGAGGGCGGTGGCAAGCTTAGGATTCATCGTTGCCCCCTTGTTGTTTTAGCGATGTGATGTAGCGCTCAAGCAGCGATTCTGTGTCGATTTGTAACATTTGCTCGATGTGCTCGACCTTGCCATGTGGCACAAACGAATCGGGAATCTCGAACGAGATAATGCGCGCATGCGTGCCATGCGCGTTTTGCCACTCGCCAAGCGCGCTTGCGATGCCGCAAGGGACGACATTGTCGCTCAAGACATACCATGTGTTGTGAGTTTGGGCGAGCGAGGCAAGCAGGGCGGAATCGAGCGGCTTGGCAAAGCGCAAATCAACAAGCGCGGGAATCGGCATGCCCCTTTCGCGCAGCGCCTCGATGAGCCGATAGCCCCTACCCACGCCGTTGCCATAGCAAACAAGCGCCACAGGCACTTGCCCTTGAATAAGAATCTCGCCTTTGCCCGCGACAATCTCGCCAAAGGGCAGCGCGGAATCATCGAGAATGAAACTCTTGCGCGGGTAGCGCACGGCAAGTGGTCCGCTATCAAAAGTTTGCGCAAAGCGCACCATCGCAGCGAGCATTTTGTTGCAAAACGGCGCGCAAAGCGTGAAGTTTGGGATAAGGCGCAGATAGCCCACGTCAAATAAGCCCTGATGTGTCTCGCCGTCTTCACCGACAATGCCCGCCCTATCGAGCATGAAGCGCACGGGAAGGTTGAGGATTCCGACATCATGCACGAGCTGGTCGAATCCGCGTTGCAAGAAGGTGGAATAGATTGCCACAAATGGGCGCAAGCCCTCTTTGGCGCACGCTGCCATCGAGGTAACGCCATGTGATTCGGCAATCGCGATGTCCCAAAAGCGGTCGGGGTAGGCGGCGATGAGCGCGTCTAGCCCCGTGCCGCTGGGCATTGCGGCGGTGATTCCGACCAAGCGGGAATCGTCATGCGCGAGCGAGAGCAGCGTTTGCGAAAAGACGCTCGTTGGCGACTTCGTGGCGCTCTTTGATTTTGCCTGCCCGTTTTGCAAGTCAAACGAGCTGACGCTATGCCATGATTCTTGGTGTCCCTCGGCGATTTTGTAGCCCTTGCCCTTGAGCGTTTGGGCGTGAATCACGATGGGCTTTTGCATGTTTTTGGCGAGCGTGAGCGCGTCTATGATGGCTTGCAGGTTGTGCCCGTCAATGGGTCCAATATACTCGAGCCCGAGCTCCTCGAACAATAGCCCGGGCGTGATGAGTTTGAGCGATTCTTCGAAGCGCTTTGCCATGTAGGTCGCGCCATCGGGCAGCTTGCGCAATATTGGCTCTATGCGCGACTTGAGCGACTGAAAAAACTCGCCCGCGATGGCTTGCGAGAGATAGCGGCTAATCGCGCCAATCGGGTGGGCGATGCTCATTTCGTTGTCGTTGAGCAGAATCACGAGCGGATATTTGCGGTCGCCAAGCTCGTTCAGCGCCTCGTAGCAGAGCCCCGATGACAGCGAGCCATCGCCAATCAGCACGACAGGGATTCTGTCCTCTTTGTGCAGCGCAATCGCCTTCGCCGCGCCCACAGCGAGCGAGAGCGAGGTCGAGCTATGCCCCGCGACAAAATAATCATAGGGGCTCTCTTTGGGGTTGGTGTAGCCGCTAATGCCCTGATATTGGCGCAATGTCTCGAAGTTTTCCCAGCGGTCGGTGAGCAGCTTGTGTGCGTAGGCTTGGTGCGAGACATCGAAGATGAATGGGTCATTGGGGCAGTCGAAGACATAGTGCATGGCGACAATGAGCTCGGTTGCGCCGAGTGTCGAGCTCAAATGCCCGCCGTTTTGCGAGACGACATATAGGATTCTGTTGCGAATCTGCTCGCACAGAATCGCGAGTTCGTCTATGCTTTTTTGTTTTATCGTTGCGAGCTGCATGGACGCTATCACGATGAACGTCCTTCGAGAATGGAGCGTTTGAGATTCTCAAAGCGCGACATAATCGTNCCATCGAGATTGCCGCTATCGCTAATCACGACCACGCCGCCGCGCGCAATGGCTTTGTCGGCTTGGAGCTTGATGCGCCCATCGCCGTCAAATCGCTTGAGCAAGAGNGCGTAGTCTTGGGGGTTGAGCTTGATGAGAATCTTGGTNGCCTCTTTGAGCGATTCGAGCAGCTTTTTGGAGAGCGTGAGGGCGATTTCGCTGCTTTCAGACGAGACTTCTTTGGCGATGATTTCTTTGGCNATGTCAATCGCAATCAGGCTCAAATCCTTTTCGATGTTGTTGATTTGCTCCTCGACTTTTTGCGATGTCTCGCCGATTTGGGCAATCGAATCGCCAAAGGCTTGCAATTGCGTGTTGATTTCCTCCTGCATTTGCGTTTTGGCGAGCTCCTGCCCTTCTTTGATGCCCTGCTGCCGCGATTCCTCTTTTGCCTCGCGCAAGATTTTTTCCATTTCCTCTTGCTGCTTGTCGAGCTTTTGCTGCACGGCGGCGAGCGTCTTTTCGAGNCCATCGCTTTTTTCGAGCAAACGTTCGATGAGNTCGGCTTCAATCCCGCTAATCACCTGCGGTGGGGGCATTGCTGGGGCTTCGGCTTGCTCGTGTGCGCCTTGTTCCTCGTGTTGCTGCTCTATCTCGTCTAGCAAGGGCGCAGCCGCGATGTTGTTGCTCGAATCATCAGACGTGAAAGTCTCCATCGCCTTAAATTCATACCTTCTGATGTCATGCCGNGAGCGTCTATCGGTCGCGATGACGTTTTCTTTTGATTCTGAATTATTCAACCATATCCTCTTGTTCGCCAATTTGAATTACGCCCTGCTCTGCGAGGGCTTGGACAACCTCGACAACCTTGCGTTGCGCGCTTTCAACGTCTTTGACGCGCACAGCACCGAGGAACTGCATTTCCTCCATGAACTGCTCGCCCGCACGTTGCGACATGTTGCCGATGAACTTCTGCTTGAGCTCTTCGGGCGCTGACTTGAGCGCGAGCGTGAGCTCCTTTTTGTCTGCCTGTTTGAGAATCTCGCGAATGGCGGCATTGTCGAGCTTTTCGATGTCNTCAAAGGTGAACATCATCTCTTTGATGTCGTTCGCGAGCTGCTCATCGATTTGCTCGATATAGGCAATCGTTGCCTTTGCAGCCTTTTGCCCCAATCGGTTGAAGACCTCGGCAACAGCGCGCGGACCACCAACCTCGACTTTGTAACTGGTGAGAGATTCAAGTTTGCTTTCAAGCACGGTAGAGACCCTTTTGACAACATTGGGCGAAATATCGCCAAGATTTGCCATACGAATGGCGATTTCNGCGCGCAAGTCATCGGTGAAATAGCTCAATGTTTCTGCGGCATTGGTTGGGTCCATGTGTGCGAGAATGAGCGCGATGGTTTGCGGGTGCTCGTTGATGATGAAGTCGGCGAGCTGCTGCGGGCGAATCTTGCCAAGATAGGCAAAATTCTGCGTGGATTGCATCGATTTGGAGAGCTTGTCGAGAACCTTTTTTGCCTCTTCNGGACCCAAAACGCGATAGAGAATCTCTTTGGCATACTCCATACCGCCTGCGGCGATGTATTGGTTCGATTGGAAAATGGCATAAAATTCCTCGAGAATCACGGTGGCAATGGGCTTGTCAATCCCTGTGTTTTGGGCAATATATTTCGAGACTTCGGTAATCGAATCCAAATCGAGCCGCGCAAAAATATCGCCAGCAATGTCATCGCCGACCTGCAAAAGGACGATGGCGATTTTCTCTGCCATACTCATTTCATCATATTGAGCCTGCTGACGCGGGGTGAGGGGCATGGATTACTCCTTTACTTTTTGTCTGCGAATGCCGCTTTTTCATCGATTCCAAGCTCGTCATGCACAAGGGCTTGGAATACGCTCGCAACATCATCGGGCTTGTCTTGCAAGATTGCCTTGAGCTTCTCGAGCAAGATTTCGTATTTGAGCTCTTCTTCGTTGAGCCCCGAACTAAGCCCAAGCTGGTCTTCAACGCGTTTGCGCATTTCGTTGAGTTTGTTGTTCATGTCTTCGTCATCGTCCTCGAGGCGAATGAGAGATTCAAGCTCGTCTTCNTCGTCCTCCTGAACCTCAAGCATGCGCTCCATGAATGGCGCGATGACTTTTTTGTAGAACACAAACANAATGAACGCGACAACAAGATATTTGAACAGCGGCGCGAAAGGTCCAAGCAGCTTTTGCATGGCGATGACGAAGCGCTCGAACGCCGTTTTCGCCTCGTAGCTCGCTGTCGTGGCGTTAAACTCGAAATTGCTGACCGTTACTTGGTCGCCGCGGTCGGCGTTGAANCCAATCGCTTGGCGCACTTGGTTGGCGATTTGCGCCATTGCGTCATCGCTAAGCGGCAAATACTCGAGCTGCTCTGTGCCCGCGTCATCGATGCTGATGCGATAGTGCCCATCGACAACCACAGCCGCCGTGAGTCGCTTGAGTGTCGCAAACTCGCCCTTGATGCTCGCAACCTCGCGGTCGACGACGTTGTTGACCGTGCTCTCGGTGCGCTCGTAGCGCTCGCGAATGTCTTGGTTGTCGAGCCCCTGCACGGGTCCNATATTGCTGACNGTGCCGGGAACGCCGCCAATCTCTTTGGGCTTGTAGCCCTCGCGTTTTTCCTCGATGTTTTGCTCGCTAATCACGAAGCTATTGGGTCCATAGCTCTCGCGCGTGCTCTGNTTTTGCGAGAAATCAAACTCGGCNGTTACCTGCGCCACAACGCGTTCGCGCCCGCCGATGATGGGCGCAAGCACGGTGATGATTTTCTCTTCGAGCGCGCGNTCCTCGGCGCGTTTGTGGCTGCGCTGCATCGCNGCTGCCTCTTTTGCGCCTGTGAGCCCATCGTCCTCGCCCAAAGGCTCGCCTTCGGCATTGGTGATTTTGACATTATCGGGCGTGAGGCTCGTTACGGCGGCTGCTGTGAGGTTTTTGATTCCCATAATCTGCGCTGGGGTGAGCGTCATGTTGGGGCGCACATGCAAGACGATGGACGCTGTGGGCGCGATTGCCTGCGATGTGAAAACAGATTCTTTGGGTTGGGCGATTTTCACAATCGCCTTTTCAACGGGGTTGAGGCTCTCGATTGTGCGCGTGAGCTCGCCCTCTGTCGCGCGCAACAGCTTGACTTTTTGGTCGAAGTCTGTCTCGCCAAACTGGGGCGTGTTGAAAATCTCAAAGCCCACCTTCGAGCTCTTTGGAATCCCGTTGCCCGCGAGGATAATGCGCTGTTGATAGACTTGGTCGCTCGGAACAGCAATCGTGTTTTCTTTGGGAATCTCATACGGAATCTGATTTTGCTGCAAATGCTGCAAAACAAGCGCCGAATCTTGGGGNGATANCCCCTCGAAAAGNGTTACATAGCCCGAGGGCGTTTGCGGTCCGCTGCGTCCATTATAGACAAGCAAGAATCCGATGAAAATCACAAGCGCGACAACNGTGCCGATGATTGTCAGCTTTTGTGGCCAATTCAGCTTGTTATAGACAGCATGAATCTGTCGAAAGATTGCCTTGAAATCCATACATTAACCCCTTAGTGTTCTAAACTCCAAAATTCTCTCAATCGCTCTAGTAGCCTCGTGTTTTGCGATTCTGTGCCAATCGTAATGCGAATGGCATTGAGATGATAGGACGCGAGATTGCGCACGATGATGCCTCTTTCCATGAGCCATTGCGCGAGCTTGGTGCTGTCTTTGCCCTCGAGCTTTAGCGTGATGAAATTGGCAAANGAGCGGATAAACGCAATGCCCATTTCTTCACAGAATCGCTCATAGCGCACCATCTCGCGCGCGCATTGTTGCAGACAATCTNGCACAAACTCTTGCTGTGCGAGCGCCTCCTCTGCGGCAAGCAGCGAAAGAGTCGTTACATTAAACGGCGGGCGCAACTTGTGGAGCGCGGCGATGATGGGNGCTTGCGCGATTCCATACCCAACGCGCATGCCCCCAAGCCCATAGACTTTCGAGAATGTCCCAAGATACAAGACATTGGGAAACTCGGCAATCAAATCTTTGGGAGCGATTGCGTAATCTTTGTCCTTGAATGCGGCATATTCCTGATACGCGCCGTCTATGACGACAAGCGTTTGCGAATCGATTGCGCGCAANAACGCGCGCACATCTGCGGCGCGCAAGCATTCACCAAGCGGATTGTTGGGCGTGCAGAGGAAGATGATTGCAGGAGAGTGTGCGCGATAGAGCTCCAAAAACTCGGCGAGNTTNTGCTCGGCGCTTTGCGTGCGCACGATTGTNGCNTGCACGGCTTTGGCATAGATTTCATACATCGCGAATGTAACGCCAGCCATCAGCACGCAATCGCCNTTTTGGCATTTCGCATGCACGGCGAGCTCGATGANTTGGTCGCTTCCCGAGCCGACAATCAGCTGCTCGAACGCGACATCAAAATGCCGCGACAAGGCGCTTTTGAGCGCGCTCATCGAATCATCGGGATACATGTTCATTTTGTCGAGCGCCTGCGCCACGCGTGCCACCACAGCGGGCGCTGCGCCGTTTGGATTCTCATTGCTAGCGAGTTTGATGACATCTTTGGCAGCGATGCCATATTGAGCGACAACTGATTCTATGGGCTTGCCTGCCTCATAGGTGTGTAGACAATCCAGCGCCTCGTTGAATCTCATCTCCCTCTCCGCACTCCATCAATCCCTCGTTAGGAGTTCTTTATGATAAAATCGGGCTATTATAGCAACAAACACATAAAATTTCCTAAAATGTGAGCCGCGCAATATTGCATTCAAAAAAGCGCTACAATAACACCAAAACTTTAAAGGCGGCGCATGCAAAATATCTTTCGCGAATACGACATACGCGGAATCTTCCCTGATGAGCTCAATGCCCCTTCTGTGCAGGCAATCGGCTATTTGCTTGGCGCAAAGATTCCACAAACAGAATCTCGATTTGGGGCGCGTTGTGTCGCAATCGGCTACGATGCGCGCACGCACTCGCGCACGCTCTTTGAATGGCTCGCGAGCGGCTTTGCGAAGGCGGGCTGCGAGGTCTTGGATTTGGGGCTCATTCCCACGCCTGTCGCGTATTTTGCGATGTTTGAAGAATCGGCAAAGCCGCAACTTTCGGTGATGATTACGGGCTCGCACAATCCCAAAGAATATAATGGATTCAAGATTACATTGGGGCGCAAGCCCTTCTTTGGGCATGATTTGCAGCAGCTNGGCGCTGAAGTCGCCGATTGNGTGCGCGCAAAAATCAGTACGCATGCCGAGCCGACAATCCACAAAGACGATGCGCTCGCGCGCTACATCGCGCATTTATCCCATGCATTTGCGCANCTTAGGGGCTTGCAGATTCCGCTCGTGCTCGATTGCGGCAACGGCGTTGTCGCGCAAGGAATCGCGCCCATTTTGGATAATTTGCAGATTCGCTACACGGGGCTGTTCATGCAGCCTGATGGCAACTTCCCCAACCACCACCCCGACCCAACGGANGACAAGAATCTGCGCGACATCAANGCNGNGCTCGCAAAGCAGGGCGGAATCGGATTCGCGTTTGANGGCGATGGCGATAGGCTCGTGGTTCTCACGCAAAAGCGCGTGCTAAAAGGCGATGACCTCGCGATTGTGTTCGCCCAAAACATCGAAAACCCCGTTGTCGTGGGCGAGGTGAAATGCTCGATGAACATGTATGATTCTATCAACAGAATCGGCAAAGCCGTGATGTACAAGACGGGGCACAGCAACATCAAGACGAAAATCAAGGAACTGGGCGCGAGCTTGGGCGCGGAAGTCAGCGGGCATTTGTTTTTCAACGACCGCTATTTCGGCTATGATGACGCGACCTACGCCGCGCTGCGCGTGCTCGAGCTCATCAAAGACGGAATCGACATGGACGCCGTGCTCGATTCCTTGCCACCGCTCTATGCGACCGATGAGCTGAAGATTCCGACAACAGAATCGGCGAAGTTCGCCATCATTGACGCGTTTTGCAAGCGCCTGCAATCCCCGCCTGCGGGATTCCCCACAATCAAAGAAACCATCACCATTGACGGCGTGCGCATTCTCTTTGACGAGGGCTGGGCGCTTCTGCGCGCGAGCAACACGACCCCCATGCTCGTTACGCGCTTTGAATCGACAAGGCGCGAGAATCTCGCAATCTACGAAAAGGCGCTGCGTTCCTTGCTCGATTCTGTCATGGAGGAGCTGCGATGACGCTGACACTAAACAGCCCATGCGATATGCACCTGCACCTGCGCGATGGCGCGATGCTCGAGAATGTCGCGCCGCTCTCAAGCGCGCAATTTGCCGCCGCTGTGATAATGCCCAACCTGCTCCCGCCCGTGTGCACAACAAGCGAGGCGCTTGACTATCAGGCGCGAATCCGCGCTGTGTGTGGCGAGTCGTTTCTGCCGCTTATGAGCCTCTTTTTTGGCGCGCACCTCACAAAAGACGAGATTGCCGCCGCAAAACAAGCGGGAATCAGGCTCACGAAGCTCTATCCACAGGGCGTAACGACCAACAGCGACAAGGGCGTGAGCGCGATTTTGTGCGAGCAGAATCTGCAAATTTTTGAGATGTTGCAAGACGCGGGCATGATTTTGTGTATCCATTCCGAGACAAATGGCTTCGTGCTCGAGCGCGAGCATAGCTTCCTGCCGATTTTCGTTGAGATTGCGCGCAACTTTCCGCGCCTCACAATCATCATGGAACACATCAGCGATGCGCGCTCACTCAAGTTTGTGGAATCGTTTCCCAACACCTTTGGCACGATTACGTTGCACCATCTCCTCTTCACGCTCGATGACTTGCTCGGTAGCGCGCTCAACCCGCATTTGTTTTGCAAGCCATGCGTCAAGCTCCCGCGCGACATGCGGGCGCTGCGCCGTGTCGCGTTTAGCGGCAACCCAAAATTTTGCTTTGGCAGCGATTCCGCCCCGCATTTGCGCACGCACAAGGAATGCGCGCAATGTGGCGCGGGCGTGTTCAGCGCGCCTGTGGCGCTGCCCGCGCTCGCCGAGCTTTTTGAAAATCATGGCGCGCTCCAAAGCTTGAGCGCCTTTGTGTGCGAGAACGCGCCGAGAATCTATGGCTTTACCCCGCCGCAAAAGGTTGTGCGCTTGCGCAAGGCGCGGTTTGATGTCGCGGCAGAATACGGCGGTGTCGTGAGCCTCTTTGCGGGCAAATCGCTCTCGTGGATTCTCTGTGATTGAAGTGAGCGCCGATTGTCTAGGCGAGTTTGAGGCAATCATCGACGTGCGCTCGCCGCTTGAGTTTGCGCACTCGCATATCCCACGTGCGCAGAATCTGTTTGTGCTAGACGACAAAGAGCGCCATATTGTCGGCGAGACCTACCGCCGCGACCCTTTTGCGGCGCGCATGCTCGGCGCTTCGCTCGTGTGCGCGAATATGGCGCAACATCTGCAAGGCTTCGCGCAGCGCTTCCACCCCTCGCAAAAGATTCTCGCGTATTGCGCGCGCGGCGGGCAGCGCAGCCTCTCGTTTGCCGTGATTTTGGACAACATCGGCTATCGCGTTGCGCGGCTTTCGGGGGGCTACAAAAGCTACCGCAGCCATGTCTGCTCGTTTTTTGCCAAGCCGCTGCCGTTGCGCCTTTTCGTGCTCTATGGGCTCACGGGGAGCGGCAAAACCGAGATTGTGCGCGCATGCAAATATGGCGTCGACATCGAGGGAATCGCGGCGCACAGGGGCTCGAGCTTTGGCGGCTTTGGGCGCACGCAGCCAAGCGCCAAGATGTTCCAAAACGAACTCTTCGAGGCGCTAGATTCCAAACACATCGCGCTTGTCGAGTGCGAGAGCAAGCGCATTGGCGATTTGATTCTGCCGCAATCTTTGGCGCAATCGATGCAGCAGGGGCGCAAGATTGAGATTGTCGCGCCCTTTGAATCGCGCGTGCAGCGCATTGTTGCCGAATATGGTACAATGGATTCTGCCTTTTTTCATCAGAGCATGGAGAAAATCAAGCCCTATATGCAAAAAGCCGCTTGGCAGCAATGTATTGCGCATTTCGCACGTGGCGAGATTGTGCGCTGTGTCGAGATTTTGTTGGCTGAATATTACGACCGCGTCTATCGGCGCGTTGCATGCGATGTGCGCATAGAGCATCGCAATCTCGAAGAAACATTGCGCCAAATTGACGACATCTTAGAAAAGAGCGAGAATGGAAACAGAACATAAATCCAAGATTCAATATTTTCCCGTGATGATGTTTGCCATCATCATGGGCTTTGGAGGATTGACGCTAGACTATAAAAAGGCAGCCGATATTTTATCCATACCGCCCGTTTTCTATCAGATTCTTTGTGTTGTCGTTGTGATTCTCGCTTGTATCATCGTTGGAATCTATGTCTTGAAGATTCTCAACTATCCACAGGACGTCTTTGATGAATTTAACCACCCCATCAAGGTGAACTTTTTCGCGACCATTTCGATGTCGACTTTGCTTCTCGCCAACATCTTTCATGATTACGAAACCGCCGCGCTCATGATGTTTCTTCTTGGCGCAGGATTCCAAACCTTTATCGCGTTCTATGCCATTACATATTGGCTCAATCGCAATATCGAAATGGCGCATTCCAACCCCGCTTGGTTTATCCCCGTTGTGGGCAATCTCCTCGTCCCAACCGCTGGGGCGGATTTTAGCGATTATTATACTCTCATGTTTTTCTTTTCGTTGGGGATTTTTTTCTGGATTATCCTAACGGCNATTTTGTTCAATCGGATTATTTTTCATGGCATGCTGCCCCAAAAGTTTCTGCCCACACTTGCCATTTTTATCGCTCCTCCTGCTGTGGCGATGTTGAGCTATCTTAGAATCAACGGCGGAAGTTTTGATGATTTTGCCACAATCCTCTTAAATGTCGCCATTATTTTTGCAATCCTCCTCTTTGCACTCGCGCGCAATTTTTATAAAATCAAATTTTTCATTTCGTGGTGGGCATTTACCTTTCCATTTGCCGCGCTNACGCTCGCGCTCATCACGGCTTATGAAAAAACGCAATATCCCATGTTTTGCCTCATGGGCTATCTCGCCATTGTCTTGACGACTTCGATTGTTTTGCTCGTGAGTTTTAAGACAATCCAAGCCNTTNTGCGCGGAGAAATCTGCAACGAAGAGTAGCGATTGCGAGCGATTGTTTTTACCGAATCTTCGCCAAATGTTGGGCTTGGGCATTTGCGCCGCTGCGAGGCGCTGTGCGAGATTCTGCAAAGCCACAATNTCGCGACAAACCTTGTCTGCAACCAAAGCCCGCTCGATGATGAAGCAATGCTCGAATCCTACGACATCGGCGTGCTCGATTCCTACCTGCAACCGCTGCAAGCCTACGAGGCTCTCGCGCGCCACACGCGAGCCATTTTTCTTGACGACACACTGCGTCTGCCCTATCCGCGCGCAACGATTCTCAACCCCAACATGGCTTCGCTGCGCCTGCCCTACAAAGAGACCTANCCGCAGCACAGGCTTTGGCTCGGAATCGGCTATGCGCTGTTGCGCGCGCCCTTTTGCGCGCCCGTGCCCGCGCGATTCCATAGTGAGCACATCGAGCAGATTCTGCTCACATTTGGCGCGAGCGAACTCGCGAAACGTTGTTTCGAGATTGTCGAATCGCTCGTGCGCGAGGCGCTTAATGATGTGCGGCAAGATGTGCGGATTGTCCGAATCGACCCCGCGACCAACCCGAGCGGAGATGCAATCCGCAAGCTCATGGAATCCTCATGCCTCGCNNTNAGCGCAGCGGGTGGGACGCTCGCCGAGCTCGCCTTTTGCGGCACGCCGACAATCGCTTGCTGCATCGCCGACAACCAGCGTCCGAACTTTTTGGCATGGGCGCAAAGCGGGGCTGTGCGGGCATGTGAAGGCGAGGTGGGCGGCGCGGAGTTTGCGCGCAATCTCGCACGTGCGCTGACGAGCTTGCAGCCCAGAAGTGAGCGCGAGACTCTCGGCGCTTGCGCGCAGAATCTCGTGCGCCAAAGCCTTTGGCNGCATGTGAAATTCTAATGGGACTCCTGCGCTTCGTCCTCGCCCTTTGCGTGCTCGTCTCGCATACGCCGCTGCTTTCGTTCGAAATCGGCGTTGTGGCTGTCGTTGTGTTCTANATGCTCGCCGGGTTCGTGATGGCACATCTGTATTTCGATGTCTTCGCCTCCAACGCGCACCGCGTGCGTGCGCTTTTGTGCGATAGGTTGTTGCGAATCTACCCGCTCTATCTCTATGCGTTTGCGCTGTGCAGCGGCTTTGTGCTGCTTTTTGATTACTATGCGCCGCATTTCACGCCATTCAATGTCGCGGCGCATCTGCTCGTGATTCCGCTCAATTATTTTATGTTTTTTGATTTTGGGATTTTGCAACGCGGCTTCGAGCCCGAGCTCAATCATCTGACTTGGTCGCTTGGCGCGGAGATTCAGGCATATCTCGTGCTGCTGCTTGGCTTTTTGTGTCCGCCCTTCTTGCGCGTTGCTGCCGCGCTCTCGTTTGCCGTGTTTCTTTGCGCCATTTTTGGAATCATCGACACCGATATTTACGGCTATCGCCTGCTTGCGGGCATTTTTTTCGTGTTCGCGCTTGGCAGCTGGCAGAGGCGCTTGAAGGGCAATGCGACAACGGCTTTCGCGCTTGCCGTGTCGTGCGTTGCGCTCGCGCTGTTTGGAATCGGCAAGCTATTTGGCGTTGTCTTTTTGCCCTACGCGCGCGAGGTGCTGCTTGGGCTCGCGCTCGCCCCGTGGCTCATCATGCTGTTTGGACATCGCCATTGGCGCGCCAACAAGCTCTTGGGCGCGCTGTCGTATGGCATTTTTCTGACGCACACGCCCGCGATGTGGATTCTGCATGTGTGCGGGATTCCAAAGGCGGCGAGCGTGGGNTATGTCGGCGCGGTGGCTGCCCTCGCCATCGCGCTNGCGCTGCTTGGAATCGTGGCGATTGAGCGCCCGATTGAGCGCTATCGCCTTAGAGCGATTCCAAAATCTTAAGCAATCTTTGCGCCGCGTCTTTAGGAAACACGACAGATTCCATGTCGCGATTATCAAGTCGCGGCGATTCGAGCGCGCGTTGCAGGGCTTTTGCGATGCTTGCAACCGAGAAAACATCAGCCACAATCGCATGCTTGCCCGCCGTTTGGCGCATTGCGCCGCAATCTGCCACAACGCTCGGAATCCCACAGCAAAGCGCCTCGGCAATCGGCATGCCATAGCCTTCATACACCGAAGGGTAGGCGAACGCGCGCGCGCCCGCATACAAAAACGGCAGCTGCGTGCTGTCGATGTAGCCCAAAAGGCGCACGTTGCCCGTTTGCGCAAGCTGCATGATTTTTGCGCTAAGCGCGTGGTTGAGCCAGCCAGAAGCGCCGATGAGCGCGAGCGGATAGGCTTTTTGCGTTGCGGGGCTTAGCAGCGTGTAGGCATCGAGCAGGCGCTCGAGATTCTTGCGCGGCTCGAGTGTCGCAACGCTCAACAGATAGCCGTTGTAGTTGAGGTTGTGCGCTTGCAGAAGCGGCGCGCATTCCTGCTCGCTTTTGGGGCAGAAGCTCGGCAGAATCGAGGGTGGGAGGACGTGGATTCTCTCGCTTGGAATCTTGAAAATCTCGATGATTTCAGACTTTGAGAAGTCAGACACCGTGAGAATCGCGCGGCTTTGCGCCATCGCGCTTGGCAGGTAGTGGCGCAGCAGCTGCACGCGCGCGCGTGGGTGAAACTCGGGATAGCGCACATGCGAGAGGTCGTGGATTGTGATGAGCTTCGGGCGCGCGAGCATGGGCAAGAATCCGCCCTCCCAATAGTGCCATGTCTCGTAATCGCGCGGCTTGTGGAGCGAGAGCCACATCTTGCGCAGCTCAAAATACGCAAAGCGTAGCGCGCACAAATCATACGGGCGCAGGCTTTTGATGAGCGTTGGTGCGCTAGATGGCGCTTCGAGCAGGGCGCGGATTTGCTCTTTGGAAAAAACCCAGCCCATGCGCCCAAAACCGCACAGCGACACGCGCGAATCATCGAGCAAATGGGGCAGCAGGCGCGCGGTGTATTGCCCGATTCCCGTCAGTGGGGCGGAGAGTAGCGAGAGATTGAGAAGCAGGCGCATGGAAACCTTTGAAAATAAAAATTGCCTTTAGAAATTTCAGGGGCTTTTTAAGCAAAATCCTATATAATGCACACGGAATTATAACGCAAAACACAAGGGAGCCCAAATGGCAACAATTCAGCAGATTTCTCAACTCTTTATCACGGTCTTAAACCGCGTGGTGGACGCACCTACAATGGCGTATTGGACACAAAAGGGCGACTATAACCCCGCGCTAGTCGAATCCTTTTTGAGCGAAAAGGCAGCCGCACAAAGCGGGCAGGGGACAAAAGATTTTATCCAAATGGCTTACAAAAACGCTCTTGGCAAATTGCCCGCCGATGACCCCGAGGGAATGCAATGGTGGGAAGACCAAGTGAGCGCGAACTCATGGAGCAGGGCAGACTTCTTGGTCAATTTCTTGCACACCATCGATTTGTATCGCGATGGCACGATTGCGGGCAACGCGGCAGAGAAGCAAGCCGTTGCGCTGTTTGATGTCAAATTTGCGCTTGGAATCTATGCCTCAAACACCCTCAAAGACGAGATTCCCGATAGCAGCAGCGATTCGATTACGTTTGGCAAAGGGCTCACCGACATCACCACGAGCAACCTCGCAACCGCGCTTGGCACGGTGCAAGAAGAGATTGGCAAGCTCGGCAAGGGCGATGGCAACGACAGCGACAGCGGCACAACGCCTCCAGACAATGCCGGCGGCGATTCGCAGAATCCTGACGATTCTAATGACGGCAACAACGGCAACACCGAAGAGAACGACAACGGCGGCACAAATTGGAACTTTGGCAGCGGCGGCAATGGCGATAGCGGCAACAACGAGCTCGAAGAGCAGCAAATCGATGCGCTCGGCGTGAATCCCAATGTGCCAACCGATAGCCCGATTGCCTAAACATGGACATTGGTTTTGATATAATGCTGACAAAAAGGAGCAAAAATGGCTGACGAGAAAAATGACGCAGGCGGCGGCGGAGGTGGTGGCGGCAACAAGATGCTGATTATCATCATCGCTGCCGTTGTTGGATTGTTGCTCATCATTGGTGTGGTTGTTGCAATCTTGCTCATGAGCGGCGGGGACGAGCCCCCACCCCAAGCAGCAGGCGGAGCGCCCGCAGCAAGCGGCGGCAACCCCGCGCTCAATATGCGCTCGGGTGGGCAGACCTATTTGAGCATCGGACCCACCTATGCGTTCGACCAAATCATCGTGAATCTCGCCTCGCAAAGCGGGCGGCGCTATCTCAAGACGACTATCAACGCGGAGTTGAGTTCTGACAATTTGATGGTCGAGCTTGACACCAAAAAGCCCGCTATCCGCGACACGATGATTAGCGTTTTGTCATCAAAAACATTCGAGGAGATTTCGACAGCAAAAGGCAAGGAGAATCTCAAGAATGAGCTTGTGGAGAGGATTAACGAGTCGCTTGTCGATGGCAAAATCGTCAATCTCTTTTTCACAGATTTTGCAATCCAGTGACGGCGCTCGGCATTGATATTGTCTCTATCAATCGAGTAGAGACTTTTGTTGCTCGGTGGCACACGCGTGCGCTCGAACGTTTCCTGACCAAGCATGAGATTTCGCTCTATGCGAACAATGTGCAACGCATCGCCTCTGCTTGGGCTGCCAAAGAGGCGTTGAGCAAGGCGCTTGGTTGCGGGATTGGCGCGCAATGCAGCTTTGTCGATATTATGCTCATGCATGACGAGCGCGGGCAGCCCTCGCTCAACTTTGCCCCCGAGCTCGTGCAACGCTTTGGAATCGAGGGGCATAGCCTCTCGATTTCGCATGATGGCGGCTTCGTGATTGCCGCTGTGATTGTGCAGCTCAAGAATCCGCCGGAATAACCCGTGCTATTTCTGGCTTAGAAAAAGCCCCAAAAGCACGGCGATTCCGCCGAGGATTGTTGCGAAAGTGATGCTTTCTCCTAATGTCAATGTCGCGACAATCACGCCAAATAGGGGTATGCTATAAATATAGGCGCTTGCCTTGATTGTGCCTAGAAGATGAATGCATGCATTATATGTAACATAGCAAAGCGCGGAGGCAATCAGCCCCAAGAAAAGCAGATTGAGAACATTCACAGAATCTCCGAAGCGAGTCCAAAAATCTTCGATTCCATAGACATTCCAAACACCAATGCTAAAAGGCAGAATGCAAAGGATTCCATAAAAAAAGATTTTGCGCGTGATTGCGAGGGGGTTTTCGCCTTTGCAATGCAAAAAGAGCCGTTCTAAAAGAAGCGTATAGAACGACCACATGATTCCCGCAGCAAGGCAGATGATGTCGCCCAAAGGAGAAACGGAGAACGACAGCTCGCCGCGCGACACAACGAGCGCCACGCCGACAAACGCCACGACAAAGCCGATGAAAAAGTGCCTTTTGAGCCGCTTGCCCGAGAAAATGCGCGAGAGAATCGCGACAAAAAGCGGGCTGATGGTTACAAGCAAGGCGGCGTTTGAAGCCGTTGTGTAATAGAGCGCAACGTTTTCGAGCAAGAAATAAAAGCAAACGCCGCTTAGCCCGCTTAGGACAAACAGAATCTCGACCTTATAACCCTTAAAACCAACGCCCCTAAAATGCAAGAGAAAAAGAGCTACGTAAGCAATAATAAAGCGAAAAAGCAAGATTTCTGTTGCATAAAAATCATGGAGCAAAGTTTTGGTCGAGCTGAAAGTGCTCGCCCAAATAAGCATCGTAAAAAGCGCCAGCACATGCCCAAAAAACATGCTATTTTTTAGCATTGCTCGTTTCTTGGGCTATTTGTAGAATCGCAAATAACGTTCTTTGTCATCGCAAAATTTGCGGACATAATATGTGCGGATAAAACTCATCAATCGTTCCGTAAAATCATTAGGTCGGATTGATTGCCCATTTTTATTCACAAGCCGCTGCGTGAAGCGGTTGGTGCGATAATCCATTTCGATTCTAAGGTAGAGTTCGTTCTCTAACGTCTTAGATAATTTCATAAAAGCCTTGAAATCATTCAGACTTTTGCCCGCGCCAATATCAAGCCTTTTGCCCATCTCCTCGTGTTTCGTAAGTTGCAAGCGATAATCGGCATAGTAATAGGCGATGAAGCCATATCTTTTGGGATAGCCGCATTGATGTTTTGTCAGAGTGAATGTCATGGTTGTGTCCTCTATCAGCTCTATTTTGCGGTAGGCTCGCGCCCGCCGCCTTCTATGAGTATGGCAGCAAATAGCGTTCCTATTGCCAATCGAGTTCGTAGAGAGACGGAAAATGGGGGCTTGGGGGCGTGGGGCTTGTTTTGGTAAAGATTCTATAATTGGTAGAATCTTTGTTTCAAGACCCCTAGCCCCGAATCTCGCGATAGAAAAACACAAAGAGCCCAGCGAGTATGATTCCAAGCCCGATGATTTTGTTCCATAAAATCGGCTTGGCTTCGAGCCCAAAAGCGCCGATTGTGTCGAGCAGAAAGCTTGTGATGAGCTGCCCAAACAGCACGAGCAAGAACATGTTGAGCAGCCCGATTTTGGGCGCGAGCAGGGTTGTGCCAAACACAAAAAACGCGCCCAAGACGCCGCCCAAAAACTTCCACCAACTTTGCGTGCCCAGAGCCTGCAAAATGCCGAGATGTAGAGCCCCGCTGCCGCAAGCGACCACAAAAAGGCAGAACGTGCCGATGAAAAAAGAGATAAACGCCGCAACGAGCGGGGAAGTCTCGAGCGAGCGCCCGAGCGCCGCATTGATGGGCGCTTGTAACGCGACCCCAAGCCCCATACACAAAGCCAACACATAATACATCATGTTTCCTTTATTATCGT
This sequence comes from Helicobacter sp., assembly GCA_014799985.1. Lineage (GTDB taxonomy): Bacteria > Campylobacterota > Campylobacteria > Campylobacterales > Helicobacteraceae > NHYN01. The sequence goes on from JAAVGZ010000089.1 coordinate 84,533, forward strand.
AAAATCATGCTCGTATTATACAGCAATTGGTGCGCAAAGGATTGGAGACATTGCGAGGTCAAAAACGTGGTTTGCGGGCTTTTAGCCTGCTCGAGGTGCTCTTGGCGCTGCTCATTCTTAGCTTTGTNGCCTATCAGGTNCATAGCGCCACGACACAAATCGCGATTTTGCCCACAGCGCCGCAGCTCGTAACGATGCGCGCCGAATCGNTGCTGCAACAAGTCGCGATTGCGTTCGACACAAGCGGCGCGCTCACGCTCCCCGCAGCAGAAGTTTTTGGNGATTACACGATTCAGATTNACGCAAGCCCGNTGCCGCATCATCATTATCGNCTCGAGGCGCGAATCATGCGAGAAAACACGATGATTTCNGTGTTGTTTTTAATTGTTTGATTTGCTATTTTTTATGTTTTGTTGATGGATTTNNGATTGCGCCTTCGGTGCGCGATTCCTGTTTAATTGCGAGAAGCACTAGCCTCGTGNNAATCAACCGTATCGGGATTCCTTGCTCGNTGATTGCCANGCNCNNNACANTCGCTCNCNNTGACNNTAGATANNTNTGTANGNGCANNNNTNNGTCATTGCGAGGCGATAGCCGAAGCAATCAACGAGCAAAGAATCACTAGAAAAAGCGCGCGCAAAGCTATGGCGAAGCCATAGCACAGCGCCGCTTTGGATTTTGTCTGACTAGCCAAGAAGAAGAGCGTGCAGGGGTTGGGGGTCAAAGGGGGATAG
>JAAVGZ010000055.1 GCA_014799985.1 Helicobacter sp.
ATGAGCAATGGAGAATCAAAAATTGCAATCTTCAAAGCGGCGCTGTGCTGTGGCTTCGCCATAGCTTTGCGCGCGCTTTTTCTGGGGATTCTGCCCCCCCTCCCTTGCGGAGGGGGTAAGGGGGTAGGTTGTCATGTTGAGCGAAGCGAAACATCTCTATGCTTGGAATCTCGAAAGATTCTACCTATCTGTCATTGCGAGAGGCGCTAGCCTCGTGGCAAGCAACCGTGTTGAGCATTCATAGACGGTTGATTGCAACGCTTACGCTCGCAATGACAAGAAATGGCATACAAAAATGTCCATTGTCATATTGAGCGTAGCGCAACACAACAAACAGAGGCGCAATTCCTAGCCGCACACATGCGCGATTCGCGTCTCCAAAAAGCCGCATTCTACAATGTTACAGCAGTCTGCATCACATCGAGGCTTTGCGCGTCTTTGGTGGGGTAGAGGCGGTGATAGTTTTCTTGCATCGCAAGCTTGAATCCCTCTTTGTCGCTCACACCCAAAAGCTCGACAAATGTATCGAGCGTTTCGCCCCTGCCTTGCGCAATCTCTTTGCTAAGCGTGTCCATGTTTGCTGCCACAAACTCTTGTGTGCGCTCATCAAGCGCGATTCCTTCCCATTTGCAGCCCAAAGTCCCCGAGCTGATACCAAAGGTCTGATTCCACAAAATGGAGTTTGTTGTTACCTGCAAAATATTCCAAACAAGCCCTTGTTTGTCGATAAGATACGAGCCAAGCCCGCAACCAGTGTTTGTGTTTTGGCGCGCAGCAAGGTTGTGCGTGCCCAAAAGCCCGAGAATCGCCGCAGCGAGTAGCGCTTTTTTCATCATGATGTCTCCTTGAAAAGTCAAAATATAGGAAAGCTGATTATAGCATAAAGATTCTAAAACAAATCTAAGATTTGCGAGGCATGCGCGAGCACCTCGTTTGCCTGCAGGTTTTCCATGCATGCATGGTGTCCGAGCGGGCATGTGCGCTTCTTGCACGGCGCACAAGGGAGATTTAGTGAGAGCAAAAACGCATTTTGCGCCTTCCAAGGCGAGGTTTCGCGGTAGTCTGTGGGACCAAAGAGCGCGATGAGCGGAATCTGCAGCGCCGCGGCGATGTGCATGGGTCCGCTGTCGTTGGTGATGAACAAATCAAGCCCCGCGATGGTGTCGATGAGCTGCTCAATGCTCGTCTTGCCCGTGAGGTTGCGCAAATTCGCATGCCCAAGCTCGGATTCAATCGCGGCATTTGTCGCGACATCGTCCGCGCCGCCAAGCAGAATCACCTCGCAGCCAGAAGCGAGCAGCGCCTGCGCTGTGGCGACAAACTGCTGCTTGCCCCACCTTTTGGCGCTGCCAAACGCGCCGCCGGTGTTGATTCCAACGCGTTTGCGTGCATGCGGCGCGCCATCTCTTTGCGCAAAAAGCGCGAGCGTGGGCGCTTCGCCAGAAATGCCTAGCGGGCGCAGGAGCTCGTAATAACGTTGCGCTTGGTGCAGATTCTTTTGTTTGGGCAGCGAATCGGTAAGCAAAAATGAGCGCATTTCGTTGGCATAGCCAATGCGCACGGGTGAGCGCGTGAGGAACAGCAACAGGGCAGAGAGGAAGTTGTTTTGGAGCGTGAAGGCGATGTCGAAACTGCCGAGCTCTTTTGCGAGGTTCGCAATGCCGAGCAGCCGCACCTTTTGTTGTTTGGTGTTGTCGAGCACGAAACGTGCATGTGGAAAGTCGCGGGCAAAGAGCGCGATGGCAACGCTCGAGCCCACGAAGCAAAATTGCGCGTCCGCGAAACGCGCACGCAATGTTGCGAGAAATGGCGAAGCCATGACGGCATCGCCAAGCCATGTCGGCAAACGCACGAGAATCTTCGTCATCTCCGCGTGGGCTACATCATGCCGCCCATGCCGCCCATTCCACCCATGCCGCTCATGTCGGGCATTGCGGGTTTTTCTTCTTTAATCTCGCTCACGGTCGCTTCGGTTGTGAGCAACAAGCTCGCGACAGAAACGGCATTTTGCAACGCGATGCGCGCAACCTTGAGCGGGTCGATGATTCCAGCTTTGAACATATCGACATACTCGCCTTTCGCGGCGTTGAAGCCATAATGTTTGTCGCTGTTTTTCTCGACTTCGTTGGCGACAACGCCTGCGTCAAAGCCTGCGTTTTGCGCAATCTGCTTGAGCGGGGCAGAAATCGCACGTTTGATGATTTCATAGCCGATTTTCTCATCGCCATGAAGATTCAGATTCACTTCAGCAGCAGCACGAACGAGCGCCGCGCCCCCGCCGATGATGATTCCCTCTTCAACGGCAGCCTTTGTCGCGCTTAGCGCGTCATCGACACGGTCTTTTTTCTCTTTCATCTCAACCTCGCTCGCCGCGCCAACCTTAATCACCGCAACGCCGCCGCTAAGCTTCGCGAGTCGTTCCTGAAGTTTTTCTTTGTCATAGTCGCTTGTCGTTACCTCGATTTGCTTGCGAATCTGCGCAACGCGCTCCTCGACAGCCTTTTTCTCGCCCTTGCCGTCAACAACCGTTGTGTTGTCTTTGTCAATCACGATGCGCGCTGCCTGCCCCAAATCATCGAGGTTCGCGCCCTCGAGCGTCTTGCCCACTTCTTCGCTAATCACCTCGCCGCCAGTGAGTGTCGCGATGTCGCGCAACATCTCCTTGCGGCGGTCGCCAAAGCCGGGCGCTTTGACAGCGGCGACATTCAACACGCCGCGCAATTTATTGACAACGAGTGTCGTAAGCGCCTCGCCCTCGATGTCTTCGGCGACAATGAGCAATGGCTTGCCGCTTTTCATGGTTGATTCGAGCAAGGGCAGAATGTCTTTCATCGATGTGATTTTTTTATCAGTAATCAACAAATACGCGTTTTCGAGCACGGTTTCCATTTTGTCGCTGTTGGTTACAAAATAGGGGCTCAAATAGCCGCGGTCGAACTGCATGCCCTCGACAACGCTAAGCTCGTTGTTGATTCCCTTTGCTTCCTCGACGGTAATCACGCCGTCTTTGCCGACTTTGTCCATCGCGTCCGCAATCAGCTTGCCGATTTCGTTGTCAGAGTTTGCCGAAATGCTCGCGACTTGGGCGATTTCCTCGTTGCCGCTGATTTTTTTGCTGATTTTCTTGAGCTCGGCGATAATCGCATCAGATGCCTTGTCCATGCCGCGCTTGACCTCGATGGGGTTCGCGCCTGCTGTGATGTTGCGCAAGCCCTCTTTGAAGATGCTATATGCGAGCACGGTGGCTGTCGTTGTGCCGTCTCCTGCTGCGTCTGCTGTCTTGCTCGCGACTTCTTTCACGAGCTGCGCGCCCATGTTTTGCAACGCATCGGCAAGCTCGATTTCTTTGGCGACAGAAACGCCNTCTTTGGTGATTGCGGGTGCGCCATACGATTTTTGAATGAGCACATTGCGCCCACGTGGTCCCATCGTTACTTTCACAGCGTCTGCGAGCTGCTTCACGCCTTCATAGAGTTTGTTGCGTGCGTTGTCTGAAAAATGAATCTCTTTGGTTGCCATTTATTTTTTCTCCCTTGTTTTTGTTGTACCAGATGTGAAAACGCCCAAAATATCCTCGAGTTTAAGAATCAAATATTCGACACCATCGAGCTTGATTTCTGTTCCGCCATATTTGGCAAACGCGACTTGGTCGCCTTCTTCGAGCGATTTGACCTCTTTGCTAACAGCCTTGACAATGCCAAGCAANGGCTTTTCTTTCGCATTGTCGGGAATGATGATTCCAGAAGCTGTCCTTGTATCTTCTTCGAGCCTTTGGACAAGCACTCGTTCTCCAAGTGGTTTAAATTCCATGATTCCTCCGAACTAAAGTAAATATACCAAAAATAGAACGTGCCACAACGCGCACAAAGCGCGGCTGCCGCTAACGTTCTATTTTTGAATGCGCAATCATAGCANATTTTTCGTCATTTGTCAAGACTTTTGGCGCAAATATCAACAAACTTTAGCCACATAGAATCAATTTATATATACGCATGCGCTAAACTCAATCTTGGATTCCAAATTCATGCAAGCTTCTGCGCTTTGCGCGCAAGGGAATGGGTGGATACCACTCNTCGTTGAGGTTTTTCTCGAGATATTCCCTGACTTCTTGCAAAAGCGGGTCATCGATGACGCTTAGAAGCTGCAACGCATAGCCATGNCCCTTTTTATAGTACGCCTCGCAAAGCGCGCCCAAACAATGGTTGTAGCACAGCGCNATTCCCACTCCATCNGGGTCATAGACGGTTTCGGAGAGAATCAATGTGTTGTAGTTCGCCTGTGGCGTNCGCCAACCCGCGCCATAGAGCTCGCAAAGGCAATCATCGAGCTTGCCAAATGTCCAAAATGTCTTGCCCGCATACTCAATCTGCATGCGCCCCGTGTTGGTCTGCCTTGTGTAGAGCGTCTTGCCGTTTTTGTGGATTCCGCCCACAATCACATCGCCTTCGGGCTTTAGAAAGAAAAAGTCGATGGTCGTGCCTGTGGGGATATGCACAACGCTGATGTTCCATTGCCCTTTTTCGCCGTTGATGTCCTCCTCGGTGTAGTTGCAGGCAAAGTTGTATTTGCAGACGGTGTGAATGAGCTCGGCGCGNGGAATCCCCCACGGAAGCCCGAGGTCGACGTCTTTNTCNTGNGGCAGCAAATCGCCATCGCGGTAGATTCCNAGTATTGTCCCCGCAACGAGCATAAACGGCACACCGAGCTCATCGAGCACATTTTTAATCGCGAGCAGCCCCCTTTTGCCCGTTTCTGGGTCCATAAAATCCTGCAACTTNGGCGCGGCGGGNGGCAGCGGCTGCGAGATGATGGTGCGGAATCCGCGCCGAAAATATTCGAGCGCCTTTGTCATGTTGCCAAGCTCGATTTCAATCAGCCCGGCNTTGTTGAGAATGCCCGCGTGGCTGCTGTTGGCGAGCAAGAAATCGATGAGCGTGTGTCCCGTTTTGTAGTCGCCAATGCCGATGAGAAAGTTCATATAGAGCGCGGCGATATTGATGTTGTTTTTATGCGCTTCATAGAGCGGCTCGACAATCGCCTTGGCGGAGGTGAAATTGTGCATGCCCATGTAGGTCTGCACGAGCAAGGCTGGGGCTTCGATGTTTTGCGGGTCGATGCGCATGGCTTCTTGGAGCGCATTGATGGCGTGGATTGTGTGGTTGAGNTTTTTGTAGGTCATCGCCAAGCCGAGATAGTTCGTTGCAACGGGATTGCTCGCGATGAGTTTGTTGTATTCGGCGAGCGCTTCTTGGTATTTGCCTGCGGCATAGAGGCTCTGCGCTGTGTTGTTGTCGGCAAAGGTTACGGTGGTGGAGAGTAATGACATGAGGAATCCTTTGTGTTGCAATCGGCTTAGGGTGGCAGATTTGGGTTGTGTATCACNACACCCGCTGCCCTCGCGGGCTGCGGGGATACTAATCAAAAGGAGTTCTTAATAATGAAGATTCATTAAGAAACACCATGCGTATTATACTCCATTTTTTGACTTTTGGGGCGAGAAATTGCAGCNATCTTGCGCGATGAGGCGCTGCTCTTGTGCGACAGCGCGCGCTTCTGCTGTTGTTTTGAGTTGTTNCGAGCTTGCGCAGCGATTCTGGCTTGCGTCATTGCGAGGGGCGCTAGCCTCGTGGNAATCGAACGTGTTGAAGACTCGATGCGGTTAATTATGTCATTGCGAGGCGATAGCCGAAGCAATCAAATGGCATGGAATCTTTCATGATTCTAGCTTCATACACGGTTGGTTGCCGCGCTCGTTACACTCGCTCGCAATGACAATGGAAAATTTTGCATGCGCTATTTTGTGTCATTGCGAGCATAGCGAAGCAATCAAACATCTATGAATGCTCAACACGTTTGATTGCCACGAGGCTAACGCCTCTCGCAATGACAGATAGTGGGATTTTGTAGGATTCTATTGTCATTGCGAGGCGGTAGCCGAAGCAATCAACAG
>JAAVGZ010000056.1 GCA_014799985.1 Helicobacter sp.
AATCAAAGATAGCAGAATCCAAAGCGGCGCTGTGCTATGGCTTCGCCATAGCTTTGCGTGCGCTTTTTCTAGCGATTCGGAGGTGCGACTTTAGTCGCACTCATTGTGTCATTGCGAGCGTCCGTTAGGATGCGCGGCAATCAGCGAGCAAGGAATCCCAAAGAGAATCCCAACACGGTTGATTGCTTCGCTTACGCTCGCAATGACAAAAATAGCGCATGCAAAAAATATTCATTGTCATGTTGAGCGTCAGCGTTGCATCTCTTTGTTTCTGCTTTAGAATCGACTCCGCTCAAGCCGAATGTCGCCCAAAATCCCGACAGGGCGCACGAGCAAGATGACAATCAAAAACAAAAACGCAAACGCGTCTTGGTAGCCGCTAAGGCTCGGGAATAGCACGATTCCAAAGACTTCGCTAAAGCCCAGCAAAAGCCCGCCGAGCACGGCGCCAGCGATGCTGCCGATGCCTCCCAAGACGGCTGCGGCGAAGGCTTTGAGCCCGACCATCACGCCCATGAGCGGCTCGATTGTGGGGTAGGAGATGGCATAGCAAATGCCGCCCACAGCGCCAAGCGCGCTGCCAATCGCGAACACAAGCGCGATGATTTTGTTGGGGTCGATGCCCATGAGCGCGACAGCGCGGACATCGAACGCCACGGCGCGAATGGCGATTCCTTGCTTGGTTTTGTAGAGCAGCAAGAGAAGCGCGGTCAGCAAGAACAGCGTGAGAATGGGGATAAAGATTGTGCCAAAGCTGATATGCACATCGCCAAAATGAAAGATATGCGTGAAAATGGCGGGGGCGCTGAAGCTCTGCGCGCCGCTGCCAAAGAAGACATTGAAGCTGTTCTCGAGCAAGAAGCTCACGCCGATGGCGGTAATCAACATCGAAATGCGCGGCGCAAAGCGCAACGGGCGGTAGGCGATTCTATCGATTGCCATGCCAAGCACGGCGCACAGCGCGACAGCGAGCACGCAGGCGAGCCAAAACGGCAGCCCAAGCTGCAAACCAAAGAAGCACAGAAACGCGCCGACCATCATGATGTCGGCATGCGCGAAGTTGATGAGCCGCAAGATTCCATACACCATCGTGTAGCCAATCGCGATGAGCGCATACATGCTCCCGAGACTCACGGCATTCACGAGCTGCTGCAAGAGTGTCGCGATGTCCATTGCGCGCGCCTATTTGTGGCTGCTTTCGAGGTTGTAGTGCCGCAAAAACTCAAACACGCTGCCCATCTCGAGCATTGCGGGAGAATAGAGCATAATCTTTTGCGGCTCTTTGGCTTGCAGGCTGATGCTGATGTTCGTGATGTCGGAATTGCTCGCGAGCAGCCGCCTTAGCCCGACTTGGAGATTCTCGAGCGCTTGCGCAAATTGCTCGCTCGTGCGCGTGTCCTCCTCGTCTATCTCGTTTGCGCGCATCGCCATGATTCCCATGGCAATCGCCATGTCGACGCCAAGCGCGAGCTCGTTGCGCGCGAGGTTGGGCTCTTTGAGCCGAATCGCCTCGAAGAGTGCGTCCGAAAAGTTGCGCGATGTGAGCGTAAGCGTTGCCTTGCGCAGCCCGAAGCGGAACGAATCGATGTTGTCCTCTGTGAGCTCGCCAAAGTTGTTGAGTTTGCCGTCTTTGTCGAGAATGAGCTCGGGCATTGTGATGTTCTTGAACAAGTCGAATCCGATGTCCATGTTGCCCGCAATCTTCCAATCGGCGCTTGGCGAAACGATGGTGCAATCGCCCCAGCTTGTCTCGATTCCAAGCTCTGAATCGAGCGTGCCGCTCGTGTTGCATGAGAATTTGTTGGGCAAAAGCGGCGTGAGCGCCTCGATGAGCCCGGGGTTGCCAAACTCGACTTGCTCGAGCAGCGCCTGCCCATAGCCGATGTCACCGCTCATTGTCGAATCGTAGCTCTTGTGTGTGATGTCGTAGCCAAGAGTGAGATTCTGTAACGATGCGAGCTCGCTATCGCTCATTGTGTCGATGACGGCGATTTTTTGTGCCTTGCAAACGAGCTTCTTGTCGCATGCGAAGCTGCCGCTAAGCCGCAGCTCATGCCCTTGCGGAATGATTGCCTCAAGCTGCCTATTCAGCGCGTCTTGCAACTCTTGCGCGCTGACAAGCGGCGCGCTGTTTGTGTTTTTGTTCTTTGAAGATGTCGCAAAAAACGCAATCCCTCCAATCAACACCAAGGCGATAATCGCCAAAATGCTTTTGTTCATTTTTATCCTTTGTTAATAAGATTCGACTTTGACATCATAGTTTTGCACGATTTGGCGCACGAGCTGCTTGGGATTCTCGGTGAAAAGATAGCCAAACTCCTCAATCTCGGCTTCGCCGAAGAAAAACCCCCTGTCTTTTTGTCGCATTGAGAGCGAGAGATTCTTGTTTTCGCCGCGCAGAATCTGCACCACAGCGCTCGCGAGTTTGTCCAAGATGTCTTTAGAATCCGATGTGGCGAGCGATTGCAACGCAAGCGGAATCGCCGTAGGATACGCGCTCTCATACGCCTCACGCGAGAGCATCTTGCCCAGCTTGCTGTGGCTAAAGAGCTCGAAGATTCTGTCGTTCAAGCCATTTGATGTGATGTGCAGCGAGGCGGAATGAATCGAGAGCGCGAACTGATAGACCTTCTCCTTTGCCTTGTGGTTGTGCAGAATCAGCGGGACATTTGCTTGCGCAAAGACGGGGTTGCTGCTGCTCATGTCGAGTGCGATGTGATAAAAAGCCGAAGGTGTGGCGATTTCGCAGCTGCCGTCTTTCTCGATTCTGCTCTGTGCGCCGTATGTGTGGGTGCTGAAATCGCATGTGATTTGCGTGGGCAGAATCGAGCGAATGAGCGCGATTTCCTCGCGTTGCGCCGCGCTTAGGTTGCGCACCTCGATTTGTGGGCTAAGGCTCGTTGCAAAGCGCAGGCTTAGGCGCGAATCGCCCAAGTCATTCACGAAGATTTGATTATTTAAAAATAAAATTTTGAGCTCGGGTGTGTCGTACCAACCCAGCGCAATCTCGCTGCTCGTGCAGCTAAGAAACTCGCTACACTCGAAGGGCTCGGCGCTCAAGATTTGTAGCCCGCCATAATACATGCGGTCGTCAAACTCGGCGAGCAGCGCGCGGAAGTGGGTGTTGAGCTCTTTTTCGAAATCTTTGGGCGACATCGAAAAGCTGACATTATAGACCAACAGATAGCCCACATACACAATCCCGGCGACAATGCTGCCAAGCACAAGGGTAGCGAATAGGTTTTTCAATGTCTAGCTTCTCTTTCTTTCTTTTTTGTCTCGATAAATAGCGGCACACCCTCAAACGCGAAATGCTGCCGCAGGGTGTTTGCCAAATAACGTTTATAGCTGAAATGCAGCGCATTGGGGCGGTTCATCACCAGCGCAATGTGCGGCGGGCTGTTTTTGTATTGCGTTGCGTAATACACGCGCACGAGCTTGCCCCTATCGCTTGGAATCGGGTGCTTGCTACACGCTTGCAACAATACATCGTTCAGCACCGCTGTTGGAATCCTACGCGAGAGATTATCAAAAACTTCTACAATTTTTGCTTTAAGCGCTTCGATTTTGCGTCCGCTTTGTGCGCAAACGCTCACAATGGGCGCGAACGCGAGATATTTGAAACGCTCGCGAATCTCTTTTTNCNNNTNCTCNATGGGCTGATTCTTGATGTCGGTTTTTGTCAAAACCAGAATCACGCCAAGCTTGTGCTCGAGCGCGAGCGCGCCCATTTTCTCGTCAAGCTCGACAAGCGGCGCAGACGAATCGAGCACGAGCAGCGCGATGTCGGCTTGCTCGAGCATGTCTTTTGTGCGCATNAGCGCGAATTTTTCGATTCCCTCAATCTTGCTCTTGCGCCNTANNCCCGCCGTGTCGATAAACAAAAAATCATGCTCTTTCCATTTGCATTGCGCATCGACAGGGTCGATTGTCGTNCCNGCAACGGGCGAAACGACCGAGCGCTGCTGCCCTAGGAGTGCGTTTAGCAGCGAGCTCTTGCCGACATTCACGCGCCCGATAATCGCGATTTTTATCGGGGGCAGGGGCAAGTCGAGCGCGCTTATGCCCTCGCTAGATTCCGAAGAATCCCTATCATCAGAATCCACATCATGGCTTTGCGCNTCNAGCGCCTCGAGCAGCTCCACATCGGGCGTCTGCGGCACGCTTGCTTGGCTTTTGTGCGTGAGCCTTGCAGCAATCGCGTCCGCGAGCTCCGCGATGCCGCGATTGTGNGCCACAGAAATGCCAAAAATGTCCTCGATTCCAAACGCGCTGTATTCCCAGAGCCTCTGCTCCTCTTTGCTGTTGTCGAGCTTGTTTACGACAAGNAACATCGGCTTGTGCAGCCTTTGNAGCTCGCGAAAAAGCGCGATGTCGCAATCTTGCACGCTGTATTTGCCATCGATGACAAACAGCAAAATATNGGCGCTTGCGGCTTCGTTTCGCGCCGATTGCGCCACAGCGTCAAACAGGGAATCTGCGCCCTGCGATTCTGCGGCGACCCCGCCCGTGTCGCTCAAGAGAAACTCGGAATCGCCGAGCTTGCAATCGGCGATGCACACATCGCGCGTTGTCCCCGCGACATCGGACGTGATGGCTTTGCGCGAGGCTATCAGGCGATTGAATAGCGAGCTTTTGCCCACATTGGGGCGTCCGACAATCGCGATTTTTTTCACTTTTGTTTCTTGAGGCATTCGCTGCAAATCACAAAGAGCCGCATGTCGTGGCTCACGAGCCGCGCGCCGTATTTGTCGGTTACTTTTTCTTGGAGTCTCTCAATCTCTTCATCGCAAAACTCTTTGATTTGGTGGCATTCCGTACAGATGAGGTGGTCGTGGTGCTTGCCGCCNGCAATCTCATAGCGCCGCCCGCTCTTGTCGGTCTCAATCGGCAGCACGAAGCCCTCTTTTTCGAGAAACGCGAGAATGCGGTAGATGGAGCTAAGGCTCGCGCTCTTGCCGTTTTTGCGCGAAAGTGCGAAGATTTCCTCGGGCGAGAGATGCTTTTCGACCTTACTTTCAGGTTTGTCGTAAAGGATTTTCTGGTCGTAAAGGATTTTCAAAATATTTTCACGTTGGCGCGAATTTTTGAGTTTGTTCTTGCGAATNGCTAGGTGTAGGCGACCCAGAATGGTCTCGAAGCTGTCTATATCGTTTTCCATTTTCTATCCTCACAATGATGAAATTGAAATGCAACAAGGATTCTAGCGATTCTAGGTGAGTTTTGCAAGCNTTGTTCGCGAAGAGCGCGAGAAAAAGAGCGAGCCCCCATCGGCTGTTGTTATGAACTCGAAAAAGCTGTCGATTCCCTCCGTGCGNGCCATTTTGTTGTGTGCGTCAAGNAGCGTTTGCAGTGTCGCGCTTGGCAGATTCTGCGCGTTTGCGCACACAAATTGCGCGCCGTCTTGTGCGATAGCAATCTGCGCGCCGCTTTGCCCAAACATCTCGAAAAACGCATAGAAGATGCACGCGACAAGCTCGGGCTGCCCGATGAGGTGCGCCGATTCTTCGAGCTCGACAGAAAGAGAATCGGCGAAGTCGTCCGCAAGTGCTTGCACGATGTGCGCAANCTCGATTCTTTGNGCCCCCNGCGCCTTGCTTCTCTGCGCCTCTTGNTGCGCAATCGCGCCAAGCATGGAATCGAGCCGCTGTACTTGGTTGTGCAGGCTCTGCGCGTTTTGGGCGAGCGATTCTGTGTCGAGCTCGCCATATTCGAGGCAATATTCTAAGTCATGCGCAACGAGTCCAACGACACTCAAGGGCTGGCGCGCGTCATGCTTGAAATGCCGCAATTGTTCATAAATGCAATAAAGTTCTATACTCTTTTTTAAAAGTTTAGTTTTAGTTTGCTGAAACAATTCGCACGATAGATTCTTAGATTCACACAATCTTGTAGCTTCCTGCCCTGCATTCTTTGCGATTTTTTTAAAACTTATGGTTTTTTTTGATTTTATTATTTTTTCTTTATTAAAATATGAGATAATCATAGTCGTAAAAACCTCCCGAGTGTTTGTTTGTAATTTTATCTTAGAATGCGAAAAAAACACGATAAAGGATAAACGATGAAACGAGAAATTCTTGACGACCTTAGAGACACTGAAATCTTGCTTGTCGAAGACGATATAGAGCTGCGCAACCTCATTGAACGCAACATTCGCCGCCATACGAAGGCAATCTACACGGCATCTGAAGGCAAAAAGGCGCTTAGGATATTTCGCGAAAAAGCCCCACATGTCATCATCACAGACCTTGAGCTGCCCAAAATGAGCGGGCTTGAGTTCATCAAAGAGGTGCGCGTGATGAATCCGCGCGTGGCGATTATCGTCATCACAGCCTATGGCACAGAGGAGAATTTTGCCGATAGTTACGACTTGGGCGCGTGTTCGATTCTCAAAAAGCCCATTGACCTCGATGAGCTGTTCATGATTCTGCTCGCCAACAGCCCCAAGAAAATCACCAAAACCACCGTTTCGCTTGGCAAGCTGCTAAGCTACAATCCTGTCGAAATGATGCTCTATTACAAGGGCATACCGATTGTGCTGACGAAGAAGGAGAATCAGATTCTCTCGCTTTTGTTGCAATACAAGGGCGGCGTGGTGTCGTATGACGAGTTCCAGACCCTGATTTGGGGCGATACGCCGATGACGCTCGACACCCTGCGCATGCACATCAACTCGATTCGCAAAAAATCCCACCAAAACATTATCCGCAACCTCTCGGGTGTGGGCTACAAACTCACAATGGAATAGCCTTGTTCTACGACAACGCGACTCGTGCGCTCAAAAAGGCTTCGTTGTGGCGCGCACGCTCTGTGGCTTCGCCCGACTTGCTCGACTTTGCGAGCAACGATTATTTGGGGCTAAGGCGCGACAAAAAACAGGCACAGCGCGCGTTTGCCAAGCTTTGTTCTGTCGGCGTCTTCGCGCCCGGCGCCTCGATGCTCGTAAACGGCTACCATGCCCTGCATCATGAATGCGAGGAGCTGCTTTGCGCGGCAAACGGCTTCGAACGTGGCGTGATTTTGGGCTCGGGATTCCTCGCCAATGTCGCGCTGCTCGAATCCCTCGTGCGCACGCGTGATGTGCTGTTCATCGACAGCCACTACCACGCCAGCGGGCAGCTCGCCGCGCGTCTGCTTGGTGAGCGCGTGCGTGTCTTTGCGCACAATCGCCCCGATTCCTTGCGCGAGCTCTTGCTGCGCGAGCCGCGCGCCAAAGATTCCCAATGGCTCATCGCCATCGAATCGGTCTACTCGATGAGCGGCGAGATTGCCCCGCGCGCGTTCGCCGAGCTCGCCACAGAGCACAACGCGCTGCTGCTCGTCGACGAGGCACACGCAAGCGGCACAATCGGCAAGAATCTGTTGGGCTATTTCGACTACCACAGCCTGCCCATCGCGCCCAACTACATCAAGATGGGCACATTCAGCAAATCTTACGCGAGCTATGGCGCGTATATCCTCGCGCATAGCGACATTATCGATTTCCTCACGAACCGCGCCAAGCCGCTGATTTATAGCACGGCGCTTTCGCTGTTCGACACGGCGCTCGCGTTTGTGAATCTCTGCCATATCTTGCGCCACAGCGCGCGCTTGTCGAAGCGGTTGCAAGAGCGCCAAAAAATTTGGGGCAACGCGCTTGGGCGCGCATTTCATACTCCGATTATCCCGATTCCGCTGCATAGTAGCGCCGAGGCGCTCGCTGCCCAAAGATTCCTTGCCAAAGAGGGCTTTTGCGTGGGCGCAATCCGCCCGCCCACGGTTAGCGAGCCGATGTTGCGCATCAACGCCTCGCTTGGCACGAGCAAAAAGGCACATAAGCGACTCTCTGCTATAATTGCGCAAAAATTTTGCGGAGCATTGATGTGAGAACGCTTTTTAAGATTTTTATGGTGCTTTGCCTGCTCATCGGCGTTGGAATCTTCGCCATTCTGATACACTACTACAACTCGATTCGATTCGACCTCGACCAAGTCGTACATTACACCCCGCCGCTCACAACGCAGATTGTCGACCGCAAGGGGCGACTTGTGGCAAATCTCTACGACAAAGAGTTCCGATTCTATGCGCCGTTTGACGACTTCCCCGCGCGCGTCATCGAGGCGCTCGCCGCTGTCGAAGACACGCTCTTTTTCGAGCACCCCGGCGTAAACATTGACGCGATTTCGCGCGCAATGGTCAAGAATCTTGCGAGCGGCAAGATGCTCGAGGGCGGCAGCACGATTACGCAGCAGCTGATTAAAAATATCGTGCTGACCCCCGAGCGCACGTTCGATAGAAAGATTAAGGAGGCACTGCTCGCGATTCGCATCGAGCAGGTTTTGAGCAAAGAGGAGATTCTCGAACGCTATCTCAATCGCGCCTATTTCGGGCATGGCTACTATGGCATTCGCACGGCGGCGCTTGGCTATTTTCGCAAAGATTTAGACAGGCTCACGCTCAAAGAATCTGCCCTGCTCGCGGGGCTCGTGCGCGCGCCGGCGTTCTATGACCCCACGAAGAATCTCGACTTCGCGCTTGGGCGCGCCAACAACATCTTGCAGCGCATGTATGCGCTCGGTTGGATTACAGACGATGAGCTCCAAAGGGGCATTGACGAAGTGCCCAAGATTCACAACGACACATTGAGCGCAAATGTCGCGCCCTATGTTGTGAATGAGGTTTTGCGCCAGCTGCCGCAGTTGCAAGACATCAAAACGGGTGGCTATGTGATTAAGCTCAATCTCGATTTGGACTATCAAGAAGCCGCGCAAGAGGCGCTCGTCTATGGCTATGAGCAGATTCGCAAGCGCCAGCCCAACTATGACAGCGAGAGCCTCAATGGCGCGATTGTCGTGCTCGAGAATCGCAGCGGCAGGATTCGCGCGATGGTCGGCGGCGTGGATTATAAAAAGAGCAACTTCAACCGCGTAACGCAGGCGAAGCGCCAGCCGGGCAGCAGCTTCAAGCCCTTCATCTACCAAGCCGCGCTTGATTATAGCTATTCCGAGAGCGACTTGCTCGCCGACATCGCGCGCACGTATGAATATTATAGCAACGGCGAAAGGCGCGTTTGGCAGCCCAAGAATTATAGCAACGCGTTCAAGGGGCTTGTAACGCTCAAAACCGCGCTCGAGCAGAGCCTCAACCTCGCGACCATCAACCTTGTCGAAGACGTAGGATTCGAACGTATTTGGCAGAA
>JAAVGZ010000057.1 GCA_014799985.1 Helicobacter sp.
AGATGATTGGAATGACTCGCGAGTTTGGGCAGGTGCGCAAACTCGGAATCCTCGAGCTTGTGGATAAAGAACGAGCACGGATAGCGCGCGTTTTGCGCCGATTCAAACGCGCGGAGATTCCGCGTCATCTCCTCGCCAAAGCCGTCTGTNAGNATATGAAACGCAAAGGGCAGCGGCGGGTAGTCGGTGTTNAGCGCTTGNGTGATGATGCTNTGAATCAGCACCGCCATGTAGGGCGCGTAGCCCTCGTTTGCAGCGAGAACAATCGTATAGAATCTATCATGCGGCGCAATGCGCGCGGTCGGCGCTTTTGGCGTTGGCAGGTTGCGCGGCTTGATGAATGTACGAATCCGATTGCGCAAGAGGGTGAAGGCGCGAAAGGGCGCACGGAGGGCGCTAACGGCGCTTTCGCATTCAAGCAGCCGCTCGCCAAGCGCGACCGTGTAGGCTGCCATGTCGCGCCGCTTGTCGCTGCCCTGTGCCACGAGTTCAGCGCCAAAAACGGGCGTTTGCGCCGCCGCCTCCCACCACAACGCGCGGTGCGGGTAGGGGATTGGCGCGAATCGATAGTCGAGCTTGCGATAGATTGAATCCCACGGATTGAGCGCGAAATGCGCGATTTTGGGGCTTTGCACGGCGCTTTCGTATTCCTCGCGCGTGAGATTGACGCGCGCGCCTTTCTCGCCCAAGAAGCGCAGCGGGGGCTGGTTGTAGCGCTCGGGGAAGAGGTTNAGCATACAATTCCACGCAAAGCTAAGATAGCGCACGCGCCCAAAAAGCGCGATGTTGAGCACGTCTTGGTCGTGCCTATGCGTCTGGTAGTCGCGCAACAGCGCGAAGCAGCGCTCCTCGATGTTTGCCTCGACATAGCGCGCGAAGTCGAGCAGCAAAAGCCCGCTGTTGAAGTAGATGTGGTCTTTGAGNNAGATTTTGGGCGCGTTNANNCCGCGCTTGGGCACGAATTTTTGGTGGCGCACGGAGCANTCGGGCACAACGGCGGCGATGTGCTCGCCGAGNNNGATTCCAAACAGCTCGCGNANATCGGCNCACGCGAGCATGTCGGAATCGAGATACAGCACGCGCTCCGTGTCGCTCGGAATNACNGAAGAAAGCCGCAAACGATAGCTGCTTAGGTGGTTTTGGTGGTCGGCAAACAGCGGGACATTGGCGAAGTCGCTCTCGTTCATCGTGTGCAAAGAAATNTTGCAAGGGTANTTCTCGTTCAGCGCGCCNTCGAGCGCACGCATTTTTGCCGCGCCCTCTTCGCTCANGGAATCTGTCAAGATGTGAAACGCGAATGGCAGCGGCGCAAACGCGGAATCGGCGCGCGCGTGGCTGATGATGCTCGTCATCAAAACCGATGTGTAGGGCAGNTAGGGCTCGTTGGCGGTGAAGCAGAGGGTGTAGGACGTCATGGGCTATTTCCAAAAGCGCANTTTTTTCCACAATTGNGAAAGCGCGCGCGAGGGCGCGCGTAGCCTGTCGATGCGCCGCTGCATGATGTCGAGCGCATACGCGAGGGCATTGAGCCTGTCGAGCGCCTCGANNTCAAAGCCGTTGCTTTGTTGCAAAATCGCGCCATACACGGGCGTTTGCGCGGCAGATTCCCACCAAAGCTCGCGCTTGGGCGCGACAATGGGCTGCCCTGTGTCGTCCGCGTAGAAAAAGCGCGATTTCCACGGCTTGAATTGCGAATAGTGGATAATGTTTGGCGCTTGTTTGGCGCTTTCATACTCGGCGCGTGTGATTTGCACCTTGTCTTTGTTGTCGTTGTAGTAGGGCAAATGCAATGTGCAATTCCACGCGAAAGGGAGATAGAGAATCTTGCCTTTCAATGTGATGTTGAGCGCGTCTTGGTCGTGGCAGCGCGTCTTGTAGTCGCGCAATATCGCGAAGCATTGTTCNTCAATGTTTTCCTCGATATAGCGCGGATAGTCGAGCAGCAGCACGCCCGAGTTGATATAAACATGCCCNTGCAAAGAGATTTGCGCCGATTTTTTGCCATGTTTGGCAACGAAGATTTTGCGCGCAATCATGCAATCGCTCGCGGCAGCGGCGATGTTTTCGCCAAGCTCGAGCGCGAAGAGCTCNCGCACATCGGCGCATGCGAGCATGTCGGAATCGAGATACAGCACGCGCTCGATTCCCTTTGGAATCACGCTTGATAGCCGCAAACGATAGCTGCTTAGGTGATTTGTATGGTCGGCAAAGAACGGAAGATGCGCAAAGTCTTCCTCGTTCATCGCATGCAACACAACCACGCATGGATAGATTTGCTCCACCGCCTCGCAAAAAGCCGCGAAATGTTGCGATTCCGCGCTTCCGCTGCCCTGCGCAAGCNGCNCTGCGCTCGCGCTATCGGTCAAGATATGGAACACAAAGGGCAGGCGCGGCGCAGAATCCGAGCCCGCCGCCTGCCGCAGAATGCTCGTAATCAGCACNGCGGCAAAGGGCAGATAGGCGCTATCGGCGCTTAGGACAATGCAATAGCAGTTTTGCTTGTTTGCCATTGCCTGTCGTTAGTGTTTGGAAAATTTGGTTTCGAATATCAAGAACAACGCNCCCAAGACACCTGCCGTGAGAGACGAGCACAGAATCGTGAGCTTGGCGAGGTCGACAGATTCTTGCATAATCGTTGGGTCGAGCCCCTTGAACGCGAGCATGGTAACGAAAATCGACATTGTGAAGCCGATTCCTGCGAGCATTCCTGCGCCCAAGATGTCAATCCAGCTGACGCCATCGGGGCGCTCGGCGATGCCGAGTTTTTCGCACAAGAATGTGGCGAGGAAGATGCCAACGGGCTTGCCGACAATCAAGCCGCCCGCGATTCCGAGCAAGATGTTGTCGATGTCGAAATGCACGCTATCGCCAATCTCAACGCCCGCGTTGGCGAACGCGAAGAGGGGCATAATCAGATACGAGCTCCAAGGGTGCAGGGCATGTTGGAGGCGCATCATNGGCGATTGGACTTCTTGCGAATGCTTGATGAGGTGCGCGACCGTGTGCGCTTGGTCATCGCTTAGAATGTCGCGGTCGCGGTTTTTGTCCTCGTCTTGCATTTCTTTGATGTCGCTCGTGCTCTTTTTGAAATAGTCGCCAACGCTCAATTTCGAGCCCGCTGGAATCGTGAATGCGAGCGCCACAGCGGCGATGGTCGCATGCACACCGCATGCATGCACACAAAGCCACAGCGGCACGCCAAGCACGAGATAGGGCACGAGCGAGCGCACGCCGAGCTTGCCAAGAATCACGAGGAGAACGAGAATCGCAACGGCAGCGCCGAGATATTCAAGCTGCAAGTTGGTNGTGTAGAAAATCGCAATCACGATNATNGCGCCCAAGTCGTCCGCCACAGCGAGCGTTACGAGGAACACNTTGAGCGCCACAGGCACGCGGCTGCCGAGCATGAGCATCACGCCAAGCGCGAAGGCGATGTCGGTTGCCATCGGAATCCCAAAGCCGTTTTCAGACGGCGTGCCCATNTTGAGAGAATAATAGATGAGCCCGGGGACAACCATTCCGCCAAGCGCCGCGAGCACGGGGAACGCNGCCTTTTTGAAGCTCGCAAGAGCGCCATAAATCAGCTCGTATTTAATNTCGAGCCCGACAACGAGGAAGAAGAANGACATCANCACATCGTTAATCCAATGTTCCATCGATAGCTCGATGGGCGCGCCGCCCCAGCTAAAGCCCCAGTGGAAATGCCACAGGGCACGATACATATCGCCAAGCGGTGAGTTGGCGACAATCATCGCCAACACAGCGCAAAGAAAAAGAAAAATCCCGCTAAAAGATTCGCTTGCAACGATTTTCTTTAGCATTCCCAACACGCCGCCATTGCTATTTTGTGCGTGAGTACTCATGTTACAATCCTTTTGATGAAGTTAGATACGCCTCAATCCCCAATTTGTGAGAAGATAGCCTCTCACGGGCATGTGATAATAGGCAGCAACAACGGCTTTGTAGCCCTGAATCTGCCGCACATATTCTTCTTTGTCNGGATTACCGCTTTTGTAATCCACAACCACAACCTCTTTTTCGCCCACAACGAGCAAATCGACACGATAGATTCGGTTGTTTTTCAAAAAAGAAACTTCGCATTGTAGCTCACCTTTGCTGAGAATTTCTAAAAAATCCTTATTTTTTAGAAAGTGTTCCCATTTGGTAACAATCTCGGCGATTTTTTGGGGTGGCAAGATATAGCCATAATGCTGCTGCAACATCGATTCGACACGCTCGCGNGNNAGCCCAAATTTCAGCGCAAGCTCGAGCGCGAAATGNAACGCGTTGCCGAGCTGCGCNGCGAAGAGATTGTCGGCATGNGCGCCTGCTTGCTCGCGCAAGAATCGCGTTTGTCGNCCATAGTCTTGCTGNANAATCGCGACACTCTGTGTCGGCTCTTGNGCCGCGCTTTGTGGCATCGCGACAATCGCGCCACGTTCNNNNTCTTGCAAGCGNNAGGCGCGCGAAGGCGGTTTTTTCCTCGAGCGCGAANATNTGCANNGAATCTTTGGCNCGNGTGCANGCGACATAGAGGAGNTTGAGCGCCTGCTCCTCGCTGNTCTTTTGCTTGCGCTCCTGCGCCTNNTTGTAGCGCGGGCTGAAGTTTTCTTTGTATTTTTCGCGCACAAAGAGNTGCCCATGNTCGTGCGCGATGTCGTAATCAAACAGAATCTTATCGGTATCGGGCTTNTCCTTGCTAAGCGCGTCCATCACGATTGTGTGCGCAAACTCGAGCCCCTTAGCGCCGTGGATTGTGAGCGTGCGGATTCCCTTTATCATCTCGCTATGCTTCTGCCCCGCCGCGCTCACGCTGTCGTCTTGCGCCCATTGCACGAAATGTTCGATGTTGCGGTATGGAATCGCAATCTCGAGGAACTTTTGCGCCTGCGGGCTCGCGAGGTGGTAGGATTCCATGAGGCGCTTAAGCAGCACGCTTGGGCGCGGCTTGCTCGATTCTATGGTGTCGCTCGATTCTGCGGCTTCGCCCGATTCTGTGGATTGCGCCTCGAACGTGGCAAACAGCGCCTGCAAGGAATCCTCGCAACGCATGCCAAGCAGCGCGAAGAATCGCCGCTCGTCAATGCGCATGCGCGTTTGGTAGAATCGCAAAGCCGCAAACAGCGCCTGCACCTCGGGGTGCGCGGCGATTTTGCTATTCGCCTCTTTGGCGATGGGAATCTGCGGCAATTCCTCTGTGAGCGCTTCTTGAATCTTGAGCAAATCTTTATTGTGGAATCCCAAAATCGCAATCTCTTCGGGCGCGATTCCGCGTTCGAGGAGCTCGCGTACGCATGCGCACACGTTGCCTGTCAGAATCTCGGCGCTCTCGCTTTTGCGCACGCACACAAAGCCGCCCTGTTTTTGCGCAATCTGTGGTATGTAGTGCGGGTAGAGGGGCGCAAACGTGGCATTCACAAAGTCGACAATCTCGGCGCGGCTGCGCCAATTTTTCTCGAGCTGCGTGCGCGGAATCTGCTTTTTGTCGGCAAGATGCGCGAACAGCGCCGGCGAGCTGCCGCGAAAATGATAAATCGATTGCTTGATGTCGCCGACATAGAAAAAGCTGCGGTTCTCGCGGCGCGAGTGCCCCGAGACAATCTCGTTGATGAGCGGCTCGAGAATCTGAAATTGCAAAACGCTCGTGTCCTGAAACTCATCGAGCAGTAGATGCGTGATTCTCGAATCGAGCCGAAAATACAAAAAATCCATGTTGATTTTGCGCCCGCACAGCAGGCGATGCGTGAGCAACGCGATGTCGCGGATTTGGAGCGCATGCGTCTGCTGCTGCCATTGCGCGAGCGTTTGGGTGAAGATTCCAAACAGCGAGCAGATTTGCGCAAGCGTGCGCTGCTCGGCGTTGCTAAGCTCGAGCGCCACATGCGCCTTGAGCTGCTCGAAGAGCCCTTGTCGCTGCGCGCTTGGCGGCAATTTTTTGAAATATTGATACTCTTGCAGGCTGTCTCTGTGCAGCCATGTTTTGCCAAGAAGCTCGGAAAAAGTCGCGGCTTGCAGCGCCGCGTTTGCGCTTTTGCTAAGGTTGTGTTGCAAGATAGAATCGCGCAATTGCGCAAAGAGCTGCCGCCAATGCGATGGCGCGCTTTGGCTGTGCTGGGTCAGAATCTCGGGCGATTGCAGGCTGTGTTGCAGCAGATGTTCAAAGAAGCTGCGGCAGTCTCTCACCCCAAACCATTGGTTTTGCAGACACAAATGCGCGAGGGCTTGGCGCGTGGAATCATCGAGCTGCGCGAGAAATCGCTCGTAGAGCCTGTCTCTGTCGAGTAGCTCGTCAATCTCGAAGTCGCTCGGCACGCCCGCATACCAGCAAAACTTTTTGAGCACGCTCATAAAAAACGCATCGAGCGTCATAATTGAGGGCTTGTGCGCGAGCGCGCGCGCGTAGAGCCCCCTGCTTTTGTGCGCCACCTTGCCCGCGCTTTCGTTCGCATAGTCGCTCAATGCATTCAAAAAAATCTCCCGCTGCTCGTCTAGCTCGGGCTTGTGCGCGAGATTCGTGGAATCGTGGCTTAGCAAAAACAGCGCCTGCATGATTTTTTGGCGCATTTCTTTCGCGGCTTTTTTCGTGAACGTGAGCGCGAGAATCTCGTTGGCGCGCAGGGTTGGGTCGGTCAGCAGCAGATACACAAAATGCACGCTTAGCGCGAAGGTCTTGCCGCTGCCCGCGCTCGCCTCGAGCCCAACGAGAGGGCGATAGGTCAGCATGCGCCCAACCTTGACTGCGCGCGCAAAAAAGTTGATAGGACATTGTTAGAAAATTTGATTGACATATACTCAAAACCTATTGTATAATGATATTTATGGAATCGCATGCTGTCGTTTCCGTTTCGTCATTGCGAGCGCAGCGAAGCAATCCACCGTGTCGAGCGTTCCGAGACGGTAGATTGCCACGCTCATTGCATTCGCTCGCAATGACACAAAATCATTTTGTCATGTTGAGGCGATAGCCGAAACATCTCAATAATATGAGATTCTTCACTCGCGGACGCGAGTTCAGAATGACATTTGCCATTTGTTGTTTCTCGTCATTGCGAGCACAGCGAGGCAATCCACCGTGTTGGGATTCTATGACGTTTGATTGCTTCGGCTGCAAGCAGCCTCGCAATGACACAAATTGGAGGTGCGGTTTTAACCGCACGCATTTTAGAATAGTGCGACTAAAGTCGCACCTCCAATGCGACAGCAAAAGCTCATGCTATAAAAACATTTCGCCGCCCGCGTAGGGCAGTGCCACAAGACAGCGAAGCTGGCGGTGGCACATCACTTTAGGGAGNNCNCGGAATTACTTCCNNGNNCGACAGCAAAAGCTCGAAACGAGCTTTTGCAATTATAACATAAGGAACAAACACGATGTCAAAGAGCCTCTACACAACACTCGGTGTCGATTCGAACGCATCGGCTGATGAAATCAAAAAAGCCTACCGCAAGCTTGCGCGGCAATACCACCCCGATGTGAACAAAGACAAGGGCGCCGAGGAGAAGTTTAAGGAAATCAACGCCGCCTACGAGATTCTAAGCGACCCCGAGAAGCGCGCGCAATACGACCAAGTCGGCGACCGCATGTTTGGTGGGCAAAATTTCCATGATTTCGCGCGGCATCAGGGGTATGANTTTGACTTCAACGACCTCTTTAGCTCGTTTTTTGGCGCAAAGAGCGGCTTTCGCAACACGGGCGGCTTCGGCGGCTTTGGTGGCGATTTTGGCGGCGGCTTNGGCGCGCCGAGCTTGGACACGAAGGGAATCATTCGCATTTCGTTTGAAAAGGCGATTCTTGGCGGCAAGCAAGAATTTCAGGTGGGCGGCGAGAAGCGCAACATCAGCATTCCTGCGGGCGTGAGCGAGGGCGAGACGATTCGGCTCAAAGGCTTTGGCAAGCAGCTTGGCATGCAAAAGGGCGATATGCTACTCAAGATTGAGATTGAGAAAAGCCCAGAATACGAGCGCGATGGCAATGATTTGATTAAAAGTTTCGATTTGCCGCTCAAAATCGCGNTGTTTGGGGGCAAGGTCGATGTNCCGACATTGCACAAAGACATCACGCTCAAGATTCCGCCCAACACGAAAAACAACCAAAAATTCCGCGTCAAGGAGCTNGGCGCGCTCGATAGAAAGAGCCTCCAAAAGGGTAATCTATTTTTGAAAGCAAACATTATCTTGCCCGANAGNACGACTTTTAGCGAGCAGCTCAAGGCATTNCTCGAAAAAGAACTTCCCTAAGGAGAGGCAGAATGTATAGTTATGATGAGCCCCTATATCCGATTAGCGTTGTCGCGAAGATTCTGAATATTCACCCACAAACTTTGCGNCAATACGAGCGCGAAGGGCTGATTGAGCCCGGGCGCACGATGGGCAAGATGCGGCTGTATAGCCAACGTGATATTGACAAAATCAAGATGATATTGCGCCTCACGCGCGAGCTTGGCGTGAATCTCGCTGGGGTCGATATTATCNTGCGCCTCAAAGACAAGCTCGATGAGCTCGATTGCGAAAACGAGAATCTGCGCGTTGAAAACGACAAGCTCAAAAAAGACAACAAGAGAGCTGCGTCAGCGCCGATGGTTACGCGGCAGAGCTCGTATGAAGTCATCATCTTTAAGCAGCAAAATTGAAAATGGGATTGTCGATGACGAAAAACATCACCAACACAACGGCGAGCGTGGCGAGCACGAANAGCAGCGGCGCGAGTGTTTTCATTGTTGCTCCTTTTTTGGGTCGCATTATATCGTGAAACGTCTTGCACTTCTCCTGCGCCCCAAATCGCTCGATTCTCTCGTTGGGCAGGCGCATTTGTTCGCGCCAAACGCGCCGTTGCGCAAAATCATCGAGAGCGGCGACATGCCAAATGCCATTTTTTTNGGACCTCCGGGCAGCGGCAAGACGAGCGCTGCGCGGGCGATTGCCACACAGCTCGAGCTGCCCTATCAGCTCATGAACGCCACATCGCTCAAGATTGACGAGCTNCGCGCCTTTGCCAAAGAGTTTGCGCACAGGCTGCGCAAGCCGCTCGTGTTCATCGATGAGATTCANNGNNTNAGCAANACNCAAGAAGAGGTGCTGCTGCCCTATATGGAAGAATCGAGCATGATTGTGCTTGGCGCTTCGACNCANAANCCCTACCANAGCCTCACGCACGCGTTTCGCTCGCGCGCGATGCTGTTCGAGTTTNGCCCGCTTTCGCGCGATGATTTGGCAAAGTTGNTNCAAAANGCCAAGCTTTGCGCGGATTTTTCGTTCGAATCTGGNGCGGAGGCATATCTGCTCGACAGCAGCAGCGGCGATGCGCGCGCGATGTTGCAGCTGCTNGATTGCGCGCTGTGTGTGCAGAATCCTATCTCGCTAGAGCTNCTCAAGAGCCTGCGCCCAAGCGCGTTGCANGGCGGCAGCGATGAGCCGAGCAGGCATTATGACATCGCGAGCGCGTTCATCAAGAGCCTGCGCGGCAGCGATGAGAACGCGGCGGTCTATTATCTCGCGATGTGGCTGAACGAGGGCGAGGACGTGGCGTTTATCGCGCGGCGCATGGCGATTTTTGCGAGCGAGGACGTGGGCAACGCGAACCCCAACGCGCTCACGCTCGCAAGCGCCACGCTCAACGCTGTGCGGCACATCGGNATGCCCGAGGCGCGCATTATCCTCGCGCAATGCGCGATTTACCTCGCGTGCTGCCCGAAAAGCAANGCGGNGTATCGCGCGATTGACGGCGCGCTGCAATCGCTCGAGAAGGGCGCGGAGGAGATTCCGCCAAACATTCGCCACCACTGCCGCGACTATCTCTACCCNCANGACTATGGCGGCTTTGTGNAGCANCGCTATATGACCAAGCCCACGCNNTTTGTGCAGATGAAGGGAATCGGGTTTGAGAAGACGCTTTTGGAGTGGCTGGGTAAGATTCGTAAACGTTCGGAGTAGAATCTAAAGATGAATTTTTGTTGTTATGTTGGAGGTGCGACTTTAGGCGTACTCCTTTTGTCATTGCGAGCAAGCAAAGCGAGCGTGGCAATCAACCGTGTCGGGCGTTCATAGACGGTTGATTGCTTCGGGCAAGCCCTCGCAATGACACAAAATAGCGCATACAAAAATATCCATTGTCATTGCGAGCATTCGCTAGGACGCGCGGCAATCAACAAGCAAGGAATCCTAGAATCATGAAAGATTCCATGCCATTAGATTGCTTCAACAACGGCAGCGCAATGACAAGAAAGCAGATAGTCAAAATAGCAAAACTCTTAAGGTAAGAATTGGTAGAATGTGATTGCAAGGTGCGAAGCTTCGACAAGGAGTAGCCGCTCCTTGTCGAGGTGTAGCAAATCCTCCTTGCGAAAGGAGGTGATGC
>JAAVGZ010000058.1 GCA_014799985.1 Helicobacter sp.
AAGAGATGTTTCGCTAACGCTCAACATGACAAGATTCCATGTGTCATTGCGAGCGTTCGCAAGAACGCGCGGCAATCAACAAGCAAAGAATCCCAAGCGAGCATTCAAAGACTGTTGATTGCTTCGGCTTCGCCTCGCAATGACAAGAATAAATGTTTATTTTTGTCATTCTGAACGCGAAGCGTGAAGAATCTCATAATGCAAGAATCATGAGATGTTTCGCTAACGCTCAACATGACAAGTTTCCATGTGTCATTGCGAGCGAGCGGCGCGAGCGTGGCAATCAACATAGCCGCGCTCATCGCGTGAGAGTAACAAACCAAAAAGAAAGGAGGACAAAGCGATGCTCAAAAGAATTTCTGTTGCAACACTTTGTGTGGCAATCGGTTCGAGCCTAGCGTTCGCAACACCTCAAACACCGAATGTAACAGGCAATGAGCGAGATTTGCTCACAATTGCGAGTTTGAGTGAGAGCACAGACGATTTGCTTGCAATCGCCAGCAATGGTGCGCTCACAAGCGAGAGTGCAGGTGTATATCAGCTTAACAGCACAGAAATGGACGAGGTGCATGGAGGAAAATTCCGACTTAAGATTAAAAACTTCTGCATCGGTGTATTTTGGTTCTGCAAATAGGTGCTCGCCCCTAAGGGCGAGCTAGCATGTTGGGCATTGCCCAATCTGTCTGCATTCTCCAAAGCCTCATAACCTTTCGGAGAGTGCGGGCGTTTGTCGTTGTCGCAAAACGACAAGCGCAATCCTAAAACACAAAGGAAAACGTATGGCAAAGATATTGAAACTTCTCCCCCTCTTTTTCCTCTCCTTAGCTTTTGCCCAAGACAGCAAAATTTATGGAAAGATTGAAGCAGGGGCAGAAAATCAGAAGCAGGTTCATAATCTCCTTAGTGATGATACAGACTATGATATTCTGCATAAATATATCGGTACTGCTCGTGGCAGGCTCGGCTACCAATGGCAGAGCGGCTGGCGTTTAGGAATCGACCTTGCGTTGTCGGGCGCGGGTGGAACGAACAACCTTAGGGGAAGCACACTCGTAAAGGGGTTAGAAAACACGCCTTTCAGCACCTCCCCAAAGGGTATCGCGACAATAGGCGCAAATGTCGCATTGCATGTCGGTTACCCCATTTTTGTAAAAAATAGCGATGAACTCTATCTCTATTTTTCGCTTGGAAACGAAGGAGCAATCTCGACCTTTTCAACTGTGATAACAAACCTAGATTCCACTTTTTTGCAGCTCGACCTCGAGGGCAGGGCTGCTGTTGCTCCCAAGCTAAGCATTGGCTATGGCGTGGGAATCTATTATGTGCCCACACCTAAAGTTTTTCTCTCAAGTTACGATGATGAACATTACATGCGTTTTACAAATGTAAATTCAGATAATGAAGTAAGTGCCGACCTCAAGGGCGGAATCTGGGGCTTGCATGGTGATATTAAGTTGATTTATGCCGTAAGCAAATATTTTGATGTTTTTGCAAAATATGATTTGATGGCGCGCTTTGTGCCCAAAAGCGAGACCGTGCAAACGGGCGTCTATGATGTCCTCAACAACCGTTCGCTTGGCGATGTTTCGCTATATACCCCCAAATATTTTTCGTTTCGTAGCGGAATCTATCTTGGAATCATGTTCTAGGAGGATAACATGAAAAAAACTTTATTCTTATGCGCTCTTTTTCTTGGAAGCCTCCATGCAGAGGACGGAATCATCGCCAATTTCGGCGTTGGCGCGGGCTTTAACCAATACAGCGAGCCCTCGCTCATGCACACAAACGAGCTTCTGCTTAACGTTAACGCGAATCTGGGCTATCGCTATCAGTTCGCCAAGCTCGAGGCGGTGGGCGATGGCTTCACGACAGTTGGGCAATATCGCGGACATTATCAGGTCGACCCCCTCGATGGTACAGGTCGAGAAGGAACGGCAAAGATGGTAACGATGAGCCAAATCTTCGATGGGCAGCTCAAGGCGGGAGTCGACTTGCTCGCGTTTAGCAGCAGCTATGATTTGTTCTTGCAAAGCGGAATCGGCTACCGCTATCTCTATCATAATACCGCAGGAATGAAACGTGCGCAAATCTATGTCTATGTGCCGATTGAGCTCGAAGGCGAGGTTGCCGCGAGCCCCTCGTTTGCATGGACATACTCGCTGGGCTACAAACACCTGATTGAGGGCAGGCATGCGAGCTTGATAGGTGTTTTGGGTTATGATAGTGAAGATTACTATGCCAAGCAAGACAAGGGCTTTGGCGCGAAGTTGAGCTTTGGTTGGAAAGAAACGAGCAGCGATTCGAAAACTTTCACACGTTTTGTCGTGGATTATTGGAAAATCAATCAGGCAGACCGTAAAGCATCTGTGAATTATCTTGGTATGTCTGGTTTCACGTATGAACCCAAAAATTTCACGATTAGCGTGTTCGTGCAGCACGGCTGGAGATTCTAATGCGCTTTGTTTATGCTTTGTCATTGCGATGGCGTTGCCCGAAGCAAGCAAATACCATGTGTCATTGCGAGCGTTCGCAAGAACGCGCGGCAAGCAACCGTGTTGGTCGTTCAAGGACGCTTGATTGCTTCGCTAGCGCTCGCAATGACAGAAAAAAGCTTTTGTTTTGTCATTCTGAAGCCGCTTGCGGCTGAAGAATCTCAAAGCATAAGAATCCAAAGGGATTGCTTCGGCTTCGCCTCAACATGACAAGATTCCATGTGTCATTGCGAGCGAGCAACGCGAGCGCGGCAATCAACCGTATTGGGATTCTGTTTTGGGATTCCTTGCTCGTTGATTGCTTCGCTAACGTTCGCAATGACAGATGGCGAGATTCTAAATAGTATTCCATGTGCCATTTGTATATGCCTATATAGCGCTATTATGGAGATTTTTTGGGGTAATCATGGGAAAAAAAATTGAAAACCCCTTGACAAAACATCAAAAAGCTGCTAGAATTACAACAAGAGTATGAGGTTGGGCTCATACCATTGGAGAAAGGAGGAAAGACAATGCTTAAGAGGCTTTCTGTTGCAACACTTTGTGTGGCAATCGGTTCGAGCCTAGCGTTTGCAACACCAAGCGCAAAGAGTGAAACACATGATTTGCTGGCTGCGGCAAGCAACAATGCGGTTTCGCAAAACAGCGTTGGTGTGCAAAAGCTAAGCAAGGCAGAGATGGAGCAGGTCGAGGGTGGAATGCGAATAAAAGTTCGCGTAACATGCAAGGCTGGTTGTCGCATTAGGTTTCATTAGAGTTTAGCCCTCGGGCTTCAATAATTCAAGTTTCGAGTCAAAATCTAAAACTGCTCGAAAACTTTACGTACCATCAACAAAAATAAGGAGTTCCAAATGGTCATCAAGAAAATCACAGCGGGCATTCTCGCCCTTTCAGTTCTTAGTGGAGCAGCGTTTGCTGCAGAACAAACACCCACAACAGGCGAACAAGATTTGCTTGCAATCGCTAGCGCAGGTGCACTTACAAGTGCGAGTGCAGGTGTGCATCAACTCAACGCTGCCGAAATGGACGATGTGAATGGTGGGAAATGGAGAGTGAAAATTAAAGCTACCCTGAATCCACCAAAACTTAAAATTTGGATTCAAAAGGATTAAGACAATCCTGTTTGAGTAGCTTAGGAATAGCTTCAACTATTTCTAATGTTGGTTGCACAGAGTCTTATAGTATTACTACTAGATTCTGTGCAATTTTCTTCGCATAAAATTTCCCAAAGGCATAATTATGATTATACAACATAGAAAGTGCATGGCAGTACTAGTTTGTTTTTTATTGCCGCTTTTTCTACATGCTAAAGATGATAGCGGATTTTATAGCATGCTTGAGCTTGGAATATATAAAGACTATATTCAAAGTAGCGATAAATACACAAAATCAAAGCAAAATGTTGGAAAAATTCATGTAAATTTTGGCTATGAATGGCAGAATGGCTGGCGCTTTGGACTTAATGGCATACTTGCTGGTACTGGTAGCACACATGGGCTAAGTGGCATTCCTCTTATGCGAGGCATTGAAAATTTACCTTACCGATATGGCGATGGTACGTTAGCGACAGATTATTATGGTGATTTGTATGTNGGCTATCATCTAATTCGTTCTACAGAGCATGATATGTATATTAATCTAATTTGGAATTTTTTGAATACTTCCATATTATCGTACGCATTTCCTTTTGCTGCACAGGCGAGTACTGGTGGTTTTGGGCTTGAAGTTGAGAATCGACATTTAATAATGCCAAAAGTAAGCATTGGTTACACATTAGGCACAAAATTATATCTTGGTGCTGACATAGGCTTTGATAGTGTTGTCAGTAATGATTATGTTCGCTTAGAAAGCGATAAAGATTACCAAGCACAAATTGAATATGCTTATTGGGAGTTATATGGTGATGTCAAATGGATTTACCATGCGAGCAAGAGTGCCGATTTTTTTATCAAATGGGACATTCAGGCACAATTTGTCCCAAAAAGTGAAGAAGCGAGCGTAAATGTCTATGATGTTNTTAATCGCCGCTCATTGGGTGATGTCTCGTTACATACAGCAAATTACCGCAGGATTCGTAGCGGAATCTCCTTTGGNGCAGCATTCTAGGAGGGCAGGAGATGAAAAAAATATTTGTAATTCTTGTATTTCTTGGAATCGGTTTTGCTGAACAACAAAATNGCATTTTNAGTGAACTTGGNNTNGGTGTGGGGTATTATCGCTANGATGAGCCNGGNGCAATGAATACNGATGAACTATTGCTTAACCTNANCACAAAATTNGGTTATCGCTANCATNTNATCAAAACAGAANNGANTGGNGATTTNTTTGNTNCAATNGGNCGNTATAATGGCGNNNTATTNCANTTTGGNGAAGATGCANTTAACGCAAGAGANAAANAAACTAATTGCTGAAAATGCAAGNCTNTTTTTTGATGGGCAAGCCAAACTTGGTGTTGAGCTTTTGAGCTTTAGNGAAACAATGGATTTATTNTTGCAAAGNGGNATTGGATACCGNTATTTGCTTGACCTAACTACATCATATCATCGCACGCAAGCCTATCTCTATGTCCCCATTGAACTCGAAGGCGAGATTCGCTCGACAGATTCATTTGCTTGGACATATTTATTGGGTTATCGACATCTCATTGAGGGGCGACATCGAACATTGATAGGAGCATTGCAAGTTGTTGATGCTGATTATTTTGCCAAACAAGACAAGGGCTTTGGNGCGAAGTTGAGCTTTGGTTGGAAAAAACAAGATAAAGATTCACTNAATTTTACGCGATTTGTTGTGGANTATTGGAAAATTGATGCTGCGCCTCNANGCGATACGACAACAAGCTATCTTGGAGAAAANCTNAAGCTNCATGANCCTAANAATTNNNCCCTTAGTATNTANNTNCAACACGGCTGGAGATTCTAATGCGTTATCTATCGTTGATTGCCCTTGTTGCGGGCGTTTGGGCTTCTGAACCCATCGGAATNGACACACTCTTTGGCAAAGAAANGGGCTTTAAGAGCACNACATCGCTCATGCTCGTTGGGAGCAGCGACTATCAATACAGNCTCTACCCCAACACGAGCGCACAAAAGGTGAGNGAGCAGAGCAAGANNGTNTCGTTGCAGCAGATGTTGCTCTATACGGTCGATTCGAGCCTNGAGGTTTTTGGCGTTGGTGTCGGGNGTTATCGCAAAACCGAAAAAGATGGCGAAGATTTTACATCATCATCGAAGTTTTCTTTCGATGCGCTTTGGTTTGGCGCGTCTTATGCGACACCCTCGATTCTCGACTTCGTGCCCCAAATCACCTTGCAAGCCGCGCTCATCGAGCGCCAAAGCTTGGAGAAAGACGACAAGAACTTCTATTTGCACTCTTTCTCGGGCGATGTGCGCTTGCAGAGCTTTAGCGACCCTGTCGTGTATGCGCTCTATGTCGGCGGGAGCTACAACCACAAACGTANCTTCAANGATAGCAAGCTCAAGGTTGGCGATTCGCTGTTTGCGGGAATGGACATCTCNGTGTTGCTAAGCCCCAAAGTCTCGCTCGACTTCGAGCTCGAGCAAGCCTACCAAGCCCCAAGCAAGCTGAATGGAATCAAGACATCGAGCTCGTATCTGCTGCCCTCGCTCACGGTGGGCGCGACATATAGCTTCAACGCCAACACGGCGATTGCCATTTCGGGTAGCGCCGCTGGCTCGGGCGCTGCGCCTGATTCTTCGTTTAGGATTAGTCTATGGAAAAAGTTCTAAGATTTTGCTTGTTGTTTGTGTTGCCTCTCTTTGCCTCTGTGCAGCCGCTATCGGATATGCGCAACGCCGATGTTGTGCGGCAGCAATTCGAGGAATCATGCGGCGCGGCGGCGCTGGCGACATTGATTAATATGATTGATGCGGGGCAGAAGCTAGACGAGGCGAGCGTGCTCGACAAGCTGGGCAATACAACGGATATGGTCAGCTTCTCGGCTTTGAGCAAGGCGGCGAGCGAGCTTGGCTACGAGAACGCTGCGTATAAGATGACGCGCGAGGTGTTCGAGAAGCTCACTGTGCCCTTGCTTGTCAAGGTTGAGGACGACCCAAAGTATCCGCATTTCATCGTTGTTTTGAATCATGCGGGCGATTTTGTAACCATCTTCGACCCGAGCTTCGGGCGCTATGTTAGTACCAAGCGCGAGTTTTACCGCATTTGGGATTTGGACAACGGGGGCTATGGGCTCATCTTGCGCCCCAAGCGCACGGCGTTCGCTGCTCCTAGTGTGGGGAGTAGGATTTTTTTTGAGATGCGGAGGTAGGGAGCGCATGAGGCAATCGGGCGTGTCGGGTTGTTTGACGTGGTCGATTGCTGCGCTTGCGCTGCTCGCTCGTAATGACCCACCCCCTGCCCCCTCCGCAAGGGAGGGAGAATAAGGTAGAATCCCCAGAAAAAGCGCGCGCAAAGCTATGGCGAAGCCACAGCACAGCGCCGCTTTGGATTCTGCTATCTTTGTTCTCCATTGCTCATAGATTCTAATATTCCCAACCACAGCGCACACGTCTATGTTCTCGTTTTAACATAGACGAAGCGCTGTGGAACATGACATAGTCCGTGCGGAGCACAAACCTCTAAAA
>JAAVGZ010000059.1 GCA_014799985.1 Helicobacter sp.
CATAGCTTTGCGCGCGCTTTTTCTGGGGATTCTGTCATGTTGAGCGTTAGCGTTGCATCTCTATGCTTGGAATCTCGAAAGATTCTACCTATCCGTCATTGCGAGCGTCCGTTAGGACGCGTGGCAAGCAACGAGCAAGGAATCCTAGAATCATGAAAGATTCCATGCCGTTAGATTGCTTCGCTTACGCTCGCAATGACCCACCCCCTGCCCCCTCCGCAAGGGAGGGGGGGGGATAGAAGGGCNATACGNATCNGTCATTGCGAGCGAGCCCATTGGGCGAGCGTGGCAACCAACCGTGTCGGGTTGCCAAACACGGTAACACGCCAGCAAAGCGCAACCTTTTGCGATTCCAAAAAACAGCTTAACTTTTTGCGCCGCGTCAGAATCCTAAATAATCTTTAGGACGCTTAGGGCTATAATTTTGCCACTTCAACACCAAAGGATACCCGATGAAACACAGCATAGATTCCAAAGCAGTCGCCGAGTTTTTTGCCTTTTGCAAAGAAAACGATGTGAAGTTTATCGACTTTCGCTTCACCGACATCAAGGGCGTTTGGCATCATTTCGCGTTTAGCGCCTCATCGATTGACGAAGAAAGCTTCGCAGGAATCCCGTTTGACGGGAGCTCAATCCCCGCGTGGCAGCCTGTGGACAAAAGCGATATGATTCTAATCCCCGACCCCGTGCGCTACTTTCTCGACCCTTTCACGGCAGACACAACGGCGGTTGTGTTTTGCGATATTTGGGATATTTACAAAAACGAGCCCTACGAGAAATGCCCACGCAGCATCGTCAAAAAGGCGCAAAAATATTTGCGCGAGCAAGGAATCGGCGATGTCGCCTATTTCGGACCCGAGAATGAATTTTTCGTGTTCGATTCGATTAAAATCCGCGACAATGTGAACTGCCAATATTACGAGATTGACACCGAAGAAGGCGAGTGGAATCGCAGCACGAGCTATGAGGTCGATGGCTTTGGCAGGGGCGCAAACACGGGGCATCGCCCGGGCACAAAGGGCGGCTATTTCCCCGTTCCGCCTGTCGATTCGATGATGGACTTGCGCGCCGAGATGGTGCAGGTGCTCAACCAAGTGGGGCTCGACACCTTTGTCGTACATCACGAAGTCGCGCAGGGGCAGGGCGAAATCGGCGTGAAATTTGGCGACATGCTCGAGGCGGCAGACAATGTGCAGAAGCTCAAATATGTCGTGAAGATGGTCGCGCAGCTGAACGGCAAGACGGCGACATTCATGCCCAAGCCGCTCTATGGCGACAACGGCAACGGCATGCATGTGCACACGAGCATTTGGAAAGACGGCAAGAATCTGTTCGCGGGCAACGGCTATGAGGGGCTTAGCGAGATGGCGTTGCACTATCTTGGCGGCGTGCTCAAACACGCGCGCAGCCTCGCGGCGTTCACCAACGCGAGCACCAATTCCTACAAGCGGCTCATTCCCGGCTTTGAAGCGCCAAGCATTCTGACATACTCGGCGCAAAACCGCAGCGCGAGTATCCGAATCCCTTATAACAGCGGCGAGAAGGCGAAGCGCATGGAGTTTCGATTCCCCGATAGCTCGGGCAATCCCTATCTTTCGTTTGCGTCCATGCTCATGGCGGGGATTGACGGGATAAAAAACAAAATCGACCCGGGCAAGCCCATGGACGTGAACCTCTTTGAGCTCACGCTCGATGAGATTCGCGAGAAGGGCATCAAGCAGCTGCCGCACACATTGCGCAGCGCGATTGAGGAAATGCTCGCCGATAGGGACTTCTTGAAGCATGGCGATGTGTTTAGCGAGGAGTTTATCCAAACCTACAAAACCTACAAGTTTGAAACCGAGATTTGGCCCTGGGAGGCGCGCCCGCACCCGTTTGAATTTATCACGACATACAGCTGCTAGCGTTGCGAGGGGCGATGATGGACACAAACCCATTGCAATGGAAGAAGCCGCGCGGGCTCTACGACCCCAAAAACGAGCATGACGCCTGCGGAATCGGCGCAATCGCGCATATTCGCGGGATTAGAAGCTACAAAATCATCACGGACGCCTTGCAGATTCTCATGCAGCTCGAGCACCGAGGCGGCGCGGGCGCGGAGGACAACACGGGCGATGGCGCGGGGATTTTGATTCAGATTCCGCACAAATTCTTCAGCAGCCAAGACTTGGGCTTTGTGCTCGGAGACGAGGGCGATTACGCTGTGGCGCAGATGTTTCTCTCGCGCAACCTCGAGGCGAAAGAGGAGGCGAAGAGAATCTTTTTGGAGGTTTTAGGGCAGCAGAATCTCGAGTTCTTGGGCTTTCGCGCCGTGCCGTTTAATTGCAGCGACATCGGTCCCACGGCGCGCAACGCGATGCCCTATTTCTTGCAGGCTTTCGTGCGCCGCCCAAAGCGCGTAGAAGCCGGAATCCAATTCGAGCGCGCGCTCTATCTCGCGCGCAGAATCATCGAGAAACGCGCCGCGCATGTGCCCAAATTTTATATTTGCAGCTTCTCCTCGCGCACGATTGTGTACAAGGGAATGCTGCTCTCCACGCAGCTTAGCGATTTTTATTTGGACTTCAAAGACGTGAATATGGAATCCGCCATTGCGCTCGTGCATTCGCGATTCTCGACCAACACCTTCCCGAGCTGGGAACGCGCGCACCCCAACCGCTATATGGTGCACAATGGCGAGATTAACACGATAAAGGGCAATGTCGATTCGATTACGGCGCGCGAGGGGCTTTGCAAAAGCGATTATTTCGAGGACTTGAGCCAAATTTTTCCGATTATCGCCAAGCCAAGCAGCGATTCGGCGATGTTTGACAACACGCTCGAGTTTTTGAGCCTGAATGGGCGGAATCTCGATGAGGCGTTTATGCTGATGGTGCCCGAGCCGTGGAGCAAAAACAACAACATGGACTCCCGCAAGCGCGCGTTTTATGAATACAACTCAACGCTCATGGAGCCNTGGGACGGACCCGCGTCTATTATCTTCACAGACGGAATCATCATGGGCGCGAGCCTCGATAGGAACGGNTTTCGCCCCTCGCGCTATTATCTGACGAAAGAGGATTGCCTGATTCTCGCGAGCGAGACGGGGACGCTCAANATGGACGAAAGCCAAATCAAGGCGAAGAAGCGGCTTGAGCCGGGCAAGCTCTTGCTCGTCGACACGGCGCGCGGGCGGCTCATTGACGATAGCGAGGTNAAGGAGCATTACGCCACGGCGCGCCCATATCAGGAGTGGCTCAAGAATCTCATCAAGCTNGAATCCGTTCCGCTCGCGGGCTACAAGCGCGAGCCGCTCGATGATTCTCGCGTGCGGCTGTTGCAAAAAGTCTTTGGTTGGAGCTATGAGAATCTCATGCANAGCATTCTGCCGATGGCGCGCGATGGCAAAGANCCGCTCGCCGCAATGGGAATCGACACGCCGCTCGCNGTCTTGAGCGAGAAGCCCCAGCCCTTGTTTGCGTATTTCAAGCAGCTTTTCGCGCAGGTAACGAACCCGCCGCTTGACGCGATACGCGANAAAAGCGTTACATCGCANAGAATCTATCTCGGGCGCGAGGGCAATNTGCTCATGCCAAACGCGGAGAATTGTCGGCGCGTCAAGATTGCGCAGCCGATTATNAGCAACGAGGAGNTGCACAAAATCAAACATCTAAAGGGCATGGTCGTCTCCGAGCTTAGCCTGCTGTTTGATTGGCGCAACCAATCGCTAGAATCGGCGTTGCAAGCGCTGTTTGAAAGCGCCGAAAGCGCGATTGGCAAGGGCGCTTCGATTCTCATCTTGAGCGATAATGGCGTGAGCGAGCGGCTGTGCGCGCTGCCCTCGTTGCTCGCCGTGGCGGGGCTGCACAANCACCTNGTGCGCAANAATNTNCGNATGCACGCGAGCCTCGTGCTCCAGAGCGCCGAGCCGCGCGAGATTCACCATTTCGCAACTCTGCTTGGCTATGGCGCAACGGCGATTAATCCCTATCTCGTCTATGAGAGNATCGCGCAGCTCATCNCCCAAAAGAGTCTCACAATNGATTACGCGCAAGCCGTGCAAAACTACATCAAAGCCGCGTCAGGCGGCATTGTCAAAATCGCCTCGAAAATGGGAATCGCGACAATGCAAAGCTACAACGGCGCGCAGATTTTTGAGGCGATTGGAATCTGTTCAAACGTCATNGAGACCTATTTCACCTCGACAAGCAGCCCGATTGAGGGCATTGGGCTCGAAGAGATTGCNGACGATATGCTGACATTGCACCAAAGCGCGTTTGCGNNNNGCNCAGAGGCGCTGCANTCGCAGGGCAGCCATAGCTATCGCAGCGGCGCAGAGCAGCATTTGCTCGACCCTGTCGCGATTTTCTTGCTCCAAGAATCATGCCGCCGCAAAGACTATGCGCTGTTCAAGCAATACAGCNCGCATGTCGATTCCAAGTTCGTTACATTGCGCTCGCTCATGGAGTTTGACGAAAGCGCGGCGATTAGCATCGATGAGGTGCAGAGTGTCGATTCGATTCTCGCGCGTTTCAAGACGGGCGCGATGAGCTATGGCTCGATTAGCCAAGAGGCGCACGAGGCGCTGGCNNNGGCGATGAACACGATTGGGGCGAAGAGCAACAGCGGCGAGGGCGGCGAAGACAGCGCGCGCTATGCGCAGCCAAACAAGACNANCGCGATTAAGCAGGTGGCGAGCGGGCGCTTTGGCGTGGATATGGACTATCTCGTGCATGCAAAGGAGATTCAGATTAAGATTGCGCAGGGCGCGAAGCCGGGCGAGGGCGGGCAGCTGCCCGGGTTCAAGGTGTATCCGTGGATTGCCAACGCGCGGCATTGCACGCCCGGCGTGGCGCTGATTTCGCCCCCGCCTCATCATGATATTTATTCTATCGAAGACCTCGCGCAGCTCATTTACGATTGCAAAAACGCCAACAAGGACGCGCGCATTTCCGTGAAGCTCGTGAG
The DNA here is from genome assembly GCA_014799985.1 of Helicobacter sp. GTDB lineage: Bacteria > Campylobacterota > Campylobacteria > Campylobacterales > Helicobacteraceae > NHYN01. The sequence goes on from JAAVGZ010000059.1 coordinate 4,948, forward strand.
CGCTTCGGGCGTGGGCACTGTCGCCGCAGGCGTGGCGAAGGCGGGCGCAAACACGATTCTGGTCAGCGGCTATGACGGCGGCACGGGCGCGAGCCCGCAAACGAGCATTGCCAACGCGGGAATGCCTTGGGAGCTCGGGCTTGCCGAGACACACCAAACGCTTATCCTAAACGGGCTTCGCGAACGCGTTGTGCTCGAGACCGATGGCAAGCTGCTCACAGGGCGCGACCTCGCGATTGCCGCGCTGCTTGGCGCTGAAGAATTTGGCTTCGCGACAGCGCCGCTTGTCGTGCTTGGCTGCACGATGATGCGCGTTTGCCACAAAAACACATGCCCGTTTGGAATCGCGACCCAAGACGAGACATTGCGCCGCCGATTCAAGGGCAGCAGCGAAGATGTGATAACGTTTATGCGCTTCATCGCCCAAGAGTTGCGCGAGATGATGGCAAAGCTTGGATTCCGCACGATGGACGCAATGGTTGGGCGCGTCGACAAGCTGCGCCAAAAGCGCCTAGAGGGGCGGCGAGCGCGCGTGAGGCTCGATAGAATCCTAGCAAACCTTAGCACCTACAACAAAACAGCCGTGCATTTCAAGGAAACGATGGACAACAAGCTCGCGCGCACGATTGACGCGCGAATCTTGTTGCCGCTTTGCACAGACGCGCTCGCGCGGGGCAAGAAGCACATCAAGCTAAGCCTCGAGATTAGCAACCTAAGCCGCACGTTTGCGACCATGCTTTCGAGCCGAATCGTCAAAGACTATGGCGCAGCGGGGCTGCCGAGCGATAGCATTCATATCCAAGCGCTCGGAAGCGCGGGCAATAGCTTTGGCGCGTTTAGCGTGTTTGGAATCACGCTCGAAATCATCGGCGATGCGAACGATTATTTGGGCAAGGGGCTAAGCGGGGGCAGGATTATCGCCAAGCCCTCGCCGAGCGCGACCTTTAGCAGCGAGGAAAACGTGATTGTCGGCAACGCGACACTCTATGGCGCAACGGCTGGCGAGGTGTATTTGGACGGAATCGCGGGCGAGCGATTCTGTGTGCGCAACAGCGGCGCAACGGCTGTCGTCTTGGGCGTTGGCGTGCATGGTTGCGAGTATATGACCGGCGGGCGCGTGCTCGTGCTCGGCAATGTGGGCGAGAACTTCGCGGCGGGAATGAGCGGCGGTGTCGCGTTTGTGCTCGGGCAGCACAATGTGCCAAAGGTGAATACCGAGCTTGTCGACATTCTGCCATTGAGTGTCGAGGACGAAGAGGAGCTAAAGACACTCATTGTCGCACACATTCGCTACACGGATTCTAAGAAGGCAAAAGAGGTTTTGAGCCGCTTTGATTGCAAGGAGTTTTTCAAAATCATTCCGCGCGACTATCAAAAGGCGCTCGAGGCGCGCAAGCTGTTCGCAGGCGAGGAGAATGCCGAGCTTAGGGCATTCTTGCACCTGACACAAAAACATTAAAGGAGACACGATGGGCTATCCACGAGGGTTTTTGGACATCGAGCGCGAGAATCCGCATGCATTGTCGCCAAAGGAGAGAATCGGGCATTACCATGAGTTCTATTCCCCGCTCGATTCCGCCGCGCAACAGCGCCAAGCGGCGCGCTGTATGGATTGCGGTGTTGCGTTTTGCCACGCGGGAATCGCGTTTGGCGCGGCAAGCTCGATTGGGCGTGGTGACATCGGCTGCCCGCTGCGCAACCTGATTCCGGAGTTCAACGACTTGGTCTGTCGCGGGCTCTGGGAGCAGGCGCACGAGCGCTTGAGCCTGACCAACCCCTTCCCTGAATGGACAGGGCGAGTCTGCCCCGCCTTGTGCGAGGATTCGTGCGTTTGTGGGCTGAACGGCGAGCCTGTCGCGATTAAATCCAACGAGCTCGCGATTATCGAAAACGCGTTCGCCCACGACCTCGTGCGCCCCCTCGCCCCAAAGCACAAGAGCGGGCGCAAGGTCGCGATTGTCGGCAGCGGACCCGCCGGGCTCGCGTGCGCGTGGGAGCTGTGCCGACTTGGGCACAGCGTGTGCGTGTTTGAGCGCAGCGACAGAATCGGCGGGCTGCTCATGTATGGAATCCCCGACATGAAGCTCGACAAGCAGATTGTGAATCGGCGCGTTGCGCTCATGCGCCAAAGCGGAATCGAGTTTGTTACGGGCACAGCGATTGCGACACAGGCTGACGCAACAAGCAAGCTCGCGCATTTTGACGCTGTTGTGCTCGCCGTTGGCGCGAGCAAGCCGATTGATTTGGACATCGAGGGCAGGGGGCTTTCGGGAATCATGTTCGCGGTGGATTACCTGATGCAAAACACCAAGAGCCTGCTTGATAGCGGCAAGGCGGACACGCTCGCGAAAAACAAGCGCGTGCTCGTGATTGGCAGCGGCGACACGAGCGTGGATTGCATCGCTGTGGCGATTCGGCAGGGCGCGAAGAGCATCACGCGATTTGAGCGCAGCCCCAAACGGGCGCAGCAGCGCCAAAGCGACAACCCGTGGCCTCTCAAAAAAGATGTGTTCGCGACAGACTATGGCTTGAGCGAGGCGATTGCGCATTATGGCAAAGACCCGCGAGAATATCAGAAGCTCACGAAGGCGTTTCGCGGCAAGAATGGCAAGGTGAGCGCGGCGCTCGCTGTCGATTTGGAATGGAGCGTTGTCAATGGCAAAAAGACGCGTCAAGAGTTGTCGCAGAGCCAGAGGGAATACGAGGCGGATTTGGTGCTGCTCGCTATGGGCTTTAGCGGTGTCGAAGAGAGCGTGCGGCATGCGTTTGGAATCGCCACCGATTCGCGCAATCGGATTATCACGCACCGATTTTGCACGAGTGTTGGGGGCATTTATGCATGCGGAGACGCGAGGATTGGGCAGAGCCTCGTGGTTTGGGCTATCAAAGACGGAATCGACTGTGCGAGGGCGGTGGATGGTGATTTGAGGCGCAAATAGTGTCATTGCGAGCGAGCCCATTTTGGGCAAGCGCGGCAACCAACCGTGTCGAGCGTTCAAAGACGTTGGATTGCTTCGGGCAAGCCCCGCAATGACGATAGCCAGAATCTTGCATGCCTCCAAACACATTCCATTTGCCATTTTTTTCTATGATTTTGCAACGCAATGCTTTGCAACGATAACTTCTAGCTTACCTTGTCGTTGCATTGAAATTTAAGGTGCTCTGCCCTAACATTTGCGCATTCAAAGGACGGGAATGGTCGAGAACAATACACTCAAAGCAATTGAGCTTGCACAAAGCACGCAAGAGCTCGAAGAGATTCGGGTCAAAGCCTTTGGCAAAAAAGGCAGCATTACCGAGCTCTTTGGCATGCTCAAGCAATTTGACGGCGAGACAAAAAAGCACAAAGCAAAAGAACTCAATATTCTCAAAACCCAGATTGAGCAAGCGCTCGCGTCCAAAAAAGAGCTCTTGCGCTCGCAAGAATTGGCGCGCAAGCTCGCCGCCGAAAAGCTCGATTTGTCCTTGTTCAGCGCCCCTTTGCAGGGCGCGAGCCACCCCGTTATGCTCACAATGGAACGTGTCGTTGCGTATTTCACGGCGCTCAACTTCACCTTTTGCAGCGGTCCGCTTGTCGAGGACGACTTTCACAATTTCCAAGCGCTGAACATTTCCGAGCACCACCCCGCGCGCGACATGCACGACACTTTCTATTTTCGCGATGGCGCGCTGTTGCGCACGCACACCTCGCCCGTGCAGATTCGCACAATGGAATCCGCCACGCCGCCCATTCGCATCATCGCGCCCGGCGCCGTGTTCCGCTGCGATTATGATGTTACGCACGCGCCGATGTTTCATCAGGTCGAGGGCTTGGTGGTCGATTCTGCCGACAAAGTCTCGTTCGCACATCTCAAATACATCTTGCAAGATTTCTTGCAATACATGTTCAACGATGTGCGCGTGCGCTTCCGCGCGAGCTTTTTCCCCTTCACCGAGCCAAGCGCGGAGGTCGACATCAGCTGCATTTTTTGCAAAGGCGATGGTTGCCGCATTTGCTCGCACACAGGCTGGCTCGAGGTGCTTGGTTGCGGCATTGTCGATGAAAATGTCTTCAAAGCCGTGCGCTATGAGAATGTCAGCGGCTATGCCTTTGGGCTCGGGATTGAGCGATTCGCAATGCTGCTCTATGGCGTGAATGACTTGCGCGCGTTTTTTGAAAACGACTTGCGCGTTTTGGAGCAGTTCGCATGATTTTCACCCGTCATTCTTTGCGACCCTTTGTCGAGATGGATTCGATTCCCTCACATGAGCTCATCGCGCGGCTTGGCAGCATCGGGCTCGAGGTTGAGAGCTTTGCGCAAAACATCGCGCCGCGCAATGTCGTTGTTGGGCGCGTGCTCGAGGTGCGGCAGCACCCAAACGCTGACAAACTCCGCGTTTGTCAGGTCGATGTGGGCGAGAGAGCGTTGCAGATTGTCTGCGGCGCGCGCAATGTCGCCGCGGGGCAGGTCGTGCCTGTCGCGCTCGTTGGCGCTGTGGTGGGCGGCAAGACGATTGCCAAAACCGCGCTTCGAGGTGTCGAGAGCGAGGGAATGATATGTTCCTCAACCGAGCTCGGATTCCCCAAAATCAATGACGGAATCCTCGTTCTCGACCTCTCTGTGGGCGAGCTCCGCCTCGGCACAGAGCTCTGCTCGTATCCGCTGTTTAACGATGAAGTCTTTGAAATCAGCATCACGCCCAATCGCGGCGATTGCCTGTGTTTGTGTGGAATCGCGCGCGAAATCGCCGTTGCGTTTGCGCTCGACCTCAAAGAGACCATGCGCGAGATGTCGCAAAGCGACCATCTCATCGGCATTGGGCGGCTTTTGCAGCTGCGCACCGAGCGCAACCTTAGCTCCTCGCTGCTCTACACGATGATTCAATGCGAATATGTCCAGCTGCCGCTGCCTTTCGCGTTTATCCTCGCGCACAACGAAATGCTGCATGACAACGCGCTCATCAGCCTCACGCGCTATGCAACGCTCGTTACGGGCACGATTTTTTCGCTCTATTCCGCGAGCGTCTGCGGCGATGACCGCAAGGTCGAGCTGCATGTCCGCACGGACAATCTCGGGCTTGATAGCGTGTTTGCCAAAGATAAGCTGCTTTCGCGCATTGGAATCTGCCAAATGCCCGACACGCTGCCCTCGCAAGACAAGGGGCTTTGGATTCTCGAGGCGAGCTATATCCCCCCCGCGAGCGTGATTGCCCAATACGCCGAGGCGAGCAAGAAAATGAGCAAGGAGCTCTTTGAGAAAGAATGCCCCAAAGACGCGCAGCTCTACTACCGCAGCAGTCGCGGGAGCAACCCACAGCTGCTCGAAAACACGCAATTTTTCACCCACCTTTTGCAGCAAGTCGGCGTAACGGTGTATTCGGGCAGCCACGAGTTTATCCAGACGCCGAGTGCGCCAACCATTAGCATCAATATCAGCCAAACCAACCAAATCATCGGCACAGATGTCTCTGTCGTGCAGATTGTGAATGTGTTGCGCAAGCTCGGATTCAGCGTTGAGGTCGCGAGCGATGAGCAGTTCCTCGCGCTCAAAGCGCCCGTTTTTCGGCATGATATTGCGAACAAGCAAGACATCGCCGAAGAGATTCTGCGCATGTATGGAATCGACAGAATCGCCGCCGTGCCCTTGCAGCTCCACGAGCAGCGTTCGCTTGGCGAGCATTATGCGCGCTACCATTTCGCGCGTTCTCTTGCCGCGCGTGCGCGTAGCGTTGGCTTCAGCGAGACAATCCATTTCATCTTCAACCAATCCTCGCGCTTGCGCGAGCTCGGCTTCGCGACACTCTCGCCCATGCAGGATTTGCAAAATCCGATTACCGAAGAGCTCAACACATTGCGCCCAACCCTGCTGCTCTCACTGCTCGACACAATGCACTTCAACATTCGCAACGGCAAAAAGGCTGTGAATCTCTTCGAGATTGGCTCTGTGTTTGACGCGCAGCGCGTTGAGCGCGTCTGCATGGCATTTGTGAGCAACGCCGTGATGCGCGAGGCGCGCTACCCATCAAGCAAGGATTCTTTGTATGATATTTATGGCTTTGCCGAGTCGCTTGCGCGCGTCATCGGCGCTTTCAGCCTCGAGGCGCTGAATGATTCGCCCGTGCAGCTGTTTCACCCCGCGCAGAGCGCGCATATCATACAAAATGGCAGAATCGTTGGCACGCTCGCCACGCTCCACCCCGCGCAGAACGCGCGATTCGAGACCGAGCTCGCCTTTGTCGCCGAGATTGAGCTCTCGCTTTTGCAACAGAGCTCGCCCCATTTTGCGCCGTTTTCAAAAATGCAAAAGAGCCAGCGCGATTTGAGCGTGCTTATTGGCGAGAACATTCCGTTTGTCGACATTCGCAACGCGATTAAGGCATTGGCAATCGCCGAGATTCGCGAGCTCTATCCGCTCGATATTTATCGCGATGACAAAATGCCCGAGAATCAGCAAAGCCTCACGATTCGCCTGATTCTCCAAAACGAGCACAAGAGCCTTGGCGAGTCGGACATCAACGACATCATGCAAAAGGTCTTGCAGGTCTTGCAGCAACAATTTGGGGCAGTGTTGCGATGAGTGTGGTTCGTCTTTTGCCGCGCGAGCCCGTGCGAGGCGAGATTGCCGACATCGCCACCGACAAATCGATTTCACATCGTGCGGCGATTCTCTCGCTTCTGTGCGCCAAAACTTCGCGCGTGCGCGGCTATTTGCGCGCAGAGGACACGTTGCACACATTGCAGATTGCCCAGAATCTCGGGCTTAGCGTCCAAGAAAACGATGATGAGCTGATTCTGACCCCGCCCAAAGACATCGCCGAGCCCGCATGCATTCTCGATTGCGGCAACGCAGGGACGGCGATGCGCCTCTTTTGCGGGCTCTTGGCGGGTGTGCAGGGCAGATTCTTTGTGCTCGATGGCGATTGCTATTTGCGCGCTCGCCCCATGCGCCGCGTGGTTGCGCCGCTTAGCCAAATGGACGCGCAGATTTGGGGGCGCGAGGGCGATTCGCTCGCGCCGCTTGCCGTGCGTGGCAGCGCGCTTCGCGCGACAAACTATGAATCCCCTGTCGCCTCCGCGCAGATTAAGAGCGCGTTTGTGCTCGCTGCGTTGCGCGCAGACGCTGAATGCACATTTGCCGAGCCCGAGCTAAGCCGCGACCACACGGAGCGCATGCTGACGGCGATGGGCGCAAAGCTTTTGCGCGAGAATCAGACGATTCGCATAAGCCCGCTGCAAGCGCCGCTTGAGCCGCTCGATTTGGAGATTCCAAGCGACCCATCGAGCGCCTTTTTCTTCGCGGTTGCCGCAGCGATTGTGCCGGGTTCAGAGATTGTCTTGCGCAATGTGCTGCTGAATCCCACGCGCATCGAGGCGTTTGAGGTCTTGCGCAAAATGGGCGCGCAGATTTCTTTTGACGCGATTCCAAACGCATATGACGATGTGGGCGATATTTGTGTGCGCTATGGCGGGCGGCTTAGCGCGATTGATGTGAGCGAAAGAATCGCGTGGCTGATTGACGAGATTCCCGCGCTCGCCGTGGCGATGGCATGCGCAAAGGGCACGAGCAGGCTCACGGGCGCAAAAGAGCTGCGCGTCAAAGAGACCGACAGAATCGCCGCTGTCGCGACAAATCTGCGCGCATGCGGAATCTCTGTGCAAGAGCTTCCCGATGGATTTCTTATCGAGGGCGGCGATGTGCGCGCCGCGACATGCGATAGCTTCGGCGACCACAGAATCGCGATGAGCTTCGCGATTCTCGGCTTGCTCGTGCCGATGACAATCACCGATAGCGGCGCAATGGCGGTGAGCTTTCCGACATTTCTACATCTCCTAAGCCGCTTTGGCATGGTCGAGGAATCCTAATGGAAGTGCGGCAGGCGAAGAGTTTGGGCTTTTGTTTCGGCGTCAAGCGCGCGATTCGACTCGCGCAAAAAAAGCCGGGCGGAATCACGCTTGGCTCGCTGATTCACAACCCCAAAGAGATTGGGCGCTTGCGCAATGATTATGGCGTGAGCGTGTGTGAGAGTGTCGAGGAGATTCCGCATGATTCCGAGGTGATTATCCGCACACACGGAATCCCCAAAGAGGATTTGAAACATTTGCGTTTCAAGACCAAGTCGATTACAGACGCGACATGCCCGTTTGTAACCAAGCCCCAGCAGATTTGCGAGCAGATGAGCAAAGAGGGCTATCAGGTGATTATCTTTGGCGATGCCGAGCACCCCGAAGTCAAGGGGGTCGTGAGCTATTCGCTCACGCCCGCGCTCGTGGTGCAGGGAATCGATGCGCTCTCGCGGCATGACATCAAAGACCGCGTGGCGCTTGTTTCGCAAACCACCAAAAAAATCAGCGGCTTCTTAGAAATCGCCGATTTCTTGGTGCGCCGCTGTGTCGAGGTGCGCGTGTTCAACACGATTTGCAACGCGACCTCTGACAACCAAGAAGCGGCGCGCGAGCTTAGTTGCGAGGTCGATATTATGATTGTCGTGGGCGGCAAAAATTCGTCCAACACGAAGCAGCTTCTTTCGATTTGCAAAGAGCATTGTGATGACAGCTATCTGATTGAGGACGAACACGAGCTCGAAATGCAATGGTTTAAGAACAAGAAAGTCTGCGGCGTGAGCGCGGGCGCATCGACACCAGATTGGATTATCAACAACGTCGTAAATCAAATTAAGGCAATCGATACGTAAAGGAATTTGTGCTACCATGCCACAAGAGTTTGTGAGGTTTGCAAAGATTGCTAGATTTGGTTTTAACTTTATGGAGAAAGGTTTTTAAGAATGGTCATCGAGAGTGGGCAAAATAATTCTCATACTGAAGAAGATAATGAGTTCGTGTCTTGGTTTGAAGGTGATGCAAAACAAAGCGAAGGTGGTCGGCTAACAAAGGGTAAGATTATCAGCATCAACGAAAGCGAAGGCTTCGTGTTTGTTGATGTGAACGAGAAAAACGAAGGCAGAATCCGCATCGAGGAAATCACCGATGCGGAGGGCAAGCTTTTGTTCAAAAAGGGCGATGAGCTCGATGTGGTCGTCATCAACGAGAATGGCGAACGCCCGATTGTCTCGCACAAAAAGGCGCTGAAACGGCAGAAGATTCAGAAAAAAATCGAGGAGCTAGGAAGCGACTACAAAGACGTGGTGATTGAGGCAAAAATCGCGCATGGCAACAAAGGGGGATACACGCTCGAGGACGCAGACGGAGTGGAGTATTTCATGCCCCGCAAAGTCGCCGCGCTCAAAGAGGGCAGCTCGCACACCAACAAGCGCATTAAGGTTTGCATTATCAACATCAAACCCGAAGAGCACACGATTATCGTTTCGCGCAAACGATTCTTTGACATTGACACCAAAAACAAGCAAGAAAAGGCGCAGCGGCTGCTTGACGCGACCGAGCCCTTGCGCGGCATCATCAAGAATGTTACGGCGTTTGGCATGTTTGTCGATGTCGATGGAATCGAGGGGCTTATCCACTATACCGAGATTAGCTACAAGGGGCACATTAACCCCGCCAAGAACTTCAAAGAAGGTCAGGAAGTCTTTGTCAAGGCGATTGGCTATGATAAAGACAAAAAGCGCATCTCTTTTTCGATTAAAGCCACAACAGAAGATCCATGGGTAGAAATCGAAAACGAGCTCGAAGTGGGCGATGCGATTAGCGTTGTCGTGAGCAATGTCGAATCGTATGGCGCGTTTGTCGATTTGGGCAACGACATCGAGGGTTTCTTGCATGTCTCCGAGATTTCGTGGGACAAGAACATCAAGCACCCCAATCAATACCTCAAAACAGGGCAGGAAATCGTTGTTGAAGTGATTGAGATTGACACCAAAGGGCGCAAATTGCGCGTTTCGCAAAAGAATCTCATCGAGAAGCCTTTCGTGCGTTTTTGCAAAACCCACAAAGAGGGCGATGTGCTGAAAGGCAAAGTCGCGACACTCACCGATTTTGGCGCGTTTGTGAAGCTCGGCGAAATCGATGGCTTGCTGCACAACGAAGACGCGTTTTGGGACAAGAATCTGACATGCAAAAACAGCTTCAAAGAGGGCGAGGAGATTGAAGTCAAGATTATCCGCATTGACCACCAAAAAGAGCGCATTTCGCTTAGCCGCAAGAGCCTCACCAACTCTCCTGTGGGCGATTTTAGCAAAACACATGGAATTGATGATATTATTACGGGCACGATTCGCGACATCAAAGACTTTGGCGTGTTTATCAATATCCAAGAGGGCATTGACGCGCTCATTCGCACAGCCGACCTCGCTCCGCTCAACAAAGACGAGCTGCAAATCGGCGACACGATTGAAGGCGCGATTTCGATGATTGACAAGGCGAACAACAAGATTCGCGTCTCTGTGCGCCGACTCGAGAAAATCAAAGAACGTGAGAGCCTCAAGGAATTTGGCTCTAACGAGAAAATCACGCTTGGTGATGTGATTCGCGATAAAACCTAAAGGAGTGCCGCATGCGTTTTGTCATTGCTGCTGTGGGGCTGATTGCCGTTGTGATTGTCGGGGTTGTTACCTTTAGCTATCTCAAGCTTTCGGCGTTTGAAGACAAAGCCGCCGTGGCGCATGGCGGCGTTGCCATTTTCAACGACCGCAGCAGCAGCGGAATCCGCAACGACAACCAATCGATTCTCGATGAGACGGGCTGGGCAAAGGACTTTATCGAGAGCACGCAAAGCAGCTATGCCTACCCCGCCTTGGAGCTCGACATCAGCTTTGATTTGCAAGCCCCCGAGAAAACATACAAACAATTTCGCGTGATTGTTGAGCCGCTCGATTCGTATAAATTTTTCTGCCTACATCAGGTGCTAAGCAGCAACGGCATGAACTATGCCTATTACAAAAGCGGCAACAGCTTGCAGCTCATGGTTAGCGCCAAAAGCGAGGAATTTCTGAATCAAGTGCTTTCGCAGCTCAACCGCTATGAAATCAAATACCAAATCGACAAAAGTTAAAGGATTGCTATGCCATACAAAATCGTTGTTTGCGACCATATCCACGAGAGCGGGTTGCAGATTCTCCGCAAAAACAAAGAGGTCGAGCTCATCGAGGCTGCCAAACACCCCAAAGACAAGCTTGGCGAGGTTTTGCATGACGCCGATGTCGCGATTACGCGCAGCTCGACCGATGTCGATGTCGCATTCTTAGAGGTTGCGCCAAAGCTTAGCGCGATTGTGCGCGCGGGCGTGGGCGTGGACAATGTCGACATTGACGCATGCAGCAAAAAGGGCATCGTGGTGATGAATGTCCCCACCGCGAACACGATTGCCGCTGTGGAGCTCACAATGGCGCACATGCTAAACGCCGTGCGGCAGTTTCCCGGCGCAAATCATCAGCTCAAAGAGCAGCGAATCTGGAAGCGCGAGGATTGGTATGGCACAGAGCTCAAGGCAAAGACGCTCGGAATCATCGGCTTTGGCAACATCGGCAGCCGCGTGGGCGTGCGCGCGAAGGCGTTTGAGCTCAATGTCATCACGTACGACCCCTACATCAAGCCCACGAAGGCGACAGATTTGGGAATCACCTACACGACAAATTTTGATGACATTCTCGCATGCGACATCATCACGATTCACACGCCGAAAAATCGCGAAACTATCAACATGATTAACAAAGAGCATTTTCACAAAATGAAAGACGGCGTGATTCTCATCAACTGCGCGCGCGGCGGGCTGTATAACGAAGAGGCGCTGATTGAGGGGCTAAAGAGCAAGAAAATCCGCTTCGCCTCGATTGATGTGTTTAGCAAAGAGCCCGCAACGAGCAACCCGCTGCTTGATTTGCCCAATATTTATGTAACGCCACACATCGGCGCGAACACGCTCGAATCGCAGGAAAAAATCGCGATTGAGGCAGCAGAAGCGGCGATTCAGGCGGCGCGGCGATGCAGCTATCCCAACGCGCTCAACCTGCCCATCAAAGAGAGCGAGCTGCCGCCGTTTCTGAAGCCCTATTTGGAGCTCATTCAGAAAATGGGATTCCTCGCAACACAAATCAACAAATGCCCGTTGCGCACGATTGATTTGACGCTCGAGGGCGAGGTCGCGCGCTATGGCGATTCTCTGTCGGCTTCGTTGCTCGTTGGCGCTTTGAGCGAGTCGCTTGGCGAGCAAATCAACTATGTCAACGCGCCGCACATCGCGCTCGAACGCGGGATTAAGCACAACATCTACACAAAAGATAGAAGCACCTATACGAACAAAATCACGCTCAAGGTGAGCGGCGAAAGCAGCAACATCACGCTTGCGGGCACGGTATTTGACGAGAATGTGTTGCGCATTGTCTCGGTGAATGGCTTTGGCATGGACATCACCCCCGCAGGGCGCATGATATTCTTCAAAAACACCGATGTGCCGGGCGTGATTCGCGACATCGGGACAATCTTGGCAAATCACTCGATTAACATCGCCGATTTTCGGCTTGGGCGCAACAATCACAACGAGGCGCTTGCCGTGATTCTGGTCGATGATGATGTGGATAGCGACACGCTCGCCGAGCTTCGCTCGATTCCCGCTTGCCTCTCGGTGGGCTATGCGGTGATTTAGCGCGGCGCTTTGGCGTCCTCGCCCACAGGCAGCTGGCTGGCATAGTCCTCGACCATATAAATCGGTGTGAGCAGCAGATTCTCGGCATGCACGGGCGTGAGCGTTGTGCTCGCCACGAAAGTTGTCGCGTCTATCACGCCGAGCAGCAAGCGCTTGCTATAATCCTTGTCGTGCCGCGTCTGCCGCTGCACGAAGCGCCTTTGCTCCTTTTTCGCCTCTTTATATTCGATGAACGCTTGCGGGTCATCGCCCGCGTTGCCCTCCTTGTAGGCTTCCCACAAAGAGTTGAAAAACTCGGGATTGCCCGAGTTGGTAACGCTGCACCCCACAACCAAAACGGCAGCAACGCACAAGCACCATTTTGCGTGTTTCCATCGTTGTTTCATGGCAATCCCTAGATTCGCGATTCATGAATCTGCGGCTTTTGCTCGGCTTGCTCGGGCTTTTCAGGTTTTTTGGGCTCTCTAGCGTCTTTCTTTGGCGGTGGATTCTTGAAATCTTGCCATTCCTCTTTGATTTGGTCGCATTCCTCTTGGTCGCACAAATCCATCGCCTTGCGGTAGAACGATTCGGCTTGCGATTTGGCTTTGCCACGTTTGTCGTTCGCGAGCTCTTTGGCGACATTCAGGCATTCCCAGCTGTCCCCGAGCGCACAGAGCCGCTCGCGCGTTTGGCGCACAACGCTTGGCTTGAGGTCATAGGTGTCGGCGAGCATCGCCTTGCATGCTTTGGGCTCGCCCAGCGCACACGCGCGCTCGAAAGAGCCAAAGGCAGAATCGAGCTTGTCTTTTTCGCTCAATGCGAGCCCGAGAATATAGCATGACGTCTTGTCTTTTTCTTTGCATGCTTTGTCCAAAAACGGAATCGCGCGCTCACGCTCGTCTTGGTGGAAATAGAACGTGCCCGCGAACGCATAGAACTTCGCGTCATCGCAGCGCGAATCCGTGTTTTTGCACGCGAAACGCAGATAGCTTGTCGCCTTGCGCCCGCTGTGTTGCAGCGCGAGCTCCTCGCATGCGCTCACTTGCCCCATTCTGCATGCTTTGTCGGTGTATTCCTCGTAGAGCTTTTGGGCTTGGTGTTTGCTAAGCTGTGGCGAATCGTATTGCGCAACGAGCAGGCAGAGCCGCGCGTCATTCTCGCAACCATCAATCAAGAGCTCCAGCGCCCTCTCGTGGTCGACTTTTGTTCCCATTCCCTCTTGATAGAGCCGTGCTGCTTGCTCGCAGCTTTTGGCAAACCCCGCATGGCATGAACGCTCGAAATAATTGACGGCGACATCGTAGGCTTCGTAGCTCAAGGCGCGAATGCCCTTTTCAAATAGTGTGATTTTGTCCTCTTTGTCTGAACACGCAACAAGCACGAATGCGACCAACAAGCACAAAAATGCGCGCATATTCTCCCCTTTGAATCTTTAGAGGAAATGGTAGCCAAAAAAGTATAATGTAGGGTTAATTTCTGATAGAATCAGCAGAGAGCCCGTGCCACGAGCGTGGCACAGCAGAAGAATCTAGAACATTCTCTTGAATGCTTCGGCGTCAAATTCTTCGAAGTTGTATTCTTGCCCGTTAATCGGCACATTGGGCGTGGCTTCTGGAGAGGTGATAGCCTCGCTGACTTTGCCAAGCGTTTTGCTGATTGCATCGCGCGTTGTGGCGATGTATTCTCCTCGTTGTTCCGCAGGTAGCGATGCGGGGTTTTGGAGAGTGAGCGAGAAATCATTCTTGCCAATCGACACGATGAGGTTTTTGTCAAACAACGTGTTGCCAAGAAACTTGCTATTTGCGGCGAGTTCGCGCACTTGCTCATCGCTTGCGCCTTCGCTGATTGCCTTGTCGATTTTCTTGAGAGTCGAGCTTGCGGTTTGGAGCGCGCCGATGTATTCATTTGCGCCTTTTGCGGTTTTGGCGAACGCGAGAATCTCGAAATTGGGGTGAGCGGGTTCGACTGTGTCTTGTTTTGCGCTAATGATGCCGTTGCTTTGTTGCGCGTTGGGCGTGGGCGAGACAGGGGCGGCGGGTGTTTGCGAAAAGCCCTCGAGACGGCTTCTAAGAGACGCGAGCGTGAGACCTGAATTGTTAACTTCTGAAACCATAGAAGAATCCTCCGTGAAATTTTGAATATCACAAAACACCAAGCAAATAGTGTTCCAATATTGTGGAATCACAGAGGCTCGATTCGTGTTTTGTTGTTGTGCGTGGAGGCGATTCTACTTTTTCTGTTTTTTTTTTCTTTGTTTGTCATTGCGAGCATTCGCTAGAATGCGTGGCAATCAAACGTCTTTGAACGCTTGACACGGTTGCTTGCTTCGCTTCGCTCGCAATGACAGATAGGCACTTGTAAAGAATCCCCAATAAAAAGCGTGCGCAAAGCTA
>JAAVGZ010000009.1 GCA_014799985.1 Helicobacter sp.
GAATAAGGGATTGCAATCTTCAAAGCGNNGCTGTGCTGTGGCTTCGCCATAGCTTTGCGCGCGCTTTTTCTGGGGATTCTGCCTNNTTCCCCCTCCCTTGCGGAGGGGGGCAGGGGGTGGNTTGTCATGTTGAGGCGAAGCCGAAACATCTCAAAAACTTCACAACACGAGATTCTTCACCTGCAAAGCAGGTTCAGAATGACATTGTGTCATTGCGAGCGAGCATGGCGAACGTGGCAATTAACAGGCAAGGAATCCNGATACGNTTGATTGCCNCGNGTCCTANCGGACGCTCGCAATGACAAGNNNNAGCNCNNACNAAANTTTCCATTGTCATGTTGAGTGTCAGCGTTGCACCTCTATGCTTGGAATCTCGGAGATTCTGTCCTCGNCCAATCGCCTATTTCGCAAATCTTGCGCCAAAACATGCCTCCTCGCTATGAAAATGCAAGAGTTGCAAGTGGTTCGCGATTCCAAGCTCTTTAAACTCGCTCTCGCTATAACGTTTCGCATTGCTTGGGCTATACCAATCATAATTTGTGATAATCGATGTCTCGAGTCCGAGTTCCTCGTTATAGAAGCATTTTAGAAAGTTCCAATAGATAAAACGTTGAATGTCAATCTTGCCACCCTTGATTCCGAGCAGCGGAATNGCTGGGGCGTCAATCTCGACTTTGAGTTCTTGCAGACGTTTGCCAAGCTCTGTGAGCTGTTCGCTCATCTCGCGNAGTTCTTTGTGGCTTAGGTCGTGGCATTTTGTGCGGAAATAATCATCGACAAGTTCACGCGGCAATGCTTTCTTGGCATACACATAGCAGGCAAATTGCCCCCCAATCGTCCTGTGTTGCCCCCCCCCCCCCGTTTTTTGGTGCATTTTTGAGCACACGTGTGAGCTCGGCAAATGTNGCGGCGGGGTCTTGGGTGTGCATGATGACNGCATGGCAGCTGACATAGTCCACCACCGCATCGGCAAAGGGCGTGCGCGCAATATCGCCGCGCAAAAAATAGAGATTTGGGCGCTGATAGCGTCTGCTTGCCTCCTCTGCCGCTTCGGAAATGTCCATTCCGATGATGAGCGTTTCGGGCGCGAGGCTCGCAAACCAATCGGAAAGATAGCCCAGCCCGCAACCNGCGTCAAAAACAACATGTTGTTGTTGCAAAAACTCCGCGAGCGCCTCGACACTAGAAAAGCCATAGAGCCGCAAATACCATTCTTTTTGAAAGTCCCACAGCTGCTGCTGCTCGTCCTCTTTTGCTTTGTTTGCATAGCCAATCCATTTCTGACTAAACACATCTGCCGTTTGCGCCTGATTCTTTGCGACCGCTTGCAAATCGTTCGCAAAATGTTGCGCATTAAACGGAATCGGCTTAGCAAAAAGAGTCTGTATGTCCATTGTTATCTCCTAAGGTTGATTGCGCACCACTCGTTGAAATTGAGCAACGACCAAATGAACAATCGGCGATTCGCCTTGCCCTCTAAATGNTCGCTNACGAGGCGATGTGCTGTATTGTAGTCAAGATAGTCAAACANNGGCGCGTTTTTGTCAAAAAGCTTTGCGCGCACAAAGGCGAGCGATTCGCCCTCAAACCAGCTGCTATCGGGGCTCGAGAAGCCTTTTTTAATCGCGTCTGTAACCTCNTTTGGCAAAAAGCTGTGCAACATCTTGCGAAAAATGAGCTTGCCGTCATTTGTCTTTTTCAAGACCGCGCGCTTGCTGCCCAAGTCNTTCTCNTTAATGCGNTGNTGCTCGAGNTTGCGNAGNTTGTAGCGCAGCGGAATGCTTTGGGCAAAATCGACAAGCTCATTGTCNAAGAACGGCACGCGCGTTTCGAGCGAATGCGCCATCGAGAGCTTATCCTCGACAACAAGCAGCCCATGCAAAAATGTCTTCGCCTCGAAATATAAAGAATTGTTNANGTAATCTTCTTGTGTTTTTGCCGGCGCCGTGTTGCGCAACACATTCCTAAAAATATCGCGCGTCCAAACATGCGCGACATCTTTNGCGATGGGCGCAAAGAGATGTTTGAGCTCGCTATTGGGCACGAGNCGCTGCCAAAAGAGATAGTATTTGTCGACATAATCCTCGAAATCATGGCAATCGAGCGCCTGATAGTAGCGCCATGGATAGCCGCCAAACAGCTCATCGCCCCCGCAGCCGCTCAAAACCACGCGCACGAATTTGCTCGCGAGCTTGGCGGCATAGAAATTGGGATAGCTCTGCCCCACGCGCGGCTCTTCGAGGTGGTAGGCGAATGTGCGCAGGCAACGTTCCATGTCGCCACTCTTGAGCACCATTTCGTAATGCTCGGTCTTGAAAAGATACGAAAGCCGCTCGCTCACGGCGCGCTCATCGAATCCGAGCTCGATTCCTTTTGCGCTTGTGAGGTCGAAACCGATTGTGAAGGTGTTGAGGTAGGGCAGCGATTCTGCGGCGAGCGCACAAATGCTTCCGCTGTCGATTCCGCCGCTAAGATAGCCGCCAAGAGGGACATCGGACACAAGTTGTCGCGACACACTTTGGCGAAAAAGCCGTTCGAGCTCTGCTGCGCATTCTTCTTCGNCAAGACTTGTCGCGCTTTGGAAGCAGAAATCCCAATAACATGTCGTGTCGATTCTTTGNGTTGCGAGGTCGATTGNGAGATAATGCCCCGCGGGGAGGAGATGGATTCCTTTGAAAAAGGTTTTGTCGGTAAAGATGTTTTGAAACGTGAAATACTCNAGCAAAGCCTCGCAATCGAGCANGCCAAAGCGNGAATCGTAGCGCACAATCGAGCGATTCTCGCTCGCAAACACGAGCGTTTTTTCGGGAGTGATGCCATAATAGAGNGGCTTGATTCCATAGCGGTCGCGCGCGAGATAGAGCCGCTTTTTGAAGTTGTCATAGAGCGCAAACGCAAACATGCCATTGAGCCGCTGCACGCAATCGATTCCCCATTGCACATACGCATAGAGCANCACTTCGGTGTCGGTTTGCGTGAAGAATTGNTGNCCGAGCCCTTCGAGCTCGGCGCGCAATGCCTTGAAGTTGTAGATTTCGCCGTTGAAACACAGCCAAATGTTGCGCGAGAGGTCGCTCATGGGCTGATGCCCGGCGGGCGATTTGTCGATAATCGCAAGCCGCCTGTGCGCGAGGAACAAATCCCATTCATGCCGTGCGAGCTCCTTTTGGCTTTGGGAATCTTGCAAACACGGCAGCAGGGGGCTTAGGTGNGCAAACTCGGAATCGCAAAAGTTTTGGTAGAACGANACTTGGCTCTTGTGCCGCGTGCCTGTGTGGTAGAACAGATAGCCCGCGTCATCGGGTCCGCGATGCGCGATGAGCGCAAGCATGTCNTCGAGATTCTGCGTCTGCACGCTCGGCGTTGCGAGGCTAAGCGCGCCCACGATTCCGCACATTAGAGCGCCCTAAGATTGTCGAGGACATAGTCGAGCTCGGCTTCGCTCATAGACGCATACAGCGGCAGCGAAATCGACAGCCTATCTGCCGCATAGCTCTTGATATAATCCTCGTCTCTAAGCCCGTATTTGTTGCGNTAGAATCCGAGCGTATGCACCGCATGCGTGCCTTGTCGTGTCGCGATTCCGTTTTGTTCGAGCTTCTGCATGAACGCATTGCGTTGCGCNTTGAGCGAATCGATTTGTGCAAGCGTGCGTGCCTCGAGCGCCTGNNCGCCGCCAAAGAGGCAAACGAAGCTTTGGAATCCATGCGTGTAGCCCTTTGGAATCGTGGGGGCAAGCAAGAAGGGGTGCGCCTCGAGCGCGGCGAAATAGGCGCTTGCGATTGCGCGCCTGCGTTCCATGATGAACGCGGCTTTTTGCATTTGNGAAACGCCGAGCGCGCCCTGAAGGTCGGTTAGGCGATAGTTGTAGCCCAGAATGTCGAAATTGGGCAACAGCGAGCCGCCCGTTTTGTGCCGTTCCAAATCTGATGTGCTCGCCCCGTGGTCGCGTAGCGAGCGTGCCAANTCGCCAAGCGCGGCGCTTTTGGTGATGAGCATTCCGCCCTCGCCCGTGCTGATTGCCTTGCGCGGGTGGAAGCTAAAGCAGCCACAATCCCCAAAGCTGCCGCTGTGNTGTGCGCCAATCCAGCTGTCAAAGCCGCATGCCGCATCTTCGATGATGGGGATATGATAATGNTTTGCAAGCTCGAGTATGCGCGGCATATCGGCGCAAAGCCCGAAGAGATGTACGGGCATGATGGCATCNATTTTTCGGGATTCCAAAATGCGCTGCAAGGAATCGGCGTCAATGTTGAACGTNCGCAAATCGATGTCGCAAAANACAGGCGTTGCGCCCGTGTATTCCACGGCGTTTGCCGAGGCGATGTAGGTGAAGCTTGGCAGAANNACATGCGCGCCNGCGCCGATTCCNAGCGNACGCANCCCGAGATGGAGCGCTGTGGTGCAATTGCTNCANGCAACGGCGAAAGGCACATGCGCAAAGGNGGCGAAGAGATTCTCGAACTCTTTGACGAACGGACCTTGCACGACCCAGCCGCTCTCAAGCGGNTTTGTGAGGTTTTGTTTGTCGTGCTCGTCAAAATAGGGCTTGCTAATGGGAATCNGCATGGCAACTCCTAATCAAAGACATTGTGCACGATTGTGCCATTGTGGTTTTGCCACGATTCCCCGCATGTGTGCCCGCTCCATTGGTCGCATGGCGCGCATTGCGAATCGGGATANTCGCGGCGAATGGNTTGCATGGTTTCGCATTGCCAGACGTGGGCGATGCTNTCATCATGCAAATTATGCTCTTTTTGGGTCTTCCAAATATGNTTGCAGCGGCTGAAATAGCCATCGCTGCTCACCACGAATGTGTGCAACAGCTTGGGGCAGAANACGCGCTTGCGTGCGCTGCGTGCGCNGCCTTTGCCAAACTCGCCATTGAGCGTGTGCTCTTTGTAGAGGCGAATGCTGTCGAAGCCCAAAAGATTGCTATCGCTCACGCAGTGTTGCAGATATGCTGCTGTGGTTTTTTCGGAATCGACAAACGAGATTTGGAATGTTGTNGCGCAATCCTTTGGCTTGTTGGCNAGAATCTTTTGCGCGTTTTCATAGCCCTTGTTCGTGTGAATGCTAAAGGTCAGAAACTCGCATTGATAGAACACGGCGCAATTTTGNTCGCTGATGAAATGCCCATTTGTGCTAAGGTGAATGCGCAAGCCCTTGTCGATGGCGTATTGCAAAAGCGTGGCAAACTCGGGGTGCAAGCAGCTNTCGCCGCGCCAAAAGGGCANGACGATTGCCTGCGGATTGTGCNNCGCAATCTCATCGACAAGGCGCTTGAAAAGTGCACAATCCATATAGCCATCGCTCTCTTTGATGTAGTGGCGTGGGCACATGTGGCATGCGAGGTTGCATAGCGGCGTGAGCTCGAGCACNATNCGTGAGGGAAAAGGAGNGGTTGTCATTGGCAGATTTCCATGAATGTTTTGACACAAAGCTCTTGCCGCTCTTTGTGCAAAAACTCGAGCTGCATGACGAAGGCTTTGCCGATTTTGTCGCGCANNTGTTTGTCTTGAATGATTCNGTTGAGNTNNTGTTTATANTCNTCAATGGTATANGCGAGAACATGNAANCCAATNGGCNTTNCATTNTCGCNCGNAAANANATCAGNATGTTTGGGCATAAACTCGNNGTAGCAGCGGNTNNAGANGTCTGCNNTCTTGATAGTANCGCNANAATNGNAACNATGGNTTTGCCACAAGNCGNANGACTGACGNCNNTGGTCATGTGNANCGCATTGTCNANGACGGCNANNANNNNATCAGNAAGAAGCNTNANNTCNTNNTCGNCCTTCTCAACNACAANCANNCNGCAGCCTTTGGGCACNAGCGGGGCNAGAATCTNNTGTTGCGCNGGCGTGCAGAGCAGNNCAGATNNTGGGTNNNCNNANAATCTCGTTCCAATTCATAAGCCCCGCCTTGCAATCCTCGACGTTGCGGATATAGAGCAGCACGGTTTGCGACAACTTGAGCGCGTGGAGCTCCTCGCCGAAATCTGCCGCGAGGTATTGTTCATAGCGATGTTGCATATCGAGGCTGATAAACGCCTTGCCTTTGTGNGCAAACTCGCTCAANCTCTCGCCCTGAACGAGCGGGAAGGTGTTGCAGAAAATATCGATGAGNTGCCCATACAAATGCGGGTCGATATGCCCGGGCATGTAGAATCGCTCGTCTGGGATTCCGAGCTTGCGCACCTTTNCGCGCACGCTGTGCGTGTTGCCCATTCCTGCGGCGATAAAAATCGTCTCGGGGTTTTGGTGCATCACATCGGCGATTGTGGCGAGNTATTCCTCGCAATCGACNTTCACGAGCCGCCCAATCACGCCCAAGACGAGCTTGTCTTTGGGGTAGCGGCTGCCCTCGGCAAAAAGCGCCTCTTGCGTTACGGGCGGGTTGTAGAATCTNTCGATGTCCATNGGGACGATGATTTGCTCGAAAGCAAACAAGCCGCCTTCGGGCTGGAAGTGGCTAATGCGCTTGTCGATTGCTGCGAGGTCATAGACGCCGTTGCCATGGCTATAGAAGATTTGCAACGGCGCGCTGCGTGCGCACAGAATCANGTCGCTAATGCCATAGCCGTTGTTGGTTGAAATCAGAATATCGACACCATCGTCAATGATTTTGTTGCGCACGGCGAGCGCACGGCGCAAATGCGAGGCATAATAAGCCATCTTAATCGCGCTGTCATTGTTGATGGCGCTCACGACATCGACAACCTCGACACCGAGCTCCTGAATGTCGCGCACAAATTCTTCGTCATTGCTGCTTTTCTCGACAAAGCCCATGAGGTAGATTTTGAACTCATACTTCTGCCGAATCTCGGGGCTTTGTTGCAGCGCCTTGAGCAGCGAATACTCGACTTTGCCGGGCGAGTTTTGCACGATTCTATCGCGCAAGAATCCGATGAGCTTCTTGCCTTTGCTCTGTTCCTTTTTGCAGGGCGGCTGCGTTTTGCCAAACGCGACATAGTAGGGCTCGGCTTTTTTGCAAAAGTCGTCCATGAAGCCCTTCCATTGTTCTTGTGTGTGGAAGCTGTTGCCCATAAAGTGATAGACAAAAAATTGCAGATATACGGCAAACTCGAAATCGCTCTCGAGAACCCGATAGAAAATCTCGCGCCAGAGCGGGTAGAGCTTCGCCCATGAGAGGTGGTTGAAAAAGCTCGGGACATTCCACCATTGATGTAGCGTCCAAACAAACACGCTGCGCCGCGCAATGGGCGAGAGCGAGAGGATATGCTCGACATCAAAGAGCTCCTCGAAGATGGGATAGACAGAATCGAAGCTGATGTTGAGCTTCGTGAGGAGCTTGAGCGAGAAGGTGCAACGTTGCATATAGACGGCATCGGAGAGATGCACAACGCTCATGTGGTGGATATAGAATTTGAGCGCCTCGAATGTTTTGCCTTGCAAGAATAGGCTGCATGTGGCGAGCTCGATGAGCACGATGGATTCTGCGCTCGCAAGATAGTCTTGCGCTTCGCCAAGCTGGTCGCTCGCAAGCTGCACGAAAGGNGCGAAACGCTCATCGGGCGGCAGCTCGATGTTGGTGAAGAACACATAGAGCGCGACATAGTCTTGCTCAAACACATCGCCATCNGCNAGAACGAGCGTGTAGAGCTTCTCGCGCAATGTTTGCGCAATCTCGCGCTTGGTCTCGGACGTGTCGGTGTATATTGCGGCAAGCGCTTCTGATTTGGCGAAATCGACAAGCATCATGTCGAGGTCGAGCTTGTTGTTTGCCTTGCGCAAGCCATATAGGAAGGATTCGTAATGGGGGAGAAGAGATTCCAAGGGGCAGCCTTTTTTACATATTATATCGCAAAAGGCTTTTTATAATGTAGAATCGCAGACGCAATGCGCTTGCTCGCTTCGCATGTCGGCATTGCGAGCGNNAGNGTTGCAATCAGCCGTCTATGAACGCTTAACACGTTTGATTGCCACGAGGCTAGCGCCTCTCGCAATGACNAGATGTTTCGCTANCGCTCAACATGACAATNGANAATTTTGCATGCGCNATTTNNTGTCATTGCGAGGCGNTAGCCGNNGCAATCAACNNGCANAGAATCCCNAGAAAAAGCGCGCGCAAAGCTATGGCGAAGCCANAGCACAGCNNCGCTTTGNATNTTGCNATCTTTGATTCTCTATTGCTCTTTATTTTGACGTCCCAACCACAGCGCACACGTCTATGTTCTCGTTTTAACATAGACGAAGCGCTGTGGAGCATGACATA
>JAAVGZ010000010.1 GCA_014799985.1 Helicobacter sp.
TCAAGGTGCACACCAAAGTGGGTGCGCAGGGTAACGCGTTTAGTTACGAAATCGAGCGCGCCGAAACGCTTCTCGTTCAAACCAAAGAGTTGCGCTCTGATGCGGTCGATGCGGACATTCCCGAGACCTATGCCTATTTCGTGCAGCTCACGATGAACTACCAAGCATTGCTAAGCGCAACGGCGAAAATCAATCAGCTTTCGCTCGTAAATTATATCTAGCAGCACAGAATCCGCCTAGCGCGGATTCTGCTTGGGGTTGGCTATTGCGCCTTCTTGGCGTCCTTGACAGCCTTATACACCTCGACACCCGCGCCCGCTGCGCCGCCCGTTTTCTCGTTTGCGTGCTCAAGCGCTTTTGCGCCTATCTCTTGCTTCGCCGCCTTGGTGCGTGTGTTGATTTCGTCCTTGATTCCCTGCTTTATCTCCGCCTTTGTGGGCATCTTTGTCTCTTCAGCTTTGGAATCAGAATCAAGCCCATGCTCTTTCTTGAAAGCCTCGACACGTTCGTTAGCTTGTGTCTTTGCCGCCTCTTTTTTCTCTTTGCCAATCTGCTTGAGGCTCTTGCCCTCAACCTGATTCTTAATCAGCACATCTGTGCCCTGCTCAATCGCGATGTCGCTCAAGCTCTTTTGTGGCTCTGCCGCGTTCGCATGCGCGCAAAATGCGAGCACAGCCGCCGCAACAGCAGTCTTTTTGCAAAATCTTTTCATCTTTGCCTCCTTAAAAATAAACATATTATAGGATTCTTTTGCTGAAAAAATCTTTGGCTGCGCCATGTTGTAGAATCGTAACATGGTATTTTTTGCCTGCATTGCAAATCGATTCTGCCAACACATGCTGCCGCATTTGGAGATATAATCATCTCAAGGCAATGGGCATCGCCCAAATGGCACAGCCCGCAAATTGCCGCATTTTATGACAAAGGATACACAATGAGTCTCTACACAGATAGCAGCAAAGTCTTCAAGTCCCGCTATGAAAACTTCATTGGTGGCAAGTGGGTTGCGCCAGTCGATGGGCAATACACCACAAACAAGAGTCCTATCAACGGGCAAGCGCTCTGCGAAGTGCCCGCTTCGAGCGCTGCCGACATTGAAAAGGCGCTCGATTCTGCCACAAAGGCGAAGGAGAGTTGGGGCAACACGAGCGTGGCGCAGCGCGCCTCGATTCTGCTCAAGATTGCGGACAGAATCGAAGAAAATCTCGAAAAAATCGCGCATGCCGAGACATGGGACAACGGCAAGCCCATTCGCGAAACGATGAACGCCGACATTCCGCTCGCCATCGACCATTTCCGCTATTTTGCGGGCTGCATTCGGGCGCAAGAGGGCGCAATCAGCGACCTCGACCACGACACGGTGGCGTATCATTTCCATGAGCCGCTCGGCGTTGTGGGGCAGATTATCCCATGGAACTTCCCGCTCCTCATGGCAGCGTGGAAAATCGCGCCCGCTTTGGCTGCGGGGAATACGATTGTGTTGAAGCCCGCTTCGCCCACCCCTGCGAGCATTTTGGTGCTGCTTGACATCATCGGTGATTTGCTGCCCGAAGGGACGCTGAATGTCGTCAATGGTAGCGGCGGCAAGATTGGCAAGCACCTCGCCACGAGCCCCAAAATCGCCAAAGTCGCCTTCACGGGCTCAACGAGCGTGGGGCGACAGATTATGCAGTTTGCGACCGAAAACATCATTCCTTCAACGCTCGAGCTCGGCGGCAAATCGCCCAACATTTTCTTCCCCGACATCTTCGACCATGAGGACGCGTATCTCGACAAGGCAATCGAAGGCTTGGTGCTCTTTGCGTTCAACCAAGGCGAGGTTTGCACATGCCCCAGCCGCGCGCTTGTGCATGCGAGCATTTATGATAAGTTTATCGAAAAGGTGCTCAAACGCGTTGAGGCGATTAAGGCAGGCAACCCGCTCGACCCAACGACAATGATTGGCGCGCAAGTCGACGAGAATCAGGTCAACACGATTCTGAATTATATCAAAATCGGTAAAGAAGAGGGCGCGCAATGCCTGATTGGCGGCGAGCGCAATCACCTCGGCGGCGAGCTCGAAAAGGGCTGCTACATCAAGCCCACGATTTTCAAGGGGCACAACAAAATGCGCATTTTCCAAGAAGAAATCTTTGGTCCCGTGCTCGCGCTCACGACTTTCAAGGACGACAAAGAGGCGCTCGAGATTGCGAACGACACCATCTATGGGCTTGGCAGCGGCGTTTGGACGCGCGACATCAACCGCGCCTATCGCTTCGGACGCGGAATCAAAGCAGGGCGCGTTTGGACAAACTGCTACCACGCATACCCCGCACACGCGGCGTTTGGGGGCTACAAGCAGAGCGGAATCGGGCGCGAAACGCACAAGATGATTCTGGAACATTACCAACAAACCAAGAATATCTTGGTGAGCTACTCTATTAACAAACTCGGATTCTTCTAGGAGTACAACATGGCAAAAACAATGAAAGCAGCGGTTCTCAAAGAATTTGGTCGACCCTTAGTGATTGAAGAAATCGCGATTCCCGAACCCGGAGATGGTCAAGTTTTGGTCAAAATCGAAGCATGCGGCGTTTGCCACACCGATTTGCACGCAGTCGAGGGCGATTGGCCTGTCAAGCCCAATCTCAAGGCGCTGCCCGGCGGCGGCTTTATCCCCGGACATGAGGGCGTGGGCTATGTCGTCAAAGTCGGCAAGGGCGTTACGCACATCAAGGAGGGCGATGCGGTTGGAATCCCGTGGCTGTATAGCGCGTGCGGGCATTGCGAGCATTGCATGGCAGGTTGGGAGACGCTTTGCGAAAGCCAACAAAACGGCGGCTATTCCGTCAATGGCGGCTTTGCTGAATATGCCGTGGCAGACGCGACCTATTGCGGAATCCTCAAAAAAGACACAAATTTCCTCAACATCGCACCGATTCTATGTGCGGGCGTTACGGTATACAAAGGACTCAAGGTAACCGACACACGCCCCGGGCAGTGGGTCGCCATTTCTGGAATCGGCGGGCTCGGACACTTGGCGGTGCAATACGCCAAGGCGATGGGGCTCAATGTCGCTGCCATCGATGTCGCAGACGAGAAGCTCGAGCTTGCCAAGAAATACGGCGCGACCGTTGTCGCCAACGCCAAGACGCTCGGCGAGCAGGGCACGATTGACAAGATTCGCGAGGAAACAGGCGGCGGCGCGCATGGCGTGCTCGTTACCGCCGTGCATCCCATTGCGTTCAAGCAGGCTGTGGGTGTCGTGCGCCGCGGCGGCACCGTCTCGCTCAATGGCTTGCCACCGGGCGACTTCCCCGTCAATATCTTCGGCATGATTCTGAATGGAATCACGATTCGTGGCTCGATTGTCGGGACGCGACTCGACTTGCAAGAGGCGATTCGCTTCGCCGAAGAGGAAAAAGTGCATGCGCATGTCGCCCCCGCGAAGCTCGAGGACATCAACGATGTGTTCGCGAGAATGAAAAAGGGCGCTATCGATGGGCGCTTGGTGTTAGATTTTCGCGGAAAATGAGCCGAGCGAAAAGGCAATCAGCTCCTCTGCTGTGCGCACATTTGGCGGAATCGCCGCGAGCGCATGCTCAAAAATCTTGAGCGCCGTGAGCGCGTCCGCATACGCGCGGTGCAGCACGGGCGCGCCGATTCCAAGCTGCGCATTCAGCGCACCAAGGTTATAATGCGTTGCAGGAATCGTCTTGCGCGCGAGCCTAATCGTGCAAAGCTTGCGGTTGCACAGCCAACCGAGATTGCAGCGCATCAGCATGGCGTTCAAAAAGCCATAGTCAAACTCGACATTGTGCGCCACAAAGAGCGCCGTGCCCAAAAAATCGCGGAATTGCTCCATCACCACAGCGAGCGTGGGCGCATTCACGACATCATCAAGCGCAATCCCCGTGAGCTCGGTGATGCTCTCGGGAATCTGCGAGCAAAACACAAACGATTCAAATCTGTCGATGATTGCGCCATTCTCATAGAGCACAGCGCCAATCTCAATCACCTGACTCCTGCTCGGGTCGCTGCCGTTGGTTTCCACATCGACAAAGCAGAATCGCTGCTCCGCAATCGGCGTGGTGCGCGTTGTGAGCGCGACACAATCGCCCTCGCACACAAGCGGCGCGCCCATGATGTGTAGCAGCCGCAGCTCCTCGTCTCCGCAGCCAAACCCCCGACAATGTTGCAAAGATTCCATAAACTGCTCGCGCGGCATGTTCGTATGTGCGAGCCTCTCGAGCAGCGATTCGTAGGGATTGTGATAGCTAGAGCGTTTTGGCATTTTTGATAAAATCCTGCACTTTTTTTGGGTCTTTTTTGCCCGCGCTGCTCTCCACGCCGCTGCTCACATCAACACCATAGAATCCCATTCCTCTGATTTCGCCGATATTGTCGGGGCTCAATCCACCCGCGAGAATGAGGCGCGAGCAATCGATGCCGTCAAAAAACGCGAGCGGCATGCGCAGCCCCGCGCCCCCAAAGCCCTCGCAAAAGGTATCGCAAAGCACGAAATCGCCCGAGCCAAGCGCGGACACATCGCGCCTCGAGGCAATGCGCGCGACCTTGAGCGTGCGCGATGGATAGAGAAAGTCAAACAGCGCCTCGTTGTGTAGCTGCAAAAGCTGCACGCCCGCTTGTGCGGCAAGCGCGCAAACCTCTTGGGCGGATTCTTGCGCAAACACGCCCACAGAAAGCACGAAGGGCGGGAGAGAGCGCACAATCTCGGCGACAACATGCGGGGGCACAAAGCGCTTCGAGGGCGGATAGAGTACAAAGCCGAGCGCATCGGCGCCACAATCGGCAGCAAAAAGTGCATCTTCGAGCGTTGTGATTCCACAAATTTTGACTTTCAAGCGCGTTCCTTTTTGAGCATTGTAGCACATTTAGGGTTGCAAAAGCGCATTGTTGGCGCGGCGCCTCGCTGCTTGGCGCATGGAGGTGCGGCTTGGTCGCGCATTTCGTGCGCGGTTAGAATCGCACCTCCGATGTGATTGTGTGTCGTTGCGAGGCATTAGCGTTGCAATCTAACGGCATGGAATCTTTACATGATTCTAGCTTCGCACACGGTTGGTTGCCACGCTCGTTACACTCGCTAGAAAAAAAAAAAAA
>JAAVGZ010000011.1 GCA_014799985.1 Helicobacter sp.
CAAAAATCGCAATCTTCAAAGCGGCGCTGTGCTGTGGCTTCGCCATAGCTTTGCGCGCGCTTTTTCTGGGGATTCTGTCATGTTGAAGCGAAGCCGAAACATCTCTTTTTGTCATTGCGAGCGTCCGTTAGGACGCGTGGCAATCAACCGTGTTAAGCGTTCGTAGACGGTTGATTGCTTCGAGGCTATCGCCTCGCAATGACACAATGAGTGCGACTAAAGTCGCACCTCCAATATTTTAACGTCATTGCAAGCACACCAACAAATCACAACGACAAATCGAAAATTTCTCGCGATTCCACAAGATAAAAACCCACCATTAACTCTTGAATCCGATAATACCAAAACAAGGAGCAAGCCATGATA
The DNA here is from genome assembly GCA_014799985.1 of Helicobacter sp. Lineage (GTDB taxonomy): Bacteria > Campylobacterota > Campylobacteria > Campylobacterales > Helicobacteraceae > NHYN01. The sequence continues at coordinate 367 of JAAVGZ010000011.1, forward strand.
GACATCGTAGCCATCGCCGCACTCATGCAGCATGACGCCCTCGCGCCAAACGCGCCCACCAAGCCAAGCGGAGACTTCGCCGCCGTGCTCGCCCAAAAGCGCCACGAATCGCTCGCGTCTCTCGCGCAAAACGATGCGGGCATGCAACGCGAGAGCCTCCAAGCGCGGCTCGAGCATGGCGCAAGCGAGATTCACAAAGAATCCGCCAATGGAATCGCGGCAATCAACACAACCAAAGCCGTTGTGGGGCTTGTCAATCAAGACTTGTGGCGGCAGACATTTAGCCCGGCAATCCACATGGCTGAAACGGCTGAAGTGGATTCTATGCCCCCAACTCTTGATTCACCAACCGACAATGCACCCGTTCTCGCTACGCCACTTTTTGAAACCGACAAAATCTAGTGCAACACAACCAATTTATTGTCGTCTTTGAGCGCGCCCTTTTCTTGCAGCGCCTTTTGCAACATCAGCGCAAGCGAAATGATGTCCTCACATTTCCTCGCTGTGCGTGGGTCGTGTTCCATTTCTTCCAAAACCTTTTTATCGATTGTAAAAGCATTTTTGCTATTTCGAGATGAAGCGCTTGAGCGAAATTCCACATCTCCAAATTGTTCTTGTAAATTACTAAGACATCGATTTTGCATCGTTTTTTCCTCCGCATTATTCCTTGCAATACTAGAAGCAAATGGTGTTCCTTTAAGCTGCTTTTAGAAATTTTTTGCTACAATGCGCGTTTTATTCAAGGAGAGAGAATGCGTTATGTCTTGGGCTTGTTGCTGTGCGCTGCGTGCGCGTGGGGATTGAATGCGAGCGAGAAGGTCTGGCAAAATGGGCAAACTTTTTTGGGGTTTTTGGAGGCGAACAACATCTCCCACAGCCTCTATTATAACCTCGCAGCAGAGGACAAAGAGCTCGCGACCGAAGTCATGGCGGGCGCGAAATACCACTTGCTGACAGACGATGCGGGCACGCTCGTGCAGGCGCTCATTCCCATTGGCGAGGAGAACCAAATCCACCTCTATCAAGATTCCAAATCGCCCTCGGGCTATGGGTTTAGCACGCTCCCCGTGCGCTATTTCGAGAAGCGCCAATCGATTGCGTTTGAGTTGAGTAGCGTGCCGTATAACGAGATTATCCACATCACGGGCGATTCGCGCCTCGCGAGCGAGTTCGCCGTGGCGTTTCGCAGCTCGATTGGCGCGGCGAACCTCTACCCCCAAGACAAGCTCGCGCTGATTTATAACCGCAAATATCGGCTCGGCAAGCCCTATGGCGCGCCCGAAATCATCGCGGGCGTCATCGAGGCGCGCGGCAAGCCACATTATCTTTTTTCTTACAAAGACGGCGGTTATTATAATGAAAAGGGCGAATCGCTGATGCAGTTCCTATTCACCGTCCCGCTTCGCTACACACGCGTTTCTTCGTCTTTCTCAAACGCGCGCAAGCACCCGATTCTAGGCTATCGGCGTCCGCATTTGGGCGTGGACTATGCCGCGCCTCGCGGCACACCTGTGAGCGCGGCTGGCACGGGCACTGTGAGCTTTGTGGGCTACAAGGGCGGCTATGGCAAAACCATCATCATCACGCATGGCGATGGCTACAAGACGCTCTATGGGCATCTCAACGGCTATGCGCGCGGAATCCGCGCGGGCAAGAGGGTTACGCAGGGCACAAAGATTGGCTATGTGGGCAACACGGGGCTTAGCACGGGTCCGCACTTGCATTTGGGGCTTTATAAAAATGGTCGGGCAATCAACCCACAAAAGAGCGTGCAACGCAAGAAAAAGAAGCTCGGCGCGAGCGAGTTTGCCGAGTTTGCTGCCCAAACCGACCCCTACAAAGCCGAGCTGCAAGCCGCGCTCTCACACGAGAATCTGCCCGTGTATGAGAAGCCCCAAGAATACATCGCCGCACGCGAGAGCACGGAGAATCGCGCACCGTGAAGCCTGCCACAGATATTCAGATTCAGAAAATCGAAGAATGTTGGGATTCGCCCTATATCCGCCCACATCGCATCTTCTACACCCAAAATGGCGCGCCACGCACGTGGGACATCGTCCAAGCGCACAATAGCGTGAGCATTTTGATTTATGACACCTCGCTAAATGCGCTCATTCTCGTCAAACAAATGCGCCCCGCGCTGTTTGTCAAGAGCCAGATTCCGTGTGTCTATGAGCTTTGCGCGGGCATTGTCGACAAAGACAAGAGCTTGGCGCAAATCGCGAGCGAGGAGGTGTTCGAGGAATGCGGCTATGATGTCCCCGCGAGCGAGTTGGTCGAGATTTGCTCGTTCTATTCGTCTGTGGGCTTTGCGGCGAGCAAGCAGCATTGCTACTATGCCGAAGTGAGTGCGGCGCGCAAAACGGGGCAGGGCGGCGGAATCGACACGGAGCAAATCGAGGTCATCGCCTTGCCGCTGTCAGAAATCCGCGACTTTGTCTATGATTCTAGCCGCGCCAAAACATCGGGGCTGCTGTTTGCGTGCATGTGGTTTCTGAACGAGAAAGCCCAGTATTTTTCTAAGGCTTAGAAATGCGACTCTTCCTCTTTTTCTTGCTATTCTGCGCCCTCGCGCATGCGTTTGAGAACAAAATCTCGTTGCCCATTCTCGAGGTGAGCGGGCAGACCATCACCACGCCCGCGATGAACCTGCGGCGCGGCGAAAGCGGCTTTGTGCTGCACCAGCTCGATTCGACACACTCGATGATGCTCGCGCGCGCTGTGGTCGTGGCGATTGAGGATTCTCGCGCCACGCTCGCGCTGCGCCCGCTCGAGCTGTTCGAGAATCGCTCGATGCCGCTCCCGCTGCTCGCGCCAAAGGTGGGCGACCAAGTCGTCTTGCGCGCCTTCTACAACCGCGCCTTCGCGATTGCGCCCAACCAGCAAATCTACCGCGCGATTACGGCGCAATACCCCAACATCGAGTGGCTGCACCCCGATTTATTCGCCGCGTTTTTGGCGAATCAGGGCAGGGCAGCGCCCACGATGGAGCATTTTCGCGAGATTTGCAATGCCTATGCGACAGGCGTTGTGTATTTGGTGCGCGAAAACATCGGCGAGCTACGCGATTGTCAGACTTTCGCGCTCTTGCGCCAAGACGCGATTCCGAGCAATGAAGAGCAAATCAAGCCCTTCTTTTCGCGGCTTGGCAATATGGAGCGCAGCTGGATTGGCTTCTTGCGCCGCGACCCGCAAGTCATCGATTATTATCGCTACTACAATGAGATTGTCCATGAATTTGCACGCGCGAATCGGGACATCGCCGATGTGATTGAACAAAAATAAAAAATCTCTAAGGAGAAATGATGGAAACCAAGCATATCGCCGCATTGCGCGCCATCGTTGGCGAGGAAAATTGTTTTGATGATACGGCGCACAAAATCGCCTATTGCTATGACGCCACGCGTTGTCGCTATGAGCCAGACGCTGTCGTTTTCGCGCGCAACGAAGACGATGTGAGCCAGATTCTGCGCTATTGCAACGAGCACAGAATCATCGTTACGCCGCGCGGCGCAGGCAGCGGCTTCACCGGCGGCGCGCTGCCCGTGAGCGGCGGAATCATTCTCGCGCTCGAGAAGCACATGAACCAGATTCTTGAAATCGATATGGAAAACATGGTCGCGCGCGTGCAGCCCGGCGTGATTAACAAGCATTTTCAGCAGGTTGTCGAAGAGAAGGGCTTGTTCTACCCGCCCGACCCTGCGAGCGAGGATTTTTCGACACTCGGCGGCAATGTGAGCGAGAACGCGGGCGGCATGCGTGCGGCGAAATACGGAATCACGAAGGATTATGTCATGGCTTTGCGCGCCGTGCTGCCAAACGGCGAGATTATCCGCGCGGGCAAGAAAACGATAAAAGATGTCGCGGGGTATAATGTCGCCGGAATCCTCATCGCAAGCGAGGGGACGCTCGCGGTGATTACCGAGATTACGCTGAAGCTCCTAAGCAAGCCAAAGCTGCGCCAAAGCGCGCTTGGCGTGTTTCCGACAATCGATGCCGCAATGCATGCGGTCTATAAGACGATGGCGGCGGGCGTTACGCCTGTGGCGATGGAGTTTCTCGACAATCTCACAATCCGCGCTGTCGAGGAGCGATTCCACAAGGGCTTGCCGACAGACGCTGGCGCGATTCTGATTACCGATGTTGACGGCAACTTGGACGCAGAGATTGCGCATGACATGCAAAAAATAAAGGAAAAATTTGAGGAAAATGGCTGCACGGAGTTTCGCAGCGCGAGCACGCCCGATGAGATTGCCGCGCTGTGGTTTGCGCGCCGCAATGCGAGCCAAAGCATCACGATTTATGGCAGCAAGAAGCTCAACGAGGACATCACCGTGCCGCGCAGCAAGCTGCCCGAGCTGCTTAGGCGAATCGATGATGTCGCGCGCAAGTATGATGTCAAGATTCCGTGTTTTGGACACACGGGCGATGGCAATGTGCATACGAATGTGATGGTCGATGCGAGCAGCGAGAGCGAGCTGAAAAAGGGGCATGACGCCATCACCGAGATTTTCAAAATCGCTGTTGAGCTCGGCGGCACGCTTAGCGGCGAGCACGGAATCGGGCTTGCCAAAGCGCCGTTTATGTCGCTCGCGTTTAGCGAGGCGGAGATGAACCTTTTTCGCGCCATCAAGCGCGCCTTTGACCCGAACAATATCTTGAATGTTGGGAAGATGGGGTTGTAGCTTGCCCAAAATGGGCAAGTGCGCCCGATTCTGCTGTGGTTGGAATCTTATAAAATCCTGTTTATCGTCATTGCGAGGCGATAGCCGAAGCAATCAACCATCTTTGAATCAACACGGTTGATTGCCACGCGTCCTAACGGACGCTCGCAATGACGGTGCAAATCTATCAACTTCTATCGTCATTGCGAGTTTACGCGAAGCAATCGACCGTGCCGCGATTCTATGCTCGGCGATTGCCGCACTTGCGCCGCCCACTCGCAATGACGATAGTATTTTACACTTTATGCAAACAAGTACTTGACAAAATATGTAAAACTTGCTAACATGCCACTCCGAATTGGTTGGGAATCCCACCGATTCTATCTTTGCAAAGGAGCGTTTGATGCCAACCCCCATACTCTTGCGAGACAAGATGAGAGAGATTGATTTGCGTCTAGTGGATTTGGCGCAATTTCTCGAGCTTTCGCGTCCCACGGTGTATAAATTCATCGACTACTACGAAACGGGGCAGAGAGACAGGCTCGAGCCCAAAATCCTTAGGCTTTTTGATTTTATCTCTCAAGCTCCGAGCAAGGCGAGCGTGATGAGTTATGTCATAGAAAACATCGTCAAGCCAAAGGAGCAAACTCCACAAGACAGGGAGCATCAAATTGCGAATCTGCTCAAAAAGGAGAATAAGGTGAAAATTGAGTTTATCAATAGAATCGCCGAAAGCCAAGTCTTCGACCCGATTCTGGATTATCTGTTGCAATGCGAAATGATTCTTGCTCAAGGCAAAGCCTTAGAGGAACAAGAAATCGCGATATTAGAACCGCTCATTGCGCTCTATCAAGCGCTTGGACTAAAATTACCATTTGAAGGAGAGCACAATGGAAAATAAACAACAAATCAAAAAGGAGAATGGCATGGAAAACTTCAATGGTTCACGTGGATTTGTGATTCACAATTTCAGGAATATTGGCGTCTAAAAAGAGGATTAAGGAGTCGGGGGGGGGGGGCATTTTTGCGGCTCTCAAGCCTAGCAACAGAATCTTTAGGGGGCTTAGTGATTATTTTAGGTGAAAATAATGTAGGCAAGAGTAATCTTTTAGCGGCATTGGCGAAGTTTGGGAGCGATAGCCCCTCGCTTCAAGGAGATGAGCCTAATTTTGTGGAATATGAGAATTGTTTGCCAAAGATTGAGTTGAGTCATAAGGTTCTAAAAAGTAAGGCAGAATCAAACTTTTCGTCAAAAGTCCAAGTTAATGATGATTTTCTTAAACAAAAATATAATAATTCTTTAATGGGAAAAACTTTTCATATTCCTTTTTATCCAGATTCTTACATAAAGCAAAAAACAGCGCCAAAAGATAAAAATGGTTTTCCACTTCAATCACAAAGGACAAACTCGGATTATCAGAAACATATTGAACACATACAAAAATTATTTAATACTGCTCAACAAATTTATGGCGAATATAGTGATAAGGATGGTAAAAAGTGTATTAAGTTAATCATAAAAGCAGACAATCCACAATATGATCATTTATTGCTTTGTGAGTTAAATACTCTGAAGTGTTTTTTTGAACACCAACAGCCACATGCAAAGTTTTATCAATCTAAAAAATTGTCTTGCAAATTTATCTTTGCAGATAATAGTAGATCTGATAATGTTAAGGAACTTGTAGAATTCTTTAATCCTAGCAATATGGAGAATAGTGATATGATAAATAATCATCTTATTGACAGTAAAGAAAATAAAATGATAGCAGCAGACAATGATTCTTATTGCTATAATAAGGCGAGTATTTATCTCGATGGCGAAAATAAAACAATAACTAATGATTCTAAAATTCCTATTCCAAAAGTTACATTATATAAAGAATCATTCTTAAATAACAATAGTCTTTGTAGTACGTCTAATGAAATTGGTAACTCTGTCTTCTTTGAATCGCTTTTTAAGGCTATTGGTTATGATAAATTAAAACTTCAAGATGCTTATGATAATTTTAAGAAGAATACCAAAAGAACTAGGAGGTATTATAAAATAGAAGAGGAAAATATTAATGAAAAATTGAATATTATTAATAATCGTTTCAATAAATTCTATGGTAAAAATAATGAGCTGTACAGTTTTAAAATTATTCTTGAAGCAGACAATATCCAAATAGAAATTAGCAATAATGGTCAAGTTATCTATCTTGATGAGCAAAGTGTAGGTTTTAGAAAGTTCTTCAATTTTTTCTTTAACTTTCTATATATGTGCGAGGCAGATGAGGGTAATATTGTGCTCATCGATGAGGCAGAAACACATCTTAGTATTCCTGCTCAAAGGGATTTGCGCAAACTCCTCAAGGAGTTTGGGCAAAAACATGGCATTCTGTTTGTCATCACGACACATTCTCCGTTTATGCTCGATATGAATCATCTCGATGAAATCCGAATCCTAAAAACTAAAGAAGATGGAATAGGTGTCAAGATTATCAATGAATTTTCTTTTGTTGCGGACACTGCTGTGGATACTTTAGGAGAAATTAAGTCGGCTTTGGGGGTAGATTATTATCATCTTATCAATCCAGAAAGTAAACCCATCTTTGTAGAGGGCATTACAGACTATAATTATCTTGTTGCGCTTGTTAAATGTTACAATGAGGAGCATAAAGACAAGCCCATCAATTTAACTTTTCTACCCATTGGCGGCTTGGGCGAAGAAGGGCAGCAACAGATAGAAAAAATGGAATCTCTCATCAAATTTAGTAACAAACTCCGCATTTCACCAGCTATTCTTTTGGTAGATAATGATGGGGCAGGTAGAGCAATAAAGAAATTAGCAGGCGAGGAGAAATATAGAGATAACCTGCAAGTTATCTTGCTCAATGAATGTGAAAAATTAAGCAAGTTTCCACAAGATGTGGAAATTGAAGATTTGTTCAGCGAGAAGGATAGGGAAAAATTTGGAATCAGCAAAGAGAAGAATAGCCAAGCGGCAGCTGACTTTAAAAATACAAAAGACTTGGCGGCTCAACTTGACGAGGAGACAAAGGATAATTTCTATGCGCTCTTGAAATACTTAGAAAACATCGCCTCACCGCGCACAATAAAACACAATCCCTCCAGCCTCTTCGCACGCAACCTCGCCATTTTGCACTAATGTTTGCAGCCTTTGTTGCGAGGGCTTGTCAAAAAGCGCGGCGATGTCGCCCTCGCTAAGTGGGCGGCGGCGCAATGTAGCGAGAATCTGCGCTGCGTCATAGCTTTGTGGGCAGCACAGCGCCTCGCGGCGTGGCACAAACACGCGCAAGCCCCAAAATAGCGGCAGAAGCGCCTCGATGTCGCTTTCGCTTAGCGCGCTCACCTTGTAGGCGCTCGGGCGGTCAATCGTCCCAACGTCCACGCGCGCGGGCGCGATTGCGCGCAGCGCGTCTGCGATTTGCGCCACATCATCGGGCTTGTCGTTATAACCTTTAACAAGCAAAACTTCAGCGATGAGCTCGCCCGCAAATGTGCGCGCGAATGTGGCGATTCCCTCGATGATGTCGCCAATCGCAATGCCGCGCGCCGCCCTATCCACGCGCCTAAACACGCGTTCGCTTGCTGCATCGAGCGAGAACTTGACGATGTCAAAGCCCCGCAGCGCCTCGCGCACGCTTTCGATTCCAAAGCGCGAGCCGTTGCTCAAGAGAAGCAGCTTTGGCGGCGCGGGGAATCGCGCAAGCAGCGCACGCACGCTCGCGACAAGCTCGGCGAGGTGCGGGTAGAGCGTGGGTTCGCCGTTTGCTGTGAATGTCAGCACGTTGCAAACGACACCCGATTGCAGCGCACGCTCAATCTCGGCGACAATCTCTGACGCGCTCGCGACATCGTGCATTGCGCCCATAGGCTTGGCGGCGCAAAGCTCGCAATAGACGCAATCGAAGTTGCATTGTTTCACGGCGGGCGACAAATCGACACCGAGCGAGATTCCAAAGCGCCGTGAATGCACGGGTCCAAATACAAACGCCATTAGTCGCGCTCGCCAAAATACGCGCCGAGCGTGAGCGCGGAATATGCGCGCTGCTGCGCCAAGAATCCTGAATAGCTTTCCCAAGCGGTTTTAAAGTCTGGATTCTTCGCGCTCTCCTCTGCCACGACTTCGCCAAAAGCCTTTTTCGCCGCGTCTAGCACGGCTTTTGGGAATCGCACAACCTCTGCGCCCTGCTCCTTGAGCTTTTGCAGCGCCGCCGGGTTTTGCGCCTGAAACTGCGCCGTCATGCGCGTGTTTGTGTCGTTTGAAACGGCGGTGATGAGCGCCTGCTGCTCTTTGCTTAGGCTGTCCCACACTTTTTTATTAAACACAAATTCAGCACTGCTCGCGGGCTCATGCCAACCTGTGTAGTAATATTTCGCAACCTTATAGAATCCTGTGTTAATGTCAATCGCAGGTGCAATCCAGTCGGTCGCGTCTATCACGCCACGTTCGAGCGCGAGGTAGATTTCGCCGCCGGGCAAAAGCGGCGTGCTCGCGCCGAGCTTGGTGTAAATCTGTGCGGCGAGACCGGGCATGCGAATCTTGAGCCCCTGCAAATCCTGCAACGATTCGATTTTTTTCTTGAACCAGCCGCCCATCTGATAGCCCGTGTTGCCGCCTAGCAGCGGGTAGAGATTGTATTTGGCACAGACTTCTGCCCAGAGCGCGTGCCCGCCGCCAAAGCGCATCCACGCGTTCATCTCGCTATCGGTCAGCCCGAAGGGCGTGCCCGCGAACACATTGAAGGCGCTGTTTTTGCCGCCCCAATAGTATGTCGCCGAGTGGAAAATGTCGATTTGCCCCGCGCTCACGGCGTCAAACACGCCAAGAGCGGGCACGAGCGCGCCGGCGGGGTAGATTCTGATGTCGATGCTGCCGTTGCTCGCGCTTTTGAGCGTGTTGGCAAAATACACGGCAGCGTCATGCAAAAACGGCGTGTTGGGCGCCCAGCTTGTCGCCATCTTGAGCTTGAGCTTGGCGCTCGCGGCATACAGTGGCGCGGCGCTCGCGGCGAGCGCGCCTGCTGCGAGGCTTTTTAGCGCGTTGCGGCGCGTTGGGTTTTGTGGTTGCATGGTGTCTCCTTTCTTTTGAGCGATTCTATCGTGTTTTGGCTTAGAATCGAGTCGGAATGTGTTATAATGCGTTTTATGGGTCGGAAGGAAAGTTTGGATAAGCTCATCAATTTCTTGCAAGCGGCGATTTTTGCGTTGTTTGCGTGTCTTGTGAGTGTCATTGGTTTTATTGCTACAAATTATGGCAATCTCGCATTAGAGTTGTTCTTTGTTTGTGTTTGCATTGCTGTGTTGTTAGTTGTTTGCGTGGTGGTTGCAATCATCTTCTTTTTCAAAAAACTTAAGGAATTGGAGGATTTATGATTCAGGTTTGCCTCTTATTCGCAGGAACGTTGTTTCCCGCTTTCGCGTTGCTTGCTTGCACTCTTTATATTTACAAAAAATATTCATGAGTCCCAAGCGCGCCATCATCTTGTTTGACTTTGACGGGACACTCATCGATTCGACCCCGGCGATTTACGCGAGCTTCTGCGCCGCGCTTTCTGCCAACGGCTTTGCGATTCCGAGCCAAGAATCGGTAGAGGGCTGCATTGGGCATACGTTACATGATATGTTTACAATGCATGGTGTCGCGCCCGCAATGTTGCAACGATGTGTCGATGACTACCGCACGCACTATCGCGCGCAGATGGAGCGTGGCACGGTGCTTCTGCCAAACGCGCGCGAGGCGGTCGCGCAGGCGAGCGCGTTTGCGTTTTTGGGGCTCGTTACGACAAAACGTGGCGATTATAGCCGCGCGCTGTTGCAAAGCTTTGGAATCGCCGAGCATTTCGCATGCGTTGTGGGCATCGAGGACGCGGCGAGCCCAAAGCCTGCGCCCGAGCCGATTCTGTGCGCGCTTGAGGCAATCGCGCGCCCCGAGATTGCGCTTGAACATATTTTCATGGTTGGCGACACGGCGCTCGACTTGCAAGCGGCGCGCGCGGCGGGTGTGCGTGGGCTTGGCGTGTTGTGCGGCTTTGGGCGAGAATCCGACTTGCGCGCGTTTGACGCCCCGCTGTTTGCAGACGCGCTAGGCGCTGTCGCGTTTGCGCGCGAATCTAGCGCAGCTTCTCGCTAAGTTCGCGCCTGAAAGCCTCCCAATCAAAATTTTCGAGCGTGAATGTGCCATTTTTCTCGCGGTTTTGCATAATATCCCTGTCTTTTCGCGCGCTATTCTTGACAAAAATGCTATGCTTGCCCATGCGTTGGATTCCGTCTTGGTCAGTGTAGGGGCAATCCGTGAGCGCGTTGTCCCACGCGCCCCAGTGGAAAACGGCGCTTGCGACAAAAAAGGCGATTGTCGGCGTGTCGAGCGCTGCGGCGATGTGCATTGTCGCGGTGTCAACGCCGACAAAAGCTGTCGCGTTGCCTGCGAGCGCGGCGAGCTCTTTGAGATTCAGCTTGCCTGCGAAGTTGAGCGGTTCGCTAGCACAAAGCGACAGAATCGTGGCAATGCGCCCCATTTCTGCCTCGTTTGGCGCGGCGCTAAGGACAACGGGAATGCCGAGTGCGTTTTGGATATAGTCGATGATTGCGGCGCTTAGCGCGTCATCGATGCACTTGAATTGCCAGCGACTAAGCGGGTGGAAATGCACATAGCGCTGCGGCAGCCCGAGCTCTCGTAAGCGCGCAAGGTGCTGCGCGCCATAAACGAGCGTGGCGGCTTTGCCCACAATCTCATGCCCAAGCAGGCTGATTGCCTCGAGGTGGTGGTCGATGATGTGCCCCTTGTAGGGCGTGAAGAGGTGCGTGGGGCGCAAGAGCAGGTTGCGCGCGGGCGCGACATGGATTGTCGGGCGGCAGAGCTGCGCAATCCACGCGCCGCGCTCGCCCTCTGTCGTGTTGATGAGCACATCATAGCCGCTGCGAAACTGCCGCAAATAGCGCCACTCCTCGCGCAGCCGAGCGAGGATTCCAAGCTTTTTAATGCGCGCACGCTCATAGGCGAAAATCGCGTCTATGTTGGGGTTGCCCTCGAGCATGGGCAGCGATTCGGCGTTGATTGCCGCGTGGATTGTCGCGCTCGGGAAATGCGCGCGCAGGTTCGCAAACAGCGGCGTTGTGAGCAGGACATCGCCGATGTTGCGGAACTTGACGACCAAGATTTTCATCGGCGCATGCGCCTTTAGTTTTGCACGCCAGCGCGCAACAGCAGCGGGTTGTAGGCTTTGTCGCAAACCATCACGCGGCTACCCACGCTAAGGTCGCTAAACTGCGTGTCGAACTCGTGCGCGCTCATCGTTACCTTGATAATCGATTCTTGCACGAAGAGCGTGAGAATCACCATGAGGTCGCTGCGCATGATGTCGAGCACTTCGGCGTTCAGTCGGATTTTGGAGCTAATCGAGGCATGCAAGAAAAACTCTTTGGGTGTCGTGTCCTTGTAGCATTTGCCGTCTTTGATGCCGATGACGCGGTTGGCGAGCTTCAGAATCTCGCTCATGTCGTGGCTCACGAGGAAGGTCGTGAGGTGAAAGAGCGTTTGGAAATTCTTTATTTCGTCTTGCAGCCGAAGGCGCGTTTGCAGGTCGAGCGCGCTCAAGGGCTCATCGAGCAGCAGAATCTGCGGCGAGCGAATGAGCGAACGCGCGAGCGCCACGCGCTGATTCTGCCCGCCGCTTAGCTGCGCGGGGTAGCGCGAGGCGAGCTCCTCGATTCCCATGAGCGTGAGCAGCTCATCGATGCGCGCCTTGTCGCGCTTGTCGTGCAGCGCATAGAGCAAGTTTTGCAAAACAGTCATGTTTGGAAACAGCGCATAGTCTTGGAACACGAGCCCCACGCTGCGCTTCTGCGCGCTTAGGCAGATTTGCTTCTTCGTGTCGAGCCACACAGAATCGCCCATTTGGATATAGCCACTCTGCGGCACGAGCAGCCCCGAGATGATGCGCAAGATTGTTGTTTTGCCCGCGCCGCTGCTGCCAAAGAGCGCGCATGATTCGCCCTCGTCAAACTCGCCGGCGAAGTGCAAATCGACCCAGCCGCTCGCGGTTTGAATCGGGTGTTTGATGTCGATAATGAGTTTCATGTTGTCTCACAGAGCCGCGTTTGTCGCCGCGAAGCGCTTGTTGATGAGGTAGAGCGCGAACACGACACAAAACGAGAGCGCGAACAGCACGAACGCGTATTGATGCGCGAGCGTGTATTCGAGCGCCTCGATAGAATCATAAATCGCAATGCTCGCCACGAGCGTTTCGCCGACCTTGTGCCCGCCAATCATCATCACCACGCCAAACTCGCCGCATGTGTGTGCGAACGCCATCACGAGCCCCGTGAGGATTCCAGCCTTTGCGTTGGGCAGAATCACCGACCAGAGCGTGCGCAGCTTGCCGCGCCCAAGCGTGTAGGACGCGTCTATGAGATTGCGCGAGACGGAGCTGAAGGCGCTTTGAATCGGGTTTGTCATAAACGGGAGATTCACAATCATGGACGCGAGCACCAAGCCCTCGAAGCTGAAGACGAGCGTGAGCCCGAAGCTCTCTTGCAAGAACGCGCCAAACGCGTTTTTGGGGCTGAAGCTCACGAGCAAGTAGAATCCGAGCACGCTCGGCGGCAGCACGAGCGGCATCGACACGAGCGCTTGGAAGAAGCTCTTGAACGGCAGGCGCACGAACACGAAGCAGTAGGCGAGCGCAACGCTCACAAACAAGAGGCAAAAGGTGCTGATTGTGGCGAGCTTGAAGGTTAGTAGCAAAGTCGTGATAAACGCGTCATCGAGCTGCATTGCGCCTCCTCATGCGTCATCGCTTTGGAGCGTGATTTCTGTGGGCTTAATCGACCACAGAATCTCCGTTTGCGATTCGAGATTGTGCGCCTTGGCGTTTGCGGCAAGCACGAGCGCCACGAGCGAGCCGCCGCCAAAGCCGAGCGCGACCTGCCAAAAGAGTTCGCTTTTGGTGATGGACTGCACAGACGCGGCATAGACATTGGGCGAAAGCAGCGCGGAATCGCGGCGCGCGAGCAAGACATCGGTTTCTTTGAACAGCAGGCGCACCTTTTTGGGCAGCTCTAGCGGCGCGACAGCGAGGATTGCAAACGCGGAATCTGCCGCGCGCGCCTGCACATAGAGCAGCTCGCCATGCGGCGTGATTGTCTCAATCGTGGCGTCTAAGATGTTCATCAATCGCTATTGTCGCGCGGGTGTGCCAAAGCCATATTTTTTGAAAATCTCATCAGCCTTGCCCGATGTGATGTAGTCCGAAAATGCCTTCGCGAGCGCGCTTTTCGCGGCGCGTTTGGTTATCACAAAGCTTTGTTCCATTTTATTGTGCAGCGCGCTATCGACAACCACGGCGTTTTTGCGCTTGCTTGGGTCGGAAAGTAGCGAGTAGGCGACCAAGCCGACTTCGGCAGCGCCGCTATCGACAAACGAAACGGCTTGGGCGATGTTGTCGCCTCGCACGATGCGGCTTTCAAACACATCATAGAGCTTGAGATTCTTCAAGATTTCTTCGGCAGCAATGCCATAAGGGGCGACTTTTGGGTTCGCGATGCTTAGGTGCTTGATTTGTTTTTCTTTATCTTTGAGCGCCGCAACGCCGCCGTCTAAGAGCTTGGAATCGAGCGCATAGAGCGCCACAACGCCCAAAACATAGACATGGGGCTCGCCGGCGGCTTGCCCGTCTTTGACGATTTGCGCGGGGTATTTGGAATCGGCGGAGAAAAATAAATCGTATTCCAAGCCTTGCGAGAACTGCTGATAGGCTTTGCCAGACGCACCAAAGCTAAGCTCGATGTTATCATTTTTGCGGGTTTTGAGGAAGGTGTCGGTTACCTCGCTCATCGCGTCTTTTGCGCTCGCGGCGACAAAGACGCGAATGTTTTCGGCATAGAGCTGCGCCGACATCGCGAGCATGCAGACGAGTAGGAGAAGTTTTTTCATCGTGGAATCCTTTTTGGTGAAATTGCGCCGATTGTATCATGGAATAGCTTAAAGTTTGGGGTTGGGTTGCCGAGCGAGGCGATGGCTGAAGCAAGCGAACGTCTTGAAGGCTCAACGCGGTTAATTATGTCATTGCGAGAGGCACTAGCCTCGTGGCAATCAACAGGCATAGAATCTTTCATGATTCTAGCTTCACATACGTTTGATTGCCACGCTCGCCATGCTCGCTCGCAATGACAAGATGTTTCGCGAGCGCTCGACATGACAAAGAAACCTTTGCATGCTATTTTTTGTCCTTGCGAGCAAAGCGAAGCAATCAACAAGCAAAGAATCCCAATAAAAACGCAAACAATCCCCAATAAAAAGCGCGCGCAAGCTAGCGTAGCTCACGCAGCGCCGCTTTGCTTCTTGTCTTCCCAACCAAGAAGAAGAGCGTGCAGGGGTTG
>JAAVGZ010000060.1 GCA_014799985.1 Helicobacter sp.
GATTCCAATTGTCATTGCGAGCGAGCAACGCGAGCGTGGCAATCAACGAGCAGAGAATCCCAAACGAGCGTTCATAGACGGTAGATTGCCACGAGGCTAAAGCCTCTCGCAATGACAAAAGCCTCGAAAACGTTTGATTGCTTCACTAACGCTCGCAATGACATATAGCAAGATTCCAACTAAAGAAACATCACTACCGAATCTCCAAAATCTTATGCGTCTGCAAACTCAATCGAAACTGCGGATTCTTCTTGCAAAACAATATCAAAGAATCATGCGAAATCGGGCGCTGCCCATCATCGATTGCCTGCACAAAAAATTGCTTATCAGGATAATCTCTCGCAAGCGCAATCATCTCATCATCGCTAAAAAGTGAATAGAGAATCTTAACTTCATTTGCGCGCCGCATATTATCTGTGGCAATAGGCTTCGTCTTGGGCGAAAACGTAACCCATTCAATCCAACGTGGCGCGACTTTGTAGCCATTTGTCTCGACACAGCGATAAAAGCCATTTAAAAGCGGCTCGGATTCACAAAGCTGCAACGTGGGCTCGCCGCCCGTAAAAACAATTTGCGGCTGACTTGCCACGCGCTCTTTTTCCAAAAGCGCCAACACGAACGATTCGAGCTCGTTTTTATCAAAACGATACGCGACATGCGCAAAGTCTGTGTCGCAAAAGGCGCACGCGAGGTTGCATTGCGCAAAGCGCACAAAAACAGATGCTCTGCCCACATGCGCCCCCTCGCCTTGCAGGCTATAAAAAATCTCGTTGATTTTATAGATTCTCATCGCGCTCATAAATCGCAATATTCCCTTCGCTCTCTTGCACTTGCACGCGGTAGCACACATCGCCGATTTGCTCGCAAACCCACTTGGCAATATTCTCCGCTGTCGTGCTCTCGGTGATAATGTCATTTAAAAATTGATGGTCGAGTTTTTTATGAATCTTTTCCTTGATATGGCTAAAATCAATCACCATTCCATTTGCGTTGAGCGTCTTGGATTTGCAAAAAATCGTGATAATCCAATTATGCCCATGCAAGCGGTTGCATTTGCTTTCATAATCTAAAAAAAGCTGGTGCGCTGCCGAAATCTCAATCCTCTTTTGAATATAAAACATTCTTACCTTTCAATATTCAATCCATTCTGTGCAAACGCCTCGAGAGATTCGAGGCATGTCGGGCATTTTTGGCAATGCCGCGCGCCGCCCTCATAGCAACTATATGTTTGCGCATAGTCGATGTTTAGCGCGATTCCCATTTTCACAATCGCGGCTTTGTCGAGCGCACAAAAGGGGCTAAGAAGCCGCACAGCCCCGCCCGTGCCGCTTGCAATCGCTGCGCCCATCGACTCGATAAACGCGCTTGTGCAATCGGGATAAATCGGGTGGTCGCCCGCGTGGTTGGCGAGCACAACCTCGCCCGCGCCAAGCGACTGCGCGAGCCCGCTCGCAATGCTCAAGAAGATTCCGTTGCGAAAGGGCACAACGAGGCTCGCAAGCGCGTTTGCGTCATAGTGCCCATGCACAATCGCGCCGCTTGCGCCATTTGGCGCGAGCAGCCCGCTCGCAAAGCCCGCAAAAAGCGCGCTCGCGTCCATCGTATGGTAGGCGATATGATGCGCCTCGCAAATCGCGCACGCATGCGCAAGCTCTTGCGCGTTGTGGCGGCTTGGGTAGGCGAACAAAAGCGCCTGCGTCTCTTGTGTTTGCATGCTCCAAAAAAGCGCTGTCGTGCTGTCGACACCGCCGCTGTACAAAACGAGTCTCATCTCTTTCCCTCGCTAAAGTCGAAAATGGGCAGATTCAGGTGGCGATAAATCACATACAACCGCAAGCCAAAGCCCACGACAAGGGCGATGAGCGTTGTGGTCGGAATCGGCAGCGATGTTTTGAGCAGCACGACATAGAGCGTGCCCGTGAGCAGCGCGATTCCAGCATAGATTTCTTTTTGAAAAACGAGCGGAATCTGCGCGCACAGCATGTCGCGCAGCACGCCGCCAAACACGCCCGTGATAATCGCGCCGCACACGGCGATGACATCGCCATAGCCCATATCGAGCCCGATTTGAGCGCCGATGATGCTAAACGTCACGAGCCCCAATGCGTCCAGAATCAAAAAGGTCTTGTGGAGATTGTGCACAATGCGCGCGATTCTTGTCGCCAGCAGAGCGAAAAAGATGACAAGCAACAGATACTCGGGGTGCGCAATCCATGTGAGCGGATAATGCCCAAAGAGCATATCGCGAATCGAGCCCCCGCCCAAAGCCGTTACAGCGGCGATGATGAGCACACCAAACAAATCCATTTTGTGCCGCCCAGCCGCGAGCGCGCCCGTCATCGCTTCGGCGCTAATGGCAATGACATACAGCGTGATTAGCATATCTTTCCCAAAACCATATTCTTGGTATTGTAGCCCAAAAAGCCTTAGATTTGATTTTAACATGGGTTAGGATAGAATCCACAAAAAGGAGAGATGATGGAAGATTCAAGGATTGGCGCAGCGGAATCGCACAACAAGCGCCCCGAGCGCGTTGTCGCGTCAAAAGACGCGCTCGCGCTCATCGCCGAGCTACGCGCGCAATATGGCGAGATTCTCTTTTCGCAAAGTAGCGGCTGCTGCGATGGCTCTGTGCCGCTGTGCTGCGAAATGCATGACTTTCATGTCGGCGATTGCGATGTGCTGCTTGGAATCGTGGGCGGCGCGCCGTTTTATATGCACAAAACGCAATACGCATACACCAAGCATGCCCAGCTGATTTTGGACATCGCCAAAGGCAACGGCAACGAGTTTTCGCTCGAATACGGCACGGGCGTGCATTTCGTGTTCGAGCTGCGGCTCTTTAGCGAGGCGGAGCTTGCAGCGCTTGGCGCAGATTCTCGATGATTTGCACAAGCCCGCTGTGCTCGAGAATATCGCCGCTTAGAAGCGGAATCTCCCACAGCGGAAAGGCGGCGAAACGTTCGCGGATTGTCGCGAGGTGTTTTTGCGCGTTCGCATAGCGCTTGGCAAAGAAGCAATCCTCGCTTGGCGGCGGAATCTTGTTAATCGCGAGTGCATAGGGCTTCAAGCCATCGTGGCTTAGGCTGTGGATTGCGCGCGCGCTTTCTTCGATGGGCAGGCTCTCGGGGTTCAGCACGAAGACGATGCCGACATTCTCGCTGTGCAAGAGGTTGTTGAACTGGGAATAGAGCAAATAGCGCTCCTCGAGTCTGTCTTTGAGCGGGTTGCCCTCGAGATGTCCGATGATTCCCTCGAGATTGTGGCTCTTTTCTTGTTGGCTTAGGAGCGTCTTGCTCCACTGCTGCAACGTAAGCGGAAGCTTGAAAAGCCGCAAGGTATGCCCCGTTGGGGCTGTGTCGATGACGATGTGCTCCCATTGTTCTTGCGTGATAATCCGAATCAGCCTATCAAACAGCGCCGATTCCTGCGCCACGCCGCTTTGCGCGACATTGTCATAATACGACTCGAGCAGGCTGTATGAGGCAGCAGAGATGAACCGCTTCGCGTCCTCTGCCACCTGCGCCGTGTAGGCTTTCACCTCGGCAATCGGGTCAATCTCGCGCACGAAGAGATTGTCGCGAATCTGTTGCGTTTGCGATGAGGGCGTCATCTCGAAAATATCGCTAAGGTTGTGCGCGGGGTCAGTCGAGACAAGCAATGTTTTGGAATCGTCCGCGAGCAGGCATGCGAGTGCGCTGCTAAGCGTGCTCTTGCCCACGCCCCCCTTGCCCCCGACAAACACAATGGGCGGAATGCGCATGCCCTCTCCTAGCAGCATGTGCAAGGAAAGCTGTCAAAGGGCGAGCGTTCCATGCCCATGCGCTTGTGCCAGCTGTGGAAATGCTGCATGAGCTCGGGCAGCATTTCGAGTGTGTAGAACGCGAAAGGATTGGGGATTCCCATCATCTCCGAGAATGTAACAATCATGAAAAAATCATCAATCTCGCGTTTGTCGCGCTTGAGCGCGGGGAGATATTTCGAGAAATAATAATGCTCCAGCCCCCGATTGAGGGGGGCTAGCCACGAAAAACGAGACATTATTTTGCTTGTCCGCTTTCTTTTCCGCCCAGAATCTTGCTGATTTCAGAGAGCGCGGCGAGCACGACAAGAACGGTAACAACGAGCACCAAGATGTCGATTCCGAGCAAGAGCATGTTGCCCTGCGCATAGAACTCGCCGACCTTGACGGTCGCGCCCCAAAACGCCATGCTAAGGATAAACACCATTGGAATAAGCACAACGAGCGAGCCTTTGGCGCGTTTGTTTTTAATCAGAATCACAGCCACGGTGAGCAATGTGAGCGAGGCGAGGATTTGGTTTGTCGCGCCAAACAGAGGCCAGATGGGCACATTGTTCGAGCCGCCCTCGCCGATTCCGTTGATTGCCATGAGGAACGAAACGCCCACAGCGACAATGGTCGAGACAACCTTATTCTTGAGCACGGGGATTTTGTAGAAATCGCCCCATTCTTGGATAATGTAGCGCTGCAAGCGAATGCCTGCGTCCATCGTTGTCGCTGCGAACAGAATCAGCATGAGCGAGAAGAGTGTCGAGGCGGCATCAATCGGAAGCCCAACGCCGGCGTTCACAATCGCCCCGCCGCCTGCGGCGAAGTTGCCTGCGCCACCCTTGAACATCGTTGTCCATGTCTCGGGATTGAGCCCGACATTGGCGCTCAAAAGCCCGACACCGGCGATGCACGCGATGATTGTCCCGAGTGCGAGCGAGCCCTCGCCCACAGCGCCGAGATAGCCCACGAAGCGCACATCGGTTTCTTTCGCGACTTGTTTCGATGTCGTACCGCTCGCCACGATTCCGTGGAATCCGCTAATCGCGCCGCATGCAATCGTGATGAACAGCACGGGGATAATCATGCCCCAATTGCCCTCTTTAATCGGCGGAATCAGGTCGGGCGCGAGCACGGTGGGATTCACAATCAGAATCGAGATGTACAAGAGGAACAAGCCAATCACGAGCTGCACGCCGTTGACATAGTCGCGAGGCTGCAACAACATCCACACAGGGAGCACGGACGCAATCGCGGCGTAGATGAACAGAATCGCCACCCACTGGCGCAATGGGTCGAAGCCGCCGATGTTCTCGGGGAGATTAATCGGAATCATCACGCCGAGCGGAACGAGCGCATACAGCGCGACAACGCCAACGACCGTAACCACGGTGAGGTTCATTTTCATTTTGTAGATTGCCTGCCCCATCAAAATCGCAATCAGAATCGCGCCCCACGCGGGGATAATCGTGGTGGGGTATGTAACCGATTCTTTGGCGATAATCACGCCAAAGGCGCTGTTGACCATCAGCAACACAAGGAAAATCACAACCATAAAGAGCTGCCCCACGCGCGAGCCAATGAAGCGCGAGCAGACCATACCCATTGATTTGCCATCGTTCTTGACGCTCGCCCAAAGCGCCGTCATGTCGTGGATTCCTGCGAAAAAGACCGTGCCGCACACAACCCAACAAAACGCAGGCAACCAACCCCACTGCACAGCAATGGCGGGACCAACAATGGGCGCAGCGCCCGCAACAGCGGTGAAGTGATGCCCCCACAAGACAAATTTGTTTGCGGGAATGTAATCCACATCATCGCGCAATTTGTGAGCTGGCGTTTCATTAGCATCATCAAGCTTGAGAATCTTTGACGCAACAAAGCGGGAGTAGACAAACCACCCAAAACAAAACATTGCAACGCCAATGACGAGCAATACAACAGAACCCATAGGCACTCCTTTCAAAATCAATGCCGCATTGTAGCCAAACAAACTTAGAAGAATCAAGCAAACAAAGCGTGAGCGCGATTCTGTGCGGAAAATGCGATGAGGTGTAACAATATTACTCATATCATCATGAATCTTGTTGGCTACTCTGGATTATAATTCAGTCCACAAAGGAGTTCTCAATGGAATTGCGCATTTTGTTTATCTGCATGGGCAACATCTGCCGCTCGCCACTCGCGCAGGGAATCGCGCAAGGGCTCTACGATGGCTGGAGCGATTCGACACTCGATTCGAGCTTTTTGCCCGCACAAAAGGGCATGCCCGCCGTGTTCGATTCTGCTGGAATCCATGGCTATCATCGCGGCGAAGCGCCATGTATGGGCTCGCAAGAGATTGCCAAGCAGCATGGGCTCGACATCTCATCGTTGCGCTCGCGCCCCGTGCGCATCTATGACGAGGAAAATTTCGATTATTTTGTCGCAATGGATTCGGAGAATATCCAAGCGCTGCGCAAAATGGGCTTCGCACAAGACAAAATCTTGCGCATGGGCGATTTTGGGGACGGGACAGACATTCCCGACCCATATTATTACCGCGACATGCAAGGCTTTGAAAAAATCTACGCAATGCTTTACCCCGCGGTCAAAAAGCTGCTCTATGCGCAAGGCATTCTGCGCTAGCTTCGATTCTGAACTTTGAAATTGATAAAGGAAATATAATGTCTGGCTTACCACTTTTGCTCAAAAAGGCGCGCGTTTTGCTCATCGGCGCGGGCGCTGTGGCGCAACAAAAGCATTGCGCGCTGCTCGAATCGGGGCTAGCGCCCGATGTCAAAGCCGCGAAGATTTGCGCGCCCTATTTCGAGGGCAAAGATGTCGTGATTCTGCGGCTTGGCGGCGAAAACATCGCCATCGCCGATGATTACGACCTCGTTGTGGACGCGAGCGGCGATAGCGCGCTTGGCGAGGCGCTGTTTGCGCGCAAACGCAACTATTTGCTCAATGTTGTCGATTGCCCGCAATATTGCGATGTCTATTTCGGCGCTGTGGCGCGCTATGGCGAACTCTCGGTGATGGTGAGCAGCGGCGGCGCATCGCCCGTGCTCGCCCAAAACGTGCGCGACAAAATCAAGCGATTCTTGCCCAAAAGCCTCGAATCGCTCGTCCAGAGGCTGCGCGAGGAGCGCGCGCAAAACGGCGCGCCAAGCGGTGAGCACAAGGGGCGGATTGCAGAGCAGGCAAAACAGGCGCTTGGCAAGGTGTTCATCATCGGCTGCGGTCCGCACTCGCGCGAGAATCTCACGCTAAAGGCGCTCGAAACCTTCGCGCTGCTCGATGTCGCGCTTGTCGACAACCTCGTTGGGCAAGAGATTTGGGACATCTTGCACGCGCTTGGCTGCGAGACAAAGAGTGTCGCGAAACAAAAGGGCAAGCAGAGCTTCAAGCAAGCAGAGATTAACAAGATGATGCTCGACTATGCGCGCGAGGGCAAGACGATTGGGCGTATCAAGGGCGGCGACCCCGCCATTTTCGGGCGCGTTTGGGAAGAGGCGAGCTACCTTAGCAAGCATGGAATCGATGTCGAGGTGCTAAGCGGAATCACCTCATCGCTTTGCGGCGCGCTTAGCAGCGGCATTTCGCCCACGATTCGCGGCGTGAGCACGGGCGTTTTGATTGTGTCGGCGCACTTGCGCGAGTGCGTGTTCAATATCGACTGGATAGATTCGCTCAAACAGAAGCATTACACAATCATCGTGCTCATGGCATACAGCTTTGTCGGGCGGATTGTCGCGGCGGCGCGCGAGCATGGAGTCGACGAAAACCTGCCCGCCGCGCTCGTGAGCAAGGTGGATTCGCCGAGTCAGCGTTGCATTATTGGCACACTCGGCAGGCTCGAAGAAATGGTGCAGCAATGCGAGCAGCCGGCGATTTTGATTTTCGGCGAGGCGGTTGTCAAGTCAAAGGGGATTCCGTTTGTGGGGGAAAGGATTGAGCTAGAATAGGCAGGGGTGGCGGAGCGGACGGGGCTCGAACCCGCGACCCCCTGCGTGACAGGCAGGTATTCTAACCGGCTGAACTACCGCTCCAAATGGTGGTCGCTATAAGGCTCGAACTTATGACATCCACCTTGTAAGGGTGGCGCTCTACCAACTGAGCTAAGCGACCAAAGAGACAAAAGGCTTTGAGTGGTGACCCCGAGGGGACTCGAACCCCTGTAGCCACCGTGAAAGGGTGGTATCCTAACCGCTAGATGACGGGGCCACACAACCAAAAGTGGTGACCCGTGTTGGATTCGAACCAACGGCCCATTCCTTAAAAGGGAATTGCTCTAACAACTGAGCTAACGGGTCAAACAAAAGAAACGCAATTCTATCAAAAAATTTTTGGCTTGTCAAGAGCTTTGCGCAAGATTTTTGGGCTTTGGGCAACGATTCATTTTCATTTCATACTTTTTCCCTATAATCCTATCCAAGAACATCGCCCAAAACATCGGAGAAAGAATGCGAATCTGCCTATCTGTCGCCATTGTGTTGCTGTGTTGCGCATGCAACCTGCCCTCACAAAATGTCCATATTTCCACAGAGAGTTTGCCCAAAGCATTGAGCCCGCATCCCTTTCTCATCGAGCGCGTAACGCCGCTAGAATCGCGCGATGTGCTCGTCATGCACAACGAGCTAGACGCGATTTTTGGCGATTCGACACTCACAAATTTGCTCGAAATCGCGCTTATGCGCAACACCGATGTGGCGATTGCCAAAGAAAGAATCTTGCAAGCGCAGGCGAGCAGAGACGCGGCATGGGGCAACCTATTCCCCACAATCAGCGCGAGTGCGAGTGCGGGCAAGAATCATGACTTCAAAAACAACGATTCGAGCGCGACAACGAAGAACATCGGCGCAAACCTCGCATGGGAAATCGACCTTTTTGGCAAAAACACAGCCGCGAAAAATGCCGCCGAGCAACATTATTTCGCGACACTCTCGAACCTGCAAAACACGCAGCTCGCGCTGCTTGCCGAAGTCTGCAACAGCTATTTCTTGCTGCAAAACATCGCGCAGAATCTCGAAATCAGCCGCGTCAATCTCGAACTCTATGCGCGGATTCTCGATGCGGTGCGGCTCATGACAGAGGCAGGGACGCTCGATTCGACCTATCTCTTTGACGCGCAAGACGATTTGACCAACGCCCAAATCGCTTATGAACAGCTCAAGACATCGCGCGTGGCGGCGCGCAATGCGCTTCTCGTGCTGCTCGATCAAAAGAGCCTGCCGCAGCTGCCGGCAATGCAACACAAGCCGCTGCCCAAGATTACGCTTCTCTCCGAGCTGCCCGCATCCGTGATTCTGCAACGTCCCGACATCAAGGCGCAATTGCACACGCTCTATGCCGCCGCGTATAGCGCCGATAGCGCGCAGGCGGCGTTGTTCCCCACCCTTTCGCTAAGCGGCAGCCTGCAAAGCGCGCTGCAATCGCCCACGACTTTCACGGGGCAGATTCTGGGCTCGCTTACCGCGCCGCTGCTCAACCGCACTGCGCTCAATGCACAGGTCGAGAGCACGCGCTCTGTGTTGCGCGAAAACGAAACATTATTGCGCAACGCCATCAACACGGCGCTTTCTGAAATCGACAACGCGCTTTTTGATGTGCAAAGCAACCAAGAGCAGCTCGCGTATGCCAAGCAGCGCCTGCGCAATGCCGAGGAATATTTCTCGTTTTTCAGCGCGCGCTACGAAATCGGGCTCATCAACAGCCGCGAGTATTACAGCAACCAAGTCTCGCTGAACAACGCACAGATTGCGATTAACGAAACCTATTTGCGGAATCTGCAATCCTACATCACGCTATTCAAGGCATTTGGGGGGCAAATCAATGCACAAAACTAAAGGAAAGCAATGCTAGAAGTCAAACAAACGCTCAAGGCTGCTGCGGGCAAGAAACGTTCGCTGCTCAAATATGGAATCGTCTGCATACTCGCGCTTGGGGCTGGCGGAATCTTCTGGTGGGTTTCGCAAATCCCGCCCAAAATCTCTTACACCACAGCCAAGCCCACAATCCAATACATTCAGAGCACGATTTCAGCGAGTGGCACGCTCGCGCCGACAAACGAAGTCAACCTCGGAAGCGTTGTGTCGGGAATCGTGCTCGAGGTGCTTGTTGACGTGAACGACCGCGTGCATCGCGGGCAGATTCTCGCGCGTATTGACCCCGAATCGATTAACCAACAACTCGACCGCTACCACGCGCAGCTAGCGAGCGCAAAGGCGCAGCTCGCAAGCGCCGAGGCGCAGCTTGTCGCCAAAGATTGGGAATACCAAAAATATCTCGCGCTGTTTGAGAAAAGCGGCGGCAAAGTGCCCTCCGAGCTCGAGCTGCAAACGACCAAGAGCAATTTCCTTGTCGCCCAAGCCGACATCGAAATGCGCAAGGCGAGCATCGCCGAGATTGAAACAAACATTCGCAGCACCGAAATCGACCTCAAAAACACGCAGATTATCAGCCCCATAAACGGCGTTGTGCTCGCGCGCAGCATCGAAGTCGGCGAGAGCGTTGCGGCGAGCTTTCAAGCGCCCGAGTTTTTCATCATCGCCGAGAGCCTCGAGGAAATGGAGCTCAAAGTCAAGGTTTCGGAGGCAGACATCGGCAAGATTCAGGAGGGGCAAAAGGTCGTGTTCACGGTCGATGCCTATCCGTTTCGCGAGTTTGAAGCGACCGTGGATAGGGTGAGCTATGGCAGCAACGCCTACGAAAGCACGAGCAGCAACACATCGAGCACAAGCAGCATCGTGAGCTATGAGACGCGCATTTTTATCCAAAACAACGACCTCGTCTTGCGTCCCGGAATGAGCGCAACAGCCGAGATTCAGATTGCCGAGGCGAAGGACGCGATGACAATCCCGATTGCCGCGCTGTATTTCAACCCGCAGAATCTCGCGGCGGAGACAAAGCAAAGCGGCTTGGGCATGAGCCTCTTTGCGCCCCGAAGACCGGGCGGCAGGCAGCAAAGCGAGCCAACGCTCGCCACGCAAAGCGATTCGCTGTGGGTGCTCAAAGACGGCAAGCCGCAACAAGTCAGCATTCAAACGGGAATCAACAATGGCAAATTCGTGCAGATTCTCGCAGGAATCGAGCCCGACAGCGATGTCATTCTCGCGCAAAATGTGGAGCAATGATGCCGCCGCTCATCACGCTCACCGACATTATCAAGATTTATGGCAAGCCGCCCAACGAGTTTCGGGCGCTGCGCGGCGTGAGCCTCGCGATTGAGCAGGGCGAGTTTGTCGCGCTGATGGGACCAAGCGGGAGCGGCAAAAGCACAATGGCAAACATCTTGGGCTGCCTCGACACGGCAAATAGCGGGCGCTATGAGTTTGGCGATGTGAATGTTTTCGAGCTTTCACAAAACGAACGCGCGCTGTTGCGCAGGCATTATATCGGCTTTATTTTTCAGGGATTCAACCTCCTGCCGCGCACAACGGCGCTCGAAAATGTCGAGCTGCCGCTGCTCTATCGCCAAGTGCCCAAAAAAGAACGACAGATGTTGTCGCTCGAGGCGCTCGAGCGCGTGGGCTTGCGACAATGGAGCGGACACCTTAGCAACGAGCTAAGCGGCGGGCAACAGCAGCGCGTGGCGATTGCGCGGGCGATTGCGGCAAAACCGCAGTTTTTGCTCGCCGATGAGCCCACAGGCAACCTCGACACGCAGCGCAGCGAGGAGATTATGCAGATTCTGTGTTCGCTCAACCGCGAGCTTGGAATCACGATTCTCATGGTAACCCATGAGCCTGAAATGGCGCATTATGCGAGCCGCGAGCTCCATTTTCTCGATGGACAATTGCAACATGATTCAAAGGAAGCGCAATGATTCTCAACGCATTCTTTCTCGCGTTTCGGCAGATTCGGCGCAATTTTTTGCGCGCAATCCTCACGATGCTTGGCATCATCATCGGCGTGGGCTCGGTGATTGTGATGATTTCGCTTGGCAATGGCACAACGGAATCGATTACCAAGAATCTTAGCAATTTGGGCAGCAACACGCTCATCATCTTCCCTTCGCGCTCCGTTGGACCCAACACGACAAGCAGCGAGCGGCGCAAGTTCAGCCTAAACGAGTTTGAGGCGCTCAAGGCGCAAACTCTGGGGCTCGCGCGCCTCGCCACGCCCGTGATGAACACGAGCTCGCTCGTGCAATACCGCGAGAGCAATATCCAAACCGACATCTATGGTGTCGAACCCGAGTATTTCACGATTGAGAATTGGAAAATCGCCGAGGGGCGCATGTTCACGAGCGGCGAGCTCAAGGCGGGCAGCAGCAGCTGCATTTTGGGCGCAACGGTGCACAAGACGCTTTTCAATGCCGAAAGCCCGCTTGGCGCGCGCATCAAGATTGGCGACATGACATGCGAGTGCGTGGGTGTTTTTGTCGCCAAAGGGCAAGGCATGGGGCGCGACACCGACAACGGAATCTTCGTTCCGCCCAAAACCTACCGCACCAACATTTACAAGGGCGACAATTTATACAATATTGACAATATCATGATTTCGCTGAATGACGGAATCGATTCCGAACAGGCGACCGAGACCGTGAGCGCATTGTTTCGCAACATTCGCGGCGTGCGCAAAGGGCAAAAAGACAATTTCGATATTTTTGATACCAAGCAGATTCTCGAGACGATTCAGCAGACGACAAAGAGCATGACGATGTTTATTGGCGCGATTGCGGGCGTGAGCCTCATTGTCGGCGGAATCGGAATCATGAACATCATGCTCGTGTCGGTTACGGAGCGCACGCGAGAGATTGGCACGCGGCTCGCGATTGGCGCGCTGCAAAAAGAGGTGCTGCTGCAATTTCTCATCGAATCGCTGACGCTCTCCGCGCTTGGCGGGCTCATCGGCATTGTGCTCGCCTTTTTCATCGCATGGTTTGTGAGCAGAATCTGGCTCGACATTCCGTTTGTGTTCGATTGGGCAATCGCCTCTATCGCTTTCATTTTCTCGGGTGCAATCGGTGTCGTGTTTGGCTATCTGCCCGCCCGCCGCGCCTCGAAGCTCAACCCCATCGAAGCCCTGCGCCATGAATAGCGCATTCTAGCTTGTTTCAGTTTCGTCAAATGATAGTTATGCTACACTCAAAAAATTTTCGTTATAAAAGGGGGATTTATGAATATTACAGATCCACAAAATTACATCAACCGCGAGCTTTCATGGTTGCAGTTCAACACACGCGTTTTGCGCGAGGCAACAAACAAGCATAGTCCGCTCTTGGAGCGCCTCAAATTTCTTGCAATCTATGCAACGAACCTTGACGAGTTTTACATGATTCGCGTGGCGGGGCTCAAACGGCTCTATGAAGCGCGCATTACCGAGAGTGGCGCCGACAGACTCACGCCGTTGCAACAGCTCAAAGAAATCCGCCGCTATCTGCATGTCGAGCGCGAGGAGCTCGAACGTTTGTATTTCGAGCTGATGGGCGAGCTCGAAAAAGAGGGGCTCAAGGTACGCAATTTCGCCCAAAACGACCGCAAAAAAAAGGCAGATTTCAAAGAATATTTCGAGACTCATCTCTATCCCATTGTGATTCCGATTGCGGTCGATTCCACCCACCCATTCCCACATCTGAACAACCTAAGCTTCGCGATTGCCGTCAAACTTCAGAGCGTTACGAACAAAGATGAAATCAAATATGGCATGGTGCGCATTCCGCGCATGCTGCCCCGCTTCGTCCAAATCGAGGACAACAACTACCTGCCCATCGAAACCATCGTGGGCGAGTTCATCGATGAGCTCTTCATCGGCTACAAGGCGCTTGAATACGCGGCATTCAAGGTAACGCGCAACGCCGATATGGAAATCGAGGAAGAGGAAGCCGATGACTTCATGGAGCTCATGCAAGAAGGGCTCAAGGCGCGCAAAAAAGGCGAGATTATCCGCCTCGAGGTCGCGAGCAACACGAGCGAGGAGCTCATGGTGTTCCTCAATAGCCACCTCAAAGTCGACCCTGACGACATCTACCGCTGCGCCGTGCCCATCAACCTCAACGCGCTCTGGGAGGTGATTGGCAACAAAAACTTCCCACATCTCACCTTCTCGCCCTACAATCCAAAGGTTCTGCCCCCATTGGATTTGGAAGCAAACATCTTCCGCGTGCTCGATGAAAACGATGTGATTATGTTCCACCCCTACGAGAGCTTCGAGCCTGTCGTGCAGCTCATTCAGGCTGCGGCAAAAGACCCCGATGTGTACTCGATTCGCATGACGCTCTACCGCGTGGGCAAAAACTCGCCGATTGTCAAAGCGCTCATCGAAGCCGCCGAGAACGGCAAGCAAGTCAGCGCGCTTGTCGAGCTCAAGGCGCGCTTTGACGAAGAGAACAACCTCCACTGGGCGCGCGCGCTCGAGACGGCTGGCGCGCATGTGATTTATGGTGTCCCCGGGCTCAAGGTGCATGCCAAAATCGCGCTTGTCGTGCGCAAGGTGGGCGACACGATTCGTGAATATATCCACCTTAGCACGGGCAACTACAACCCCGCAACGGCAAAGATTTATACCGACATCAGCTTCATGAGCTCCAACCATGCGCTGACAAAAGACGCGACAAAGTTTTTCCACAACCTCTCGGGATTCACACATCGTTCGCGCCTCGACACGCTCTACATCGCCCCGCTGCAAATCAAGCAAAAGCTGCTCGCGCTCATCGAGGGCGAGACCAAGGCGGGCGCTGAAGGGCGCATTGTCCTCAAGGCAAACTCGGTTGTCGATGTCGACATTATCCGCGCGCTCTACAAAGCCTCATGCGCAGGGGTCAAAATCGACCTCATCGTGCGCGGAATCTGCTGCTTGCGCCCCAAAGTCCCCGGGGTTAGCGAGAATATCCGCGTAACATCGATTATCGGCAAATACCTTGAGCATGCGCGAATCTACTATTTCAAAAACGCCTCGCCACAAATCTATTTCGCGAGCGCCGACTTGATGCCCCGCAACCTCGAGCGCCGCATCGAGATTATGACGCCCGCCATCAACGAGCAGGTCGCCGAGAGATTGTTTGGAATCCTCAAGCTTCAGCTTGATGACGACACACAGGCTTCCGAATTGCAAGCCGATGGCACATACACGCACTTGGACGGCGCGAAAAACATCAACTCGCAAAAGATGTTCGAAGAAATCGTCAATTCCGAATCGCGGCTCGACAAAGAAAATAACCGCATGAAAAAGCTCGCCCAAAGAATGCTCAAAGAGAGCTAGGAGGCGGCTTTGTGGGCAAGGAATCGTATCGTTTTGCAGATTCAAAGGGTTTTTTGGACGCGCACAAAACGAGCTTGAGCGCGCTCCAATACGACCTTTTGCTTGCCGTTGTCAGCAACCATGCGCTCGATGGGCGCTTCGCGAGCAAAGACAACATCGCCGACCTCATCGCCCTACTGAAGGGCGCGCGGGTTGAGAATCTCATCGCCAAAGACTTGCAAGGCTTTGCCGAATCGATGCCGCGCAACTACCTTATCATAATGGGCAAGCTGTTTGCGGGCAAGCCCGATTCTTTCACGCAAGATTTGCTGCACCAAAGCCCGCTTTGCCCAAGCACGCTCATGGAGCTGCACGTCAAAGAAACGGCGCTTTCGACCAAGCGCGAGCTGCTGCTGCGCATCAGCGGCAAGCTGCGCGGCGCTTTGGACTACGCGCTATTGAAAGAGATTCACAAAGCCATGTTTGTCGATGTCTATCGCTTCGCGGGGCTCGACCGCTACGACATGGAGCTCATGGGGCAGTTTGGCAGGGACGATGTGCAATTTTGCATGGGCGCGCTGCTGCCCAAAGAATCGCGGATTCTGTTTGGCATGCTGCGCAACGAGCAGAACTTCGCAAACCTGCCTGCTGCCATGTTCTTCGATGCACTCTGCGGATTCTACGCCGACCTCGAGTCCTTGCAGCCCTTCCGCGAGGGCAACGGGCGCGTCATTCGCCTGTTTGTGGGCGAGCTCGCCGCGCGCTGCGGCTATGCACTCTGCTTTGACACGATGCAAAAAAGCCTAAAGCCCGCCTTGCGCGCCGCCCTCTTGGGCGATTGCGCCCCGTTGCGCGCGCTGCTTGCCGCGCACACAAAAGCGCTGGCACACTAGGGGGCGCGATGTTTCTCGTCATTATCGCCCTGTCTCTCGTGTTGGGAATCCTCTTGCTGTTTGCCGAGCGGCGGCATTTGGCGCGCAATGTACAGACCATCACCCAACATGCGCAATCGTTGCGCAACAGCTGCGATAGCGCGAGCGCCTACGAGCAGCAATTGCGCACGTTCCTTGAGGGCAACGCGTTCGCGCTCGCCCAAAACGCACAGGGGCTCTGTGCCGAGCGCAAAATCTTTAGCCCCGGTCTGTTTTTGCTCGGAATCGCGTGCGGGCTTCTTGGCGCGTTGCTCTATGTGCTGTATTTCGTGTTTTTCGCAAAAGCGCGGCAGATTCCGCTTCCACCCTTTGAATCTCGCCCAAAGGACGTATGATGATTGCACTCTTTAGCCCGAGTGAGGGCAAAAACTTTTTGCACTACAAGTTCAATCTCTACCCGCCGCTTGCGCTCGAATCGCTTAGCTTCGCGGGGGCGGACAAAAGCCTGCGCGCCCAAGTCATCGCCGCCTATCTCGAATCGCTCAAGGACAAAAAGGCGCTACCGCAGCTGTTTGGCACGAAGCGAATCGATGAAGGCATGCTCACGATGTGCCAAAATCTCTGCACGAGCCCCACGATTCAAGCCCTGCGCCTCTACGATGGCGTGGCGTATCAGGCGCTTGACATCGAGAATCAAGAAACACACATTCAAAACCTTTTGTTTGAATATGTGATTGTGTTCTCCAACCTCTTTGGCGCGCTCAAAGGGGGCGACAAGATTCCATACTATCGCCTCAAACAGGGCGCGTTTGTGAGCGGCTATGACCTCAAGGAATATTATGCCAATTTTGAATGTGAGCTCGATAGCTGGATTGGCGAAGAAGAGGTCTTGGATTTGCGCGCCGAGTTTTACCAAAAGTTCTACACGCCCAAAACGCGCTGCTATATCCCCCGATTCTACAAAAATGGCAAAAAACTAAGCCACTATGCCAAGCTCTATCGCGGGCATTTCTTGCGCCATGTCGCGAGCACGTTTTTGCTAAGCGGCAACAAGGGCTGGGGGCTGCTCGATTTCGAGTTCGAGCATTTGGAGCTCATTGGTGTCGAGAAAAAAGACCAAAACTTTATTTTAAAATATGCCATTATAGAGTAAGTTCAGCACAAACTTGCTACAATCGCACAGATTCTACACAAGGAGGCGCGATGCTTCGTTTTGCCCCAAGCCCCACGGGGGACATGCACATTGGCAATTTGCGAGCCGCCATTTTCAATTATATCCTCGCCAAACAGCGCAACGAAGAATTTTTGTTGCGCATCGAAGACACCGATGTGGAGCGCAACATTGAGGGCAAAGACAAAGAAATCTTGCAGATTCTCACACTCTTTGGAATCCTATGGGACAAGCTCGTGTATCAGAGCGAGAATCTCCGCTACCACCAAACAATCGCCGACCATTTGCAAAAGAGCGGCAAGGCGTTCTTGTGCTATTGCACTGAGGGCTTCTTGGACAAAAAGCGCGAGGAGGCAAAACAGGCAAAGCGCGCGTTTCGCTATGACGACAGCTGGAGCGAGCTCGAAAAGGATTCCAACCCGACACCCGTTGTGCGGCTGCATGGCGCGAAGGCTGATGTGTGCTACACCGACAGAATCAAAGGCGCGCTGACCTTTGGCGCGGGCGAGGTCGATAGCTTCGTGATTCTGCGCGCCAATGGGCTGCCGACCTACAACTTCGCATGCGCTGTCGATGATGTGCTGTATGACATCAGCTTCATCGTACGTGGCGAAGACCACACGACCAACACGCCCAAGCAGATTCTCATTCGCGAGGCGATGCAGTGCAGCGCGCCGATTGACTTTGCGCATTTGCCGATTATCCTCAACGAAGAGGGCAAAAAGATGAGCAAGCGCGAGCAAAGCTCGAGCGTAAAATGGCTGCTCGAAGAGGGATTCTTGCCCCAAGCGATTGCCAATTATCTGATTAGCATGGGCAACAACACGCCTGTCGAGGTTTTCACGCTCAAGGAAAGCATTGCGTGGTTTGACATTGCGAAAATCACCAAATCGCCCGTGAAGTTCGACATCAAGCGGCTACGATTCCTAAACCGCGAGCATTTCAAGCGGCTTAGCGACAGCGAGCTTGCCTATCTGCTCGAGAGCAGCAGCCCGCAAGTCGGCGCGCTCGCGCGATTCTATCTCCAAGAATCGAGCACGCTCAACGAGCTACGCAACGCAATCGAACCCATTTTTAGCGCCAAAAACCCAGCCAGCTTCCCCGAGTTTGCGGGCGAAATTGTGCAATTGCATGGGCACATCACAGCCATGCTCGATTCTCTGCACCCCGCCCTAGCAAGCTTTGAATCGTTCAAAAAGGAGCTGATGGCGCAAAGCAGCCTAAAAGGCAAGCATTTCTTTAAGCCGCTGCGGATTCTGCTCACGGGCAAGCTCGATGGACCCGAGCTAAGCGACCTCTACCCGCTCGTTTGGGGCATGCTCAAAGACATCGCACGCATTGAGGAGGCAAAATGTTAATTTTCGATTCGCTGCTCGCAGCCATTGTGAGCACCATCAGCATGCTGCTTTGGGCTTATACATGGGTTGTGATTATCTCCGCGCTGCTCACATGGGTGCGCCCCGACCCCTACAACCCCATCGTGCAGGTTTTGCGCAACCTCACCGAACCGGTCTATAATTTTATCCGCGCACGGATTCCAACCAACATCGGCGGGCTCGACATCGCGCCGATTATCGTGCTGATTGTGTTGCAATTTTTGATTGTTTTTCTCAACAATCTCCTCATCGGTGGGCTTAGATGAAACAGGCAATGCGATTGGGCTGTGCGCTGCTATTGCTCTTTTGCCTCGCACATGCCGAATCGATTGCGGCTTTTGTGCCCAAGCCCGAAGCGCAGCCCAAAATCACGCTCAATTTCTTGCGCAGCAAGCCCAAAGGAATCGTGCGCGATTTTTACATTTGGATTTTCTTGGGGCAGGAAAACATCAGCAAGGCGGAGGCGGACGCGGCGCATAAGCTCGTGCATCGCCACAACAGCCAGCTTTTTGGCAGGTATTTCAAGAGGGGCAGCAACCAAAGCCAAACGCTTGGGCGCAGGACGATTTGCCAGCGCATGAGCCTAAACGAGCTGCTCAAGCAAGACGCGCAATGTATCGGCTATGCGCTGAAGCTCTCGGACGCCTCGACACTGCCACAAAAACAAATCAAAGAAATCGCCACAAAGATTGCCAAAGCCAATCCAAAGCTTTCGGCGCAAATGCAGATTCTCGCCTCTAAAGCGCCGCTCACGACATTGCTCAAGAGCTCGCCGGCTCGGTTCGCCGAGATTTTTAATGGTGTCGATTTGTCCTATCGCGTTCAATACCTCGACCAAAAAATCGCGCCCGAGCGGCTCGAGGCGCTCGCCAACCAAAACAATGGCGCGTTTTCGCGGCTGTTGCAGATTATGATTATGAATCCCAACTATCCCAATATCCACGCCTCGCTCGCGCGCACGAGCAAAATCACCGCCGTGGATTCCAAGGCGCTCTTTTATCTCGGGCTCAATGCGCTAAAGCTCGGCAACAACAAGCAAGCCGTTGTGTATTTCGAGCGCGCAGCAAAGAAGCTCAAAGACCCGATTAT
Organism: Helicobacter sp.; assembly: GCA_014799985.1. GTDB lineage: Bacteria > Campylobacterota > Campylobacteria > Campylobacterales > Helicobacteraceae > NHYN01. The sequence goes on from JAAVGZ010000060.1 coordinate 19,465, forward strand.
GCGCGATAGAATCAATTTTTGGCTCTACATCGCCACAGGCGAGAGCGCCTATTTCCAAAAGCTCGCCCAAAGCGGATTCCCGAGCCTCTATGCGCTGTATGCCACCCAAAAGCTCCAGCAAAAACAAAACTTTAATATCGCTTACGATGTGTTCGATTCCCCGCCCGCCACCACATCGCGTTTCGACATCACCGACCCCTTTGCGTGGCTGCAAATGCAAGCAAGCATTCGCCAAAACGCGCAAAGCACGCTCGCACAGCTGCGCTACACCAACACCGAGCCGCACTATGCGCTCGCGATGCGCCGAATCCACCGATTCAAGACCTTCTATTATATCCGCCCCTACAAGGAGTTTTTTGGCATCTACGACACCAACACGCAGGCGCTCATGTATGCGATTGGGCTGCAAGAGAGCTTCTTTGTCCCCGCGTCTATCTCGCATGCCTATGCGCTCGGAATGATGCAAATCATGCCGTTTAATGTTGAGCGAATCGCTAAAAAATTGGGCGAAACGGCGAACATGTTCGCGATGTTCGACCCGCAGCACAATATCCGCTATGCCGAGTTTTTCTTGCGCGACATTCGCGCCGAGTTTGGCGAGGTGCTGTTTGTCGCCTATGCCTACAACGGCGGCAGCGGCTTTATGCGCCAGATTCGCAAGCGCGAGGATTTGTTCCGCAAGAACAATCCGCTCGACCCATGGCTTAGCCTCGAGTATATTCCCTACAAAGAAACGCGAGAATACGGGCAGCGCGTGCTCGCGAACTATATCCTCTACCAGCGCGCGTTTGGCAACGATTTGCAGGTCGAGGACATCTTGCAGGGTTTGTTGCGGTAAGTTTTGGAATCGCGTTGTTGTATTGTCGCGCGAAATGAGGTGCTCGCCGCCATTGTGGGTGTGGGCGAAGCAATCGAACATGTTAGGATTCTGTGCCGTTGGTTGCCACGCTCGTTACACTTGCTCGCAATGACCCAATGAGTGCGACTAAAGTCGCACCTCCAATATTTTAGCGTCTATTTTTGTCATTGCGAGCGCTAGCGAAGCAATCAACAAGCACAGAATCCCCAGAAAAAGCGCGCGCAAAGCTATGGCGAAGCCACAGCACAGCGCCGCTTTGAAGATTGCAATCCCTTAATCAGCTATTGCTCTTTATTTTGACGTCCCAACCACAGC
>JAAVGZ010000061.1 GCA_014799985.1 Helicobacter sp.
AAAGCGGCGCTGTGCTATGGCTTCGCCATAGCTTTGCGCGCGCTTTTTATTGGGGATTCCGAGAATCTAGCCATCTGTCATTGCGAGCGAGCACAACGTGCGAGCGCGGCAATCAAACGTGTCAAGCGTTCAGAGATGTTTGATTGCTTCGCTTACGCTCGCAATGACAAAAAATGCCGCATGCAAAATTTTCCTTTGTCATGTTGAGGCGCTAGCCGAAACATCTCGTCATTGCGAGCGAGTGCAACGAGCGTGGCAACCAACCGTGCGCGAAGCTAGAATCATGAGGATTCTATGCCGTTAGATTGCAACGCTTACGCTCGCAATGACACAAGATTATCACTTTGCGTTATTTTCTCGTCATTGCGAGCATGCAAAATCCCAACACTCACCCGCGCGCATAGCTCCCAAGCCATTTGATGCTATGCTTGGTCGCGAGCAGCTGTTGCAGCTGTGGGTCGCGGATATGCCCGTCAAGGTCGATAAAAAACTGAAACGCAAAGTTCGTATTGGAATCATGCTTGGGGCGCGATTCGATTTTGCTCATATTCACCCCCGCTTCCTTAATCACATTCAGCAAGCCCGCGAGCGTGCCCGGCTTGTCGCTATCGACCAAATCCACGCATAGCGATGTCTTGTCGTTCCCGCTTGGCTCGTTGGCAAAATCGCCGAGAATCACGAAACGCGTTTGGTTGTTGCTGAAGTCTTCAATCGATTCAAACAGCACGGGCAGCACATAGAGCTTCGCCGCAACATGCGAACAAATCGCCGCCGCGTCTTTCTCATGCGCGGCGAGCTGCGCGGCACGCGCCGTGCTCTCGACTGCCACGCGCTCGACTTCTTCGAGATTGTGCTGGTTCAGAAACTCATAGCATTGCCCAAACGCGATGTCTTTGGAATAGATTCTCCGAATCTGGTCGGGGCTCTCGCAAAGGCTCGCGAGGCTGTGGTGAATGGGCATGATAATCTCGCCGACAATCTTGAGGTTCGTGCGCGCGAGGTTGTCGAGCGTCTCGCCCACCGCGCCGTTTTTGTTGTTCTCAATCGGGACGATTCCGTATTGCGCGCGCCCATGCTCGAGCGCATGGAACACCGAGCTAATCGTGTTCATCGACATATAGCTGCACAGCCCGCCAAAGCGGCTCTCTGCGGCTTGGTGCGTGTAGCTGCCGAGTGGTCCGAGATAGGCAACGCGCTCGGGCAGCTCGAGATTGCGGCTCGCGGCAAAGATTTCCATATAAATCGCGTCAATCGCATCGGGGCTTAGGGCGTTTGCGCCCTCACTTTTGGCATGCAATCGCGAGAGAATCTCGCGTTCGCGCTCGGGGCGGTAGATGCGCGTTTGGCTCTGCCGCTTGAGCTCGCCAATCTGCTTGACAATCTGCATGCGCTGCGCGAGCAGCTCGAATATCGAATCATCGATGTTGTCAATGTCTTTGCGAAGCTGTGTGATGTCCATTAGCTGCTCCTTTTGCTATGCCAGATGTGTTTGAGCATGAGATAAAACGCGCGCAACACGCCAAACAGAATGTAGCCCGTGATGAGAATCGCGATTCCGAGCGCTGTGTAGAGATAGAGCAACACGAGCACGATGACAATCAACACAATCAGCGTGCGCAGGCTAATGCCCCTGTCTGCCCAGTGCTTGAAGCTCGGATAGCGGATATTGCTGACCATCAGCACCGACACGCACAGCGACATCACCAAGAGCGCGACCTCGAACCATTGCGGCAGCTCGTAATGCACATCAATCAGAATCCACGCGGCGACAAACACGGCGGCGGACGGAATGGGCAAGCCGATGAACACGTTTGGGTCGCCGCTGTTCGCGGCAACATTGAACCGCGCGAGGCGCATAGCGCCCATCACGACAAACAAGCCCGAAACAACGATTCCAAACTTGCTGAAATGAATGCCCAAATACATGAACAACAGCGCGGCGGGCGCGACACCAAACGCGATGACATCGGCGAGCGAATCGAACTCGACACCAAATTTGCTCGTTGTGCCCGTTAGGCGCGCAACGCGACCATCGAGCCCGTCAAAGATGAGCGCACAAAAAATCAGCCAGCATGCGTTTTCGAACCGCCCAGAAGCCGCATGCGCAATGCTCAAAAACCCCAAAAAGGCGCTTAGGGCTGTGAAGAAGTTGGGCAGGATATAGAGGGGATTAATCTGCATCATGCGCGCTGCAATCTACCCTGCTTTTGCCTGTTCATCATCGGCTGCGACAAGGCGGCTTGGGATTCCCTGCTCTTTTTCATACTCGGCGATAATCTCGCGCACGCGCTCGCCGTCAATCGTTTCTTTGTCATACAAATCTTTGACCATAATCTCAATCGCGCCCTTGTAGTCTTGCAACGCGGCACGCACGGCATCGAATCGCTCACGCAAGAATCCCTTGACATAGTCATCGACTTCTTGCGCCGTCTTGTCGCTAAACTCGCGCGCGCTGCTTAGCCCACCGTTTAGGAATGTGTTGCGCGGCTTTTCGAGCACCATGAGCCCCACGATGTCTGTCATGCCATAGTAGCTAATCATCGCCTTGATGATGTCTGTCGCGCGCTCCAAGTCGTTGCTCGCACCCGTTGAAATCTCGCCGATAAAGACATCTTCGGCGGCGCGCCCACCGAGCAACACATCGACTTCGGCAATCAGCTCATGTTTTTGCATGAGATATTTATTTTCTTCGGGCGTGTTGAGTGTATAGCCCAGCGCGGCGAGCCCGCGTGGGATAATCGAGACCTTGCTGACCTTTTTTGCGCCTTTGGTAATCTCGGCGAGCAGCGCATGCCCGCTTTCGTGGTAGGCGACAATGCGCTTCTCTTTGGGCGAGATTCGGCGTGATTTTTTCTCGAGCCCCGCGATTCCGCGCTCGACTGCCTCGAGGAAATCGCTTTGCTCAACCTCTTTCTTGTTCGCGCGCCCAGCGAGCAGCGCAGCCTCGTTGATGATGTTCGCCAAATCCGCGCCCGCAAGCCCCGCCGTGAGCCGCGCAATCTCCTCGAGCTCGACATCGCGCGCGAGCTTGATGCTCTGAATATGCACCTTCAGCACCTCAACGCGCCCGTTGAAATCGGGCTTGTCGACCAACACCTGCCTGTCGAATCGCCCGGGGCGCAAAAGCGCGGGGTCGAGCACTTCGGGGCGGTTGGTCGCCGCAAGCACGATGACGGGCGAGGAATCCGAGCTAAAGCCGTCCATCTCGGCGAGCAGCTGATTGAGCGTTTGCTCGCGTTCGTCATTGCCGCTAATCATGCCGCCTGCCGCGCGGCTCTTGCCGATGGCGTCAATCTCATCGATGAAGATAATCGCGGGCGCTTCCTTTTTCGCTGTATCGAACAAATCGCGCACGCGGCTCGCGCCCACGCCCACGAACATCTCGATGAAGCTGCTGCCGCTGACCGAGAAAAACGGCACATCAGCTTCCCCAGCAACAGCCTTCGCGAGGAGCGTTTTGCCCGTTCCGGGAGGTCCGACAAGCAGCACGCCTTTGGGAATCTTCGCGCCAAGCTTGAGGTAACGTTCGGGATATTTGAGGAAATCGACAATCTCCACGACTTCTTCTTTTGCCTCTTTGTTGCCCGCCATGTCGTTGAACTTGACCTTTGGCTTTTCCGAGTTGACGAGCTTGCGCGCGCTGCCCATGCCGAGGATTCCGCCGCCCATGTTCTTCTGCATGCGGCTTGCCAAAAACATCCAAATCGCGAAGAAGATGAACACGGGTAGCACCCAGCTAAAGATTAAATCAGAAAACCAATTGCTTTCGTTGTAGCCGCTGTATTCGATGTTGCTTTTGTCCAAGAGCGGAATCAGGGTGTCATCGGGGATAATGCGCTTGGTTACATAGACCATCTTGTTGCCGCCGCTTTCAGAGATTGCCTTGATAGTCGTTTGCCCAATCGCGACATAGCTCACGCTTTTGTTTTCGATGCGCTTCTTGAGGTCGTAATAGTTGATGTGTTGTGTGATGGTGTTGCCCCCGCCAAGCTTTGTGTTGAGGCTATCGCTATCGGCGAAACCAAAGCCTTTGAAGAGCACAATCAGCACGATGCTGACAATCGCAAACAACAAAAGCGGATTCTGCCCGAAAAAACGGGGGTTTTTGTCGGGTTTGTTGGAATCATTTTGGGGAGTATTGTTCATTCAAAACCTTGTTTCATCGGGCTAGTCCTTGCACAACAGCAAGGCGACCCATTCATTTCGTATTCTTTCATCTCGCAAAGAAAAACCCGCAAACCGCGCGAGCACGCTTTCTCGTGCGCTTTGCAAAATACCCGAGAGCAGAAGCAGCGAGCCCTTTTGGCTATGTGCGCAAAACTGCTCATAGAGCGCAATCACAATCACGGCAAGCAGGTTTGCCATAATCAATGCGTAGCTGCCCTTTGCCTGTTCCACAGAGCCGCACCAAAGGCTTTCAAGGTTTGCGGTGTTGTTGATAAAATTTTTTTGTGTTTCAGAAACAGCGAGGGAATCGGTGTCGCAAGCAAAAACTTGCGCGCCCCTTTTTGCGGCGGCGATACCCAAAACACCGCTGCCACAGCCCACATCGAGCACGCGTTTGTGTCGCACGTCTAGCCCGCTTAGAATCTCGAGGCACATCGCCGTGCTCTCATGATGCCCCGAGCCAAAGGCGAGCGCAGGGTCGATGACAATGTCGACAAGCGCGCCGCTCACGCACAGCGCGTTTTTGTCATGCCATGAGGGGCGCACGGCGAAATCTCCGCAAACAACGGGCATAACGGATTGTTTGTAGGATTCTATCCAATCGCGATTGGGCTTTTGAGCGAGGCTATGCGTGTATGAGATGTCCTCGTTTAGGCGCTCGCGCAAGATTCCAACAAAGGAATCGAGCTGCAAAAGCAGCGCATCTGGCGACTCCTCGCTATACACGACAAACGCGCTTTTGCCGTCTATCTCGCGCTCTTCAATGGCTTCTTGCGTGGTTTGCAACAAGAAATCGGCAAAGAGCTCTGCATAGCCGCTGGGGACAACCCATAGCTCATAATAAAACTCTTTCATGTCCCAAAAACCCGTCAGCCTTCGTTCGTTCCTAAAACAGCTTCGAGTTTTTCCTTGAGAACTTGTGGAGTGAAGGGCTTGACGATGTAGTTGTTCACGCCCGCTTTGAGCGCTGTAATCACCTCTGCCTTGCCCCCTTCTGTCGTTACCATAATGATAGGAATATCGGTAAAACGCGAATCGGCACGCACCTTTTTCACGAGGTCGAGCCCATTCATCTCGGGCATATTCCAGTCTGTGATGAGCACTTTCACATCACCATTAGCGTCCATTTTCTCCCAGCCCTCAACGCCATTTTCGCCTTCAAGAACATCGTCATAGCCTAGCCGCGCTAAGGTATTCTTGATAATTCGTCTCATCGTTGAGCTATCATCAACTACAAGCAGTTTCACGGGACTCCTTTTTAAAAGTTCAACATCGAAATCAAAAGATTTGTAGGTAGCATTTTATCAGAAGTTAGTTTAATTTTTGCAAAACGCGTTCCAAATTCACGCGCCCCTCATAAAAAGCCTTGCCCACAATCACGCCGCCGAGCTTCGATTGCCTCAATTTGTCAATCTCTTCTTCGCTCGCAAGCCCACCGCTTGCCAGCACAGCATGCCCGCTCGCCGCGGCAATCTCCTCACTAAAAGCAAAATTGATTCCACCAAGCGTGCCGTCTTGCCCGATGTCCGTGCAAATGATTGCCGCAAGCGGAATGCCCCGAAAAAGCTCGGCGAGCTCCACAGCCTGCATCTTGCCCTGCTCGACCCAGCCGCTGACGCTCACAAAGCCGTCTTTGGCGTCAATGCCCACGACAATGGGGTATTTCTCTGCCATGCTAATCGTAAAAAGAGGGTCGCGCATCGCCACAGAGCCCAGAATCACGCGGTTGATTCCAAGCTCGAGATAGCGCTTAATCCCGTCTTCGTTGCGGATTCCGCCGCCTAGCTCGATTTGCAGGTTTGTCTGTTTGCGAATCTGCGTAATCACATCGAGATTCACGGGCTTGCCCGCAATCGCGCCGTCTAGGTCAATCAAATGCAGCCAGCGCGCGCCCATTTCTTCAAACCGCTGCGCAACGGCAACGGGGTTGGTGTCATACATCTTCGCGCTGTCCATCACGCCCCGCGTGAGGCGCACGACCTCGCCATTTTTCAAATCAATCGCGGGAATAATCTCAAACGACATGGAATCTCCTTAGTTTTTAATAAAATTCTCCAAAATCTTGAGCCCAATGTTGTGGCTCTTTTCAGGGTGGGGCTGCAAGCCATAGACGCGATTCTGCGCAATCGCGCTCACGAAGCTTTGCCCATAGTCCGTCTGCGCCCAAATCACGGCGCTATCGCGTGGCTTGACGCAATAGCTATGCACGAAATACAGAAACTCGCTTGGCGCAAGCCCGACATTCAGCGCACAATCGCGCACAAAATGCAGCTGATTCCAACCCATGTGCGGAATCTTCGGCGCGTTTTGTAGCGGCACGACCTCGCCCGCGACAATGCCAAGCCCAGCATGCTCGCCAAACTCATAGCTCACGTCAAACAGAAGCTGCATGCCGAGGCAGATTCCAAAGAGTGCGTTCTCGCCCTCGTTTGTGCTTTGCGCATAGTCGCGCAGCGCGGGCTCAAAGCCCTTTGCGCGCAACGCCTGCATCGCCGCGCCAAACGCGCCCACACCGGGGACGATGACGCGCGCAAAGTCAAACAGGCGCGCAGGCGAATCGACCAAGATTCCCTCCGCGCCCACAGCCAAAAGCGCATTCTTGACACTCGCAATGTTTCCAGCACCATAGTCGACAATCGCGACACGCATTAGTCCGCCTTTTCTTTGATACTATACACAAAATAGATATAAATCGCAAGCCCAATCAGCAGCAGCGCGACACCGCCAATCAGATAAATCGCATACACGATTTTATCGGGCTCGGTAATCGTGAACTTGAACACGAGCATGAGCGCCTCAATCGCAAGCGCGATGATAATCGAGCCCAGAAAGCGAATCATCGTTTGGTGCGCCATTTTGTGGTCGTGGCTCACGCCGCGCCCCAGAACCTCTTGCCCAAACAGCGTCTTGACGAGGTCAAAAATCGCGAGCGAGAGCGTGAGCAAAATGGTCGCCTCGAAAATCTCCTTAATATCGAGCGTGTTGAAGTGTTGGATTCCATGCAAAATGCTCAACACGCCGCGCACGAGCAGCAAAAACGCCACAGCGAGCAGCAGCAACGAGAGCGCGCCATACATGAGCTTGCTAAAATGCTCGAATCCAACCGAGAGTGTCGTTGGCTGCGCGAGGCGAATGGCTTGGGGCAGCTCGAAATCGAGGCAGGCGACATATTGCAGCTCATGCGCCTCGTTGTAGATTGGGTAGGCTGCCGTAACGACAAGATTCCCATCGTTGCGCGTGGGATATGGGTCTGTCAAGATACACTTGCGCTCCTCAATCGCGCGATAAAAATAGGCGCGGTGGTTGAAGTTTTTGCCCCGCGCGCTTGGGTTTTGGACATGCCCTGTAATCGTCTCAATCACCTGTGTGCCATGCGAATCGAGGATATATGCCGCATCGACACTCCCGATTTCTTTGAATATTTTTTGCAAGCCTTCATGAATTTTACTCAACTCAACAACGGGCAAATGATTTTTAATATTGCGCAAAAACAGATAAGCCGCATACGCGCGCACCTCGTAGCGCAAATCTTTAAAGGTTTCAATCTCTTTTGAAAGCATTTATTCACTCCTTGCTAATTCTGCTTGGATTGCCTCCATAAATGCTGCTGTGTAGGGCTTTTGCTCGGGAATCTGCTGTTGCAAGTTTTGCAAGCATGCGCGATAATGCGCAAGCTCGAACTGCCCACAAAGCAATTGCCATTTCAAAAACAACCAATATGTATTGAGCACATCGGATTCACAATAGGCGTCAATTGCGCCCATTTTGCCCTCCGCATAGAGGCGATAGACCTCATCGCCTTGCGTATCAAACTTGCCGGGCAGCTGGCATGCGCTCGCGATGTTGTGCAGCTTTAGCCCGCGCGTTGCCGCGCCAAAATGCCCCAAAGAATCGAACAAATCGAGATGAAAACGTTCGCTGAAACGTTGGCGATAGTTCTCCCATTTGTCCTTGCCCACAGCGGGATTCTTCGTCTCAAAATACGCGCCCGCTTGCAGGTTGTAGCGCATGGCGCGCAAAAGCAACATCGGCATGTCGAATCCTCTGCCATTAAAGCTGACCAAGCGCGGTTGTTTTTGCAAATACGTGAGGAACGCTTCGATGATTTCGCGCTCACTCTTGCCCGCTTCAAAGCAGCCCAAACGCAGCATCATTCCATTTGGTTGTGCAATCAGCGCTGCAATAGTAATCACTTTATGGAAACAATGGGGCAAAAACTCGCTGCCGCTCTGCTCTTTTGCCTGCGCAAACGCCTGCTCGCACACGCTCAAAAAATCGCCCTGATAGCCATAAACACGACTTAAAAGCTCGACATCTGGAATCGTCTCGCAATCAAACACGCATATCATTGCGCGCTCCCAAACGCGCGAATCACCTGCGCAAAGATTGCGACAAGCTCCTCGATTTCGCGCACATGCACGCGCTCATCGACAGCGTGGATTCTGTCGTTGCACACGCCGCATTCCACGACATCGACACCAAACGCGGCGAAATATTTCGCATCGCTCGTGCCGCCGCCTGTCGAGAGCGTGGGCGCACAGCCTCGCTGTTGCAACACATCGCGCATAATCTGAATCACGCGCGAATCGGGCTTGGTCAGAAACGCAAAAGAGCTCGCCTTGAGCTCGAGCTCATGCGGCACATCAGCCAGCACATCTTCTAAATAGTTGCGCAGCGATTCCTTGGTCGTCTTTGTCGAGTTGCGCACATTGAACATCAGTTTGAGCTCGCTTGGCGTGATGTTCACGGCTTCGAGCCCGCCGCGAATGTCGGTGATGACGATGCGCGAGGGCTCGAAATGCGAATCGCCGCTATCGAGCTCCACGCCCGCAATCTTGGGCAGCAGCGGGGCGATTTTGTCCACAGGGTTGTCGCATTTGGACGGATACGCCACATGCCCCTGAACGCCCTTAATGCGCACGATTCCATTAATCGAGCCACGCCGCCCGATTTTAATCGTGTCGCCCACCCATTTTTCTGCCGTGGGCTCGGCGACAATCGCGTAATGAGGCAGCATGTCGCGCGCTTTGAGGTTTTTTAGCATTTCTTGCGTGCCATAAATCGCATCGCCCTCTTCATCGCTCGTGAGCAACAGCGAGATTCTCCCTTTGAAATCGCGAAAGTTGCTTTCGTCCCCAAGCGCCGCGACAAAAGCCGCGACTCCGCCTTTCATATCTTGCGTGCCGCGCCCATAGACAAAATCGCCGCTTTGCACGCCCGAAAAGGGCGCGACACTCCAGCCGCTGCCCGCGCTCACGACATCGACATGCCCAGCGAAGCAAAGGTGCAAGGAATCAGCGCCCGCATTCCCAAAATCGCGATAGCCAAAGAGATTGTGCACGCCATTTTTTTCGAGCGTCTCGAACGTAAACTCGGGCAAGAGCGCCCTGATGTCGGCGAAGATTCCCGACTCGTTTGGCGTGATGCTCTCTTTGCGCACAAGCATTTGCAAGATTTCTATGGCATTCATTTATTCCTCCTTTATTGCAACAATGGTTTGAAAATTCACCCACGCAAACAGAATCTGCGTTGTCCGAAAGCCCGCGCCCCTCAAAAGCGCGAGATTCTGCTCATGCGTGTTGGGCACAAGCACATTTTCGAGCGCCTCGCGTTTTTTTGCAATCTCGCCGAGCGAATAGCCCTGCGCATGCTTATAATCGTGGTATTGCTCGACAAAAGCTTCGTTTAAAGCCTGATGCGTTGTGTGGATTTTTTCGCTAAAAATCAGGATTCCATGTGGATTGAGAGAATCATAAATTTTCTTGAGCACATCGGGGCGATGTTGTGGCGCGATGAATTGCAATGTATAGTTGCACACAAAACAATCAGCCTGCCCAAAGGCATAGTCGAGCATGTCGGCGCACACAAAGCTCACATCTGCGCCCAGCGCGTCCGCCTTGAGCCGCGCGCGTTGGAGCATGTCGGGCGAGTTGTCGACCCCGACAAGGCGAATCTCCTGCCCCTTCGCGCGCGCCTTTTGGGCGATTTGTAGCAAGAGATTGCCTGTCGAGCTGCCCAAATCGACAAGCAACGCGCCGCTTGGCAAAAGCCGCAACACAAAATCGCTCACAAGCGACAGCAGAGGCGCATAAAACGGAATGCTACGCTCGAGCATGTCATCAAAAACCGCCGCAACCTGCGCGTCAAAGCAGAAATGCTTGATGTCATGATTTCTAAAAAGCTCGTCTTTCACGCATTCTCCTCGCGCGCAAGCGGCAGGGCGATTGCTTGGTGTAGCGTGCGCGCCTGTTGCACATCATGCTCGATTTGCCCGCGCAACTCCGACAAATCGGCGAACTTGCGATTGGCGCGCAGGCGCTGCAAAAAATAAACGGACATTTTGCTAGGAATCTGTGATTCAAAAAGATAGACGCTCGCATTTTCTATGACATGCGGCATTCCTCTTTCGGGCGCAAGTAAATGCGTCTCGAACGCAAATTGATTATCTGTGCTCAAGCGATTGCCCAGAAAGCTGATGGAACGATAAAACAAATCATCGAGTTTCGCATAAGTAAGATACACGCCACTCTGTGGCTGCACGAAATCGGGCGCGCAGACATTGAGTGTCGGGATTAGATTCTTCTTGCCAAGCCCCTGCCCGCGCACAACCGCGCCCTCTATCGCATAGATTCTCCCCAAGAGCTCGTTTGCCCTCGCAATCTCGCCATTTTGCAACAGCGCGCAAATGGTGTCGGTGTGAATCGGGCAACCATGATAGGAAATCTCGGGAATCACGACCGCCTCGCCCGCAAACAGACACGCGATGTCGCCCGCGCCACACTCGCGATTCTTGCCAAAGCGAAAGTCTTCGCCGACAACCACACGCGAAAGGCGCGGAAACTTGCGCATCAGAAGCGCGAAAAAATCTGCGCCGCTCAAATCGCGAATCGATTCCCATTGCACCTCGAAAATGGGAAACGGAATCAGCTCTTGCTTCATCGCAATAGAGCTTAGAATCTGCTTTGGAATCTGTACCACCAAAACAGCCCCGCCCGCGCCAAGAGACGCGAAAAGCGCGCGGTGTGCGCGGTGCAATCCGTCAAATTTGCCAATCGCAAGCGATGTTACATTGTCATCGTGAGAGATAGAGAAAAGATTCTGCATTCCCCTCCCTTCCCGCAATTTGGCATGCTTCGACACCGCGCAACACGAATCCAAGCGATTGGCACTGCGCGCACACGGCATGCAACGCCTGCTCAACGCGCGCGCTGTCGAGCACAACGCCCTTTTTGTTGCGCCTTGCGTCCCTGCCCACCTCGAATTGGGGCTTGAAAAGCACAATCGCCTCGCCCGCGCACAGCCGCGCGATGGACGGCAAGATGTGCGTAAGCGACACGAACGAGACATCGCACGTGATGAGCGGAAACGGCGCGGAGCGAAAATCGCGAATGTCGGTTTGCTCGAACACGCGCACGCGCGAATCGGCGCGGATTCTGCTGTGCAGCTGCGCGCTGCCGACATCGACACACACGACCTGCTGCGCGCCCTTTTGGAGCAAGATTTGGGCGAATCCGCCCGTGCTGCTGCCGATGTCGAGCACCTGCGTTGGGGTGATGTCGGGGTGGTTATCCAAAAAGCCAAGCAGCTTGTACGCGCCGCGCCCCACAAAGTCATCGGTAGAATCGAGCGTGAGACACGCGCTGTCGTCTACATTTTGTGCGGCTTTGCGCACAACGCGCCCATTCACGCGCACATTGCCTTGCGCAATCCAACCTTGCGCCTTTTCGCGGCTGATGTCGTATTGCAAAGCAATCGCCCTATCCAAACGCACGCGCCACTCCTAGAGCTTCTTAAGTGATTCTTCAGTTTTGCTCGGTGCAAAGCGCAATGTGGCGCGCTCAAGCCCCTTGCGCTCGACCTCGAGCTGCATGGTTGACATGTAGGGACGCTCGAAAGAAACGAGGAAATACTCGCCCCATGGCGAGACATAGGGGACATTTTGGGCAATCAGCTCATCGCGGCTTAGGCGCGTGATTTTCTGCGGCGGCGCGCCATCGAGCCACAACGCATACACGGGGTTGAAAAGCCCGCGTTTGTCGGGGTCGTTCGAATCTTGGGCGATGAAAATGTCAATCAAAAACACAGCGCCATCGTTTGGCGGGAATCTCTCGGGAGAGACGATATTGAGGTTCGTTGCCAAGATGACGGCTTCTGTGCGCAATTGGTTGAGAATCTCGGCTTTGCGTGTCGCGCTCATATAGAGCTCGGTGCGCTCGTCATTGCGCAAGGCTTCTTGGTAAAGCTGACAACCGACAAAAGATGTCGCAAGCGATGTCGCGATGATTGCTGCGCCCAAAAAAGCGCGGCTTTTGTGCCAAACCTGCCTCATCAATTCTGCTCCGCAAGGCTTTTTTGCACGCCGATTTGGTAATACGAAATGCCGAATCTCTTGAGCTTTTGGGCGCTGTATTGGTTGCGCCCATCGAAAATCACGGGGTTTTTGAGCCGCTCTTTTATCTCGAAAAAATCGGGGCTGCGAAACTCCTGCCACTCTGTGAGCAAAACGAGCGCCGAAGCGCCGTTGAGCGCATCGTATTTGTTGTCTTTATATTCAATTTCGCAATCTTTCAGATAGAATGTGCGCGCCTGCTCCATTGCCTTGGGGTCATACACCGCCACCCGCGCGCCCGCGCCAAGCAATGCACGCACAACGTCAATCGATGTCGCCTCGCGCATGTCGTCCGTGCCCGGCTTGAAACTAAGCCCCCAGATGCCAAACAAGAGCCCCGAGAGATTCCCAAAATGCGCCTTGATTTTGTCAAAAATCACGCGCTTTTGGGCGCTGTTTGTCTCGCGCGTTGCGGTGATGAGCCGCGAGGCAACGCCGCAATCGGCGGCGATTTTCTCGAGCGCCTTGACGTCTTTTGGAAAGCAGCTCCCGCCATAGCCGCAGCCGGGGTAGATGAAGCTATATCCAATCCGATTGTCGCTGCCAATGCCGATGCGCACCTCGTTCACATCAGCGCCCACAGCCTCGCAGATGTTCGCAATCTCGTTGATGAAGCTAATCTTGAGCGCCAGCATCGCGTTCGCGGCGTATTTTGTCATCTCGGCGCTCGGCACGCTCATCTCAATCAGCCTGTCGTGGTTGCGGATAAACGGCGCATAGACCTCACGCATGAGCGCGAACGAATCCTCGTTGTCCGCGCCCACAACGATTCTATCGGGGCGCATGAAATCGTTAATCGCCGCGCCCTCTTTGAGAAACTCGGGATTGCTCACGACCTCGAAGGCGAGATTCTTGCCGCGCTTGCGCAGCTCCTCGCTGATTGCCGCATGCACGAGCTTGGCTGTGCCGACAGGCACTGTCGATTTGTTCACGACAACGAGTGGCGATTCCATTTGTTGCCCAATCTCGCGCGCCACAGCCAAAACAGCGCCCAAGTCAGCGCCGCCATCTTCGCCCATCGGCGTCCCCACAGCGATAAACAAGACCTCGCAACGGCGCAGCCCCTCGCCTAGCTCGGTGGCAAAAAAGATTTGCTCGCGCTTTTGGTTGCGCACAATCATTTCTTTGAGCCCGGGCTCATAGATGGGAATCTCTGCCCTCTGCAACGCCGCAATTTTGCGCGCATCTTTGTCGATGCACACGACCCGATTGCCCACTTCGGCAAAACACGCCCCGCTCACAAGCCCCACATAGCCACTACCCACAATCGTAATGTTCATTCGCCAATCCCATTTTTGGTGCTATTATAACATATAATATGCAATCGGGGGCGCAAAAGGCTTGGATTGTCATTGCGAGCATTCATGGGCACTTGATTGCTTGGGCAAGCTTGGTTTGTGATTTAAAAACTCCGATTCTATAGTAAATTAATAGCGCTGATATTGTTGTGGATAGGATTGCTGCGGCTGCTGATATTGTTGTTGTGGTTGTTGGTATGGCTGTTGATATTGTTGCTGATAGGGTTGTTGGTAAGGTTGCTGTGGCAAGATTTCTGAACATTTTGCAGTGGGTTCGCTAAAGACAGTATAATAAAACCTCGTGCAGCTAAATTCTCGATTGCCACAACGTGCAATCCAATAATCAGGAAGATTTCCTGCTAGTTGCGTTTCTCCTTCAGGAAAAATAATGTATTCTTTTCTACAACCAATCTCCGCAGCCGTAATCTTACGTTGATATTCACAAGCGCAAAAGAACAATACAAGCACAGAGAGACATAAAATACGTGTTTGCATTTGGTGCTCCTTCTGGGTATCCTAAGTATCAATAATACACGCAAAAAGCATAAAAATGGCTGAAATGATTGCGGCTTTTGAGCGCGCCATTGTTTGCGTTGTGGCTCATCAACGTTTTTGTTGGTATTCGGGTTGCATTGAGCAAGATTCCAAATGTCATTGCAAGTGAATCAATCGGTTGCCCATGAATGTTTGATGTGTTCGATTGCCACGCTCGCATGTTGTTTGCTGCAATGATGAGAAAATAATACGAAGCGATAATCTTGTGTCATTGCGAGGGCTAGCGTTGCAATCAACGGGCAAAGAATCCCCATGATTCTAGCTTCGCGCACGGTTGATTGCCATGAGGCTAGCGCCTCTCGCAATGACAATTGCCAGATTCTCTAAGAATCCCCAACAACAAAGCAAACAATCCCCAATAAAAAGCGCGCGCAAAGCTATGGCGAAGCCACAGCACAGCGCCGCTTTGGATTCCACAATCTTTGATTCTCCATTGCTCTTTAATCTTGAC
>JAAVGZ010000012.1 GCA_014799985.1 Helicobacter sp.
TATCCAGTATTAATCACCGTTTCCAGTGGCTATCCTAGACTAAAGGGCATGTTATCTATGCGTTACTCACCCGTGCGCCACTAATCTGCCCTAGCAAGCTAGGGCTTCATCGTTCGACTTGCATGTATTAGGCACGCCGCCAGCGTTCACTCTGAGCCAGGATCAAACTCTCCATAAAAATTTCTGCGGCTTTCGAGTGCTTTTGCGGGAGTTTTCAAAAAATGCTCAATCACGCACCAAAAGTGCGCTCAATCGCATTTTTCTCAACAACCCACAAAATCACCGCAAAATCCTTTGCAATTCGCATTTCAAATTGAGTCTGACACTCAATCTTTGCAATTGAGAATCAAGCATTTGATTGCCCAACCTCAACCCATGAAATTGCGAACCGAACATTTCTGCTCGATTCCGAGTTTTCCTCTGCTCACAAGCATCACTCATAAGAATAAGAAATTGTTGTGTTAACAAAAGAAAAAGCTGCTCCCAAAAAGGGAACTTGTTTTGCTTGCACTCTTGCAAGCGACAAGACAGCTTTGATTCTTGCTTAGTTGTCAAAGATCATAAAACCGAATATGGAATTGGCTTCAAAGAACAACACCAAGAGGACAAGGGCAAACAATGTGCCTTTCCAACTTTGGAAATGTGATTGTATCCCTAATTAGCTTATAGATTGCTTAAAAAATGGGCGAGATTCGAGATTTTACATCAAAATTTCGTTTTTGATTTTCTCGAGCGCTTCAATGTGCTCACGCAGCTGCGCAACCTCCATATCAATCTGTTGCAATGTCCAAGCCCCCACGCCATCGGGCGGGAGCTGCTCGCCGCGCTTGATGAGGATATAGTCCAAAAACGAAATCTTTGCCATGCTCAATAGAATCTCAATCTCTTCTCTCGAGCCCTCAATGCCGCGTATCAACAAATCAATCTTCTCAAACACAGCGCCTCCTAGCTTTTTTGTTCCTACCGCCTGATTCTACCCAAACTTATCATAAATAGCAACATTCGCTTAAGCGCGCGCCTGCGCTTGCCATAGCGCATGCTGCTTGCCACAGCGCGCAGATAGACGGGGAAAATGCTCGCCTTGTTTTCCGCATCAAGCGCGATAAAGACGCCGCCATGCCGCTGCCCTGCGCAATAATCATACTTGATATGTCGCAAAACCCTATCGACATGCGCACACAACGTGGAATCGCGCACCTTTTGCGTGTTTGCAAGCGCTTGCATGAGCCCAATCACGCGCGCCTCTTGCGCAAAGCGCGTTTGTGGCGAAGTGCATTTCACGATATTGCGCATTTTCTCGTCTCGATAGCGCCATAAATATTCATACAAAATCTCATCGAGCACGAGCGCCTTTTGCGCAAATTGCAGAATCGCGAAGCTAAAGAGCGCGTCTTCAAAGCCCGAGATTCCGCGCGGAATCCCGCCCCATGTTTCGCGCACAAAGTCAATGGCTTGCAACAAAATCGCGCGTGTATAGAGTTTGCCCGTTTGCGTCCAGCGCGAGCTTTGCCATGTTTTGGTCGCAAAAACTTCGGCAAAGATTTGCGCCCCAAACAGCGCACAGGGCGCGGCAAGATGCGGAAAATTGCGCGTAATTTTTTGCGCATTCTCGCTGTGTGTGATGCGATTGGCAAACACAATATCCACGTCCGATTCGCCCTGCAATGCCTGCAAATAGGCTGCTACACAATGCTTTAGAATCACATCATCGCTGTCCAAAAACAGCACAAACTCGCCACGAGACTCTTGCACGCCCGCAATGCGCGCAGCAAATGTGCCCACATTTTGGGGCAACGCAACCACGCGAACGCGCGAGTCAAGCGCGGCGAGCTCATTCATAACGCGCAATGTGCCATCGCTGCTGCCATCATCAACGCATATCACTTCAATTTCTGCCCCCCCCCCGACAGGTTCGAGCTCTTGCGCAAGAGCGCTCATTATCGCATTGCCCACGACAAATTCTGTGTTGTAAGCAGGGATAATGATACTCACCAAAATGTCCATTCTTCCTCCTTTTGCTTGTTATTGTTGGCAATATTTATTTTATCTTTGCCTCAATCAAGTCATGCAAATGCACGACACCAACGACATGTTTTTGAGAATCTGTCATCACCAACAGCTGGATTTTGTGCGATTCGATTTTGCGCAGAATTTCGACAGCCAAAGCCTCGCAATCATCGCTATATAGCGGGTTTGCTGTCGCGTAGCGCGCGCAAGGCGTGGCGAAATCGAAATCCTCGCGCATCATCGCACGGCGCAAATCGCCATCGCTAAGAATCCCGCACAACCGGTTGTCTTCGACCAAAATGGCGCTTCCGAGTCGCCCCTCGCTCATCGCGACAATCGCATCTTTGAGCGGCATAGACGGCGGGATTAGCGGCAGATTGCGCGTGCGCATGATGTCTTTGATACGCACAAAAAGCTGCCGCCCGAGCGTGCCACCCGGGTGCAAAGCCGCGAAATCTTCCTTGCCAAAGCCGCGCTTTTGAATGAGCGCGCCGGCGAGCGCATCGCCAAGCGCCATCGTGAGCGTTGTCGAGCTCGTTGGGGCGATGTGAAGCGGGCATGATTCTTGGCGCACAAAGACGCTCAAAAATGCGTCTGCCGCGCTAGCAAGCGCGCTATTTTGCGCGCAACTCATCGCGACAATCGGAATCTCAAGCCGCTTGATGTGCGGCAGCAGCGCGAGCAGCTCCTCGCTCGCGCCACTATAACTAATCGCGAGCAAGCAATCGCCCTTTTGCAACATGCCCAAATCGCCATGCATGGCTTCTGTGGGGTGCAAAAAAAAGCTCGGCGTGCCCGTGCTCGCGAGTGTCGCGGCAATCTTTGCGCCCACGAGCCCCGACTTGCCCACGCCGCTCACGACAACCTTGCCGCGCGTGTTGTAGAGAATCGCAATCGCCCTCTCAATCTGTTTTTCATCGAGATTCTGGCTCGCAAACAACAGCGCGTCTGCCTGCAAGCGCAGGGTTTGCTCGAAAATTTCAACCCCCGACATCGCGATTCCTAGCGCAAAAAGAGCGAAATCACAATCGCAGGATAGCGCTTGGTCTTCTTGAACAGCTGCTTTTTGAGCAGATTCCGCATCTCGTTTTCGAGCGCGCGCGCGTTGCCGAGCGTCTCTTTTTTGCATGCAGAAAGAAAGAGCGTGAGCGCGTCCTCGAGCTCTTTGGTGTAGCTGCGCTCCTCTTTGTGCCCGATGATTCCGAGCAAGTTAAACTTCGGCTTGTCGGCGAATTTCGCCTCTTTGCTTAGAATCTCGGCGGCGAGAAAGCACACGCCCTCGTTCGCCATTTTCTGCCTATCGAGCACGACATCGTTCTCGATTTCTCGGCTGATTTGATTGTCGATGTAGCTCTTGCCCGTGCGCACACTCTTGACCTTGCGCATTGTCGTGGGCGTAATCTCAATCTGGTCGCCGTCTTCCATGAGCAAGATATTCTTCTCCGCCACGCCGCATTTAATCGCCGTTTCGCGGTGCTTGTGGATATGGCTATACTCGCCATGCACGGGCAAGAAAAACTTGGGCTTGATGAGCCGCAAAAGCAGCTTTTGCTCCTCTTGCGCCGCGTGCCCGCTCACATGAATCTCGCTAAAGTCTTGGTAGGCAACGCTCGCGCCGGCTTTCATGAGGAAGTTAATCACGGTCGAAATCGCTGTCTCGTTGCCCGGAATCGCCTTCGCCGAGATGATGACATGGTCTGTGGGCTTAATCTTGATATGGCGATGCTCGTCTGTTGCCATGCGATACAGCGCGCTCATCGTCTCGCCCTGCGAGCCTGTCGTAACGATGAGCACTTCGTTATCGGGATATTTATCGACCTCATGCGCTTCGATAAAGATATTTTGCGGCAGGTTGATATAGCCAAGCTGGCGCGAAATCTCGAGGTTTTTTTCCATAGAGCGCCCAATCACGGCGACTTTGCGGTTGTATTTGATTCCATGCTCAATCGCCTGATAGACGCGGTGAATGTTGCTGCTAAACGTGCTCATAATCACGCGCCCAACGGCTTTTGCGAATAGATTGTCAAATGTCGGTCCCACGGTCGCCTCGCTTTGCGTATAGCCCACCTTGTGCGAGTTTGTCGAATCGCTTAGCATCGCCAAAACGCCCTCTTCGCCATAATGCGCAAGGCGGTGCAAGTCGGTTGGGAATCCGTCAATCGGCGTGTGGTCAATCTTGAAATCGCCCGTGTGCAGAATCACGCCCGCGCTCGTGCGAATCGCGAGCGCCGATGAGTCGATAATCGAATGCGTGATGTGAATCCATTCAATCTCGAAATCGCCAATCACAATCGGCTTGCGCTTCTCGACAACGCGAAACAGCGAGCGAAACTTCTTGAGCCCATGCTCATCGAACTTGCTCGAAATCATGCCAAGCGGCAGCGGCGTGCCATAGAGCGGGAATTGCATTCTTTTGTAGAGATAGGGCACAGCGCCGATGTGGTCTTCATGCGCATGCGTAATCACCACGCCCGCGATTTTGTCTTTGATAATCTCCAAATAGCTAAAATCGGGCACGAGAATATCGACACCATGCATGCCCGCATCGGGGAAGCTCATGCCCACATCAACGACAATCGCGCTATTCTCCGTCTCAATCACCGTGATGTTCGCGCCAATCTCGCCAAGCCCGCCAAGCGGCGTGATGCGCACCTTGCCCGTGTTGTTTTTGTCCAAGCTGTGGTGCGTTGCCACGCGGCTTTGCTGAATCTTGTCGTTAATCTCCACGCCCTTCTTGAGGTCGCTCATCAGATTCAAATCGTCCCGCGCGGGATTCTTCGCGCGCCGCTCGCCCTCTGCGCTTTTGTGTTTTTTCTCGCCCACTTTGTCGTTTGGCGCGGGTTTTTTGCGGTTTTCGGGGCTTTTGGCGCGCGTCCTGCTGCGAAATCGCCGCTTGTTGCCGCCCTCTTTTGCGTCCGTTTTCTCCTTGCTCTCTGTCGAATCGCTCCTGTGTTCCTGTTCTCTTTCTTCGTTATTCTCCATTGGTTTCACCTTTTTCGAGTATTCTGTGCAATTGGTGATACTGCGGTGTGTTGAGCTCATGCGGGCGCACATTTGCCGCGAGACCGAGCGTCTCGAAGGCATGTGCGATGAGATTCTTGGAGTAGCTCTTCGCAAGGTTGTTGTGCAGAGTTTTGCGAGGCGCGGCAAAGGCGGCTTGCAAGAGGTTTTCGAGGCGCGGCGGAATCTCGCTTTTGCGCACGATTTTAAACACAGCCGAATCGACCTTCGGCGCAGGGCGAAACGCGCTTGCGCTCACATCGCAAACCCACATGCACTCGCCGACACTTTGCGCCAGCACAGACAGCGCCGAGTTGCCAGAAACCGCGCAAAACTTTTGCGCGACCTCCTTTTGCACCATCACAACCATTGCCTTGCACAAGCAATCATGCAACGCACGCACAACAATCGCTGTGGCGATATAGTAGGGCAGATTGGATACGAGCATGTAGGCGGAATCCAACAGATTCTCGCCCTGCCAAAACTCCAAAACATCGCCAAACACAAACTCCAAAGAACCCTTTTGCAGCTCTCTATCAAACTTTTGGGAAAGATGGGCTTGCAAGTCCCTATCAATCTCAAACGCCAATATCCGACCACAATCAAGTAACCGATTGGTTAAATCACCCAAGCCAGCCCCCACCTCAACAATGCGGCAATCATGCGCATGGGGAATGGATTGGACGATTGTATCGAGCACGGACACATCGTGCAAAAAATTCTGCCCAAAATGTTTCTTGGGCACATGGGCTTTGGAATCACGCATGCCTATCCCTTTGCTATCCTCTTGCAATCCAACAAGGCATTTGGTATTATAACACATTGTAACCTAAATCGCACAGGAATGGCATGAATACCAAGCGCATTATCCCTTGTCTTGACATCAAAAATGGGCGCGTTGTCAAGGGCGTCAATTTCGTGGGGCTAAGCGATGCGGGCGACCCGGTCGAGGTGGCGAAGCGCTACAATGACGAAGGCGCAGACGAGCTCGTGTTTCTCGACATCACCGCCACGCATGAGGGGCGCGATTTGCTCTTTGGCGTGCTGCAATCAGTCGCGCGGCATGTCTTCATTCCGCTTTGCGTTGGCGGCGGAATCAAGAGCCTCGATGACTTCTCGCGCGTGCTCGCAACGGGTTGCGACAAAGTCAGCATCAACTCGGCAGCGTTGCAGAATCCGCAGCTCATCACAGACGCGGCGCAGCGATTTGGCTCGCAATGCGTTGTCGTGGCGATTGACATCAAGTTTGACGCCGAGCAAAAAACATGGTTTGCCTACACGCACGGCGGGCGGCAAAAGACGCAAACAAGGCTGCTTGATTGGGCGCATGAAATTGTCGAGCGCGGCGCGGGCGAGATTCTGCTGACGAGCATGGACGCAGATGGCACAAAGACGGGGTATGATTTGGAATCGCTGCATGCGCTTTGCGATGTTTGCAAGCTGCCGATTATCGCAAGCGGCGGCGCAGGCACAATGGAGCATTTCGCGCAAGCGTTCAACGCGGGCGCAGACGCGGCGCTCGCGGCGAGCGTGTTCCACTACCAAGAGATTCCAATTCTAGCGCTCAAGCAATACTTGCGCACGCGCAACATCGATGTGAGGCTCTAATGTTCCTCTGTGCGGGCAAAATGGAAAGCTTTGCGTTCGCGCAAACCATCGGCGTTGGGCTTGTCGAGTGCGCGCTACATCTCACGCAGCTCGTACTGCAAAAGAATCCCGAGATTCTCATCTTCATCGGCAGCGCGGGGAGTTACGACCCGACATTGCCGCTTCTAGGCGTGTTTGAGGCAAACGCCGCGACACAAATCGAGCTTTCGCTATGGGAGAAAAAATCTTACACGCCGCTCGAAAATGTCATCGTTGCGGGCGATTCACCGCTTGGCGGAATCTGCGTCAATAGCAGCAACTACATCACGACCGATTCCAACCTCGCGCTGCAATTTCTTGAACGCGGAATCGCGTATGAAAACATGGAGTTTTTCTCGGTTTTGCGCGTGGCACAGCATTTCAAGATTCCAGCGTTTGGAATCTTCTGTATCACAAACTACACAAACGAAAATGCGCATGAGGACTTTATGGCAAACTTCAAACTCTCAAACGCAAAGCTAGAATCGTACATCAAAGAACACTATGCGCAATATCTATGATTACACGCTCGATGAGCTCGCGCGCGAGTTTGCGCCAAGCTACCGCGCCAAGCAAATCTATGGTTGGCTCTATCATCGCTATATTGACGATTTTGACGCGATGAGCAATGTCTCAAAGGAGCTTCGCGCCGCGCTCAAGGAATCTTTCACGACACAATGCGTGGAGATTCTGAAAGTCGAGCACAGCGCTGATGGCAGCAAGAAATATCTCTTTGGCACGCAAGATGGGCATAGCTACGAGGCAGTGCTATTGCAAATGCGCGAGGAGCAAAGCGGCGAGGGTGGCGAAAAGCCGAGCGAGGCGCGCTACACCATTTGCCTATCTTCCCAGATTGGCTGCCGCGTGGGTTGCGCGTTTTGCTGCACAGGCAAGGGCGGATTCGTGCGGAATCTTAGCGCGGGCGAGATTGTCGCGCAGGTCGTGCATATCAAGCGCGACAACGGCTTCGCGCCGCAAAAGGGGCTCAATATCGTCTTTATGGGCATGGGCGAGCCGCTCGATAATTTCGACAATGTCGTGCGCGCGATTGGGATTCTCTCGAGCAAAGACGGACTCAGCATCGCGCCGCGTAGGCAGACGATTTCGACAAGCGGAATCGCGCCGCGCATCGAGCAGCTTGGCAGGCTGAATCTCGGCGTGCAGCTCGCGCTGTCGCTGCATGCGGTGAATGACGCGTTGCGCTCCAAGCTCGTGCCGATGAACCGAAGCTACAACATTCGCGAGGTGCTCGATGTGTTGCGCCGATTCCCGATTGATTCGCGCAAGCGGCTGCTGTTTGAGTATATTATGATTAAAGATGTGAATGATGATTTGGCGAGCGCAAAGGAGCTTTTGCGGCTGTTGAATGGATTCAAGGCAAAGGTGAATCTGATTTTGTTCAACCCGCATGAGGGCAGCGAGTTTGCGCGCCCAAGCGCGGAATCGGTGCGCAAGTTTCAGGAGTTTCTGCTTTCGCGCGGGCTGCTTTGCACATTGCGCAAGAGCTTGGGGCTCGATATTAGCGCCGCATGCGGGCAGCTGCGCGAGAAAAATATGCGCACTTAAGCTGCGCTCGCGCTTCGCTGCAATGACGTGTCCTTGTGTCATTGCGAGCGTCCGTTAGGACGCGCGGCAATCAAACGTCTCTGAACTCTCAACACGGTTGGTTGCCGCGCTCGTTACACTCGCTCGCAATGACGTTCGTTTGGGTCATTGCGAGCGTAAGCGAAGCAATCAACGAGCAGAGAATCCTCATGATTCTAGCTTTGCACACGTTTGATTGCCACGAGGGCTAACGCCTCTCGCAATGACAATAAAATCTAAGAATCGCCAGAAAAAGCGCGCGCAAAGCTATGGCGAAGCCACAGCACAGCGCCGCTTTGA
>JAAVGZ010000062.1 GCA_014799985.1 Helicobacter sp.
CAAAGCGGCGCTGTGCTGTGGCTTCGCCATAGCTTTGCGCGCGCTTTTTCTGGGGATTCTGTCATGTTGAGCGAAGCGAAACATCTCTATGCTTGGAATCTCGAAAGATTCTACCTATCTGTCATTGCGAGCGAGCACAACGTGCGAGCGTGGCAAGCAACGAGCAAGGAATCCCAACACGTTTGATTGCTACGAAGCTAAAGCCTCTCGCAATGACACAAGACTATCGCCTTGCATTATTTTTTGTCATTGCGAGCAAGCCCTCACAACAGCAACCTCATCACACCCTCGCCAACAAACAAAAAACACCGCGCGATTCAAAGCGAGCAAGAATCTCATAATAGCAGCTTTGCAGCAGCTCATAGACGCTGCCCTCATCGCTACCATACGCAAACACGCCCGCCGTTTGGGCTGGGTAAGGATTGCGCGCCGCCTTTTGGAGCTCGACAACACAAACAAACGAGAAGCCGCACAGCGGGCGCAAAAGGTCGTTTGGGTTGGGCGTGCGGTGCAAAATCTGATTCAGGCACAAAAGCTCGCGATGGCTCGGCAGCAAACAATCGCTCGAGGGCGCAAAGGGCGAGGTGCGCAGCAACGCAGCGAGCGAGCAGCCCTCCGCTGGCAGCGCGAGCGCGTGCGCGCCGCCCCAATCCTCGCCGACAATCTCGAAACACTGCGGCGATTGCCCGCAATGCGCCCGCAAGGCGGCTTGTAGCTCTGGGGCAATGGCTTGGTATGCCTCGCGGAGGTCTAGCAACATCGGAATCTGCAACATTCTCGCTCCTTTCTTTTGCCACATTATAACCTTTGGGGCTTAAACATCAACATGGAACGCTTCTTGCTTTGTTATGTTCAAGAATGCAAAAGGAGCAACCCATGACACAGCTTAACCTGATGAATACGAGCAATCCTTACGAAAGACTCGCAAATTATAGCAAAACAGAGTCTAATAAAGACAAAGATTCGGAAAAACTTGCAGAACAAGGCAATAGCAATACAAATGCGAACACAGCCCAAGCCACGACCTCGCAAGATTCGCTCGACAAGCTCAATGCAAGCGGCGAGCTCACAAACGCCACGACAGCATTGAGCGAAAAGACGCTCAACGCGCTCAAGAGCCGATTGCAAAGCACAGAAGCCGAGCTCGCAAGGCTCGACCAACAGATTAAGAGCCTCTCGACCGGTTCAACAAACTCGATGAAAAGCGTGCTTGTCGGGCAAAACAATGTGGGTAGCACGACAGGAGCGGGATTGGCAGCGAGCGTGGCGGATATGGCGCGCGCCGAAGTCGCAGCGCGGGCGGAATCGGCTGCACAATCGGCAGATTCCAACGCAAACACAAGCAACGCCAACAGCGGCAAAAGCGAAGCCGAGAAGGCAAACATTCGCGAAGCGATGATGCGCTACCTCTCGGTTGAACGCAGCGTGCGCATCGCCGAGATGATGACGCTCCAACAACAGATTGCCCAAGCACAAGGGCTATAATCGCCCTTGCTTCGCACTCTCCTCGCGCGCAAGGGCAAGCGCGCCGTGGTAGAAGCTCTCGATTCTCTCCCCATCACACAGGCAATGATAGACTTTTGCAAGAGGCGAGAGAGAACGCGCATCGCTTTGCAAAACGAGCAGGTTTTCTTTGGTGAGATTCCATGCATAGCCGCATCGCGACAGCCCCTTTGATAGCAGCATCGTGCCGATGTATGCGCCATAGATTGAGGTGAGCTGCCACATCTCCTCGTCTTTGTCCTGCTTGTCTCGCAACTCTTTTTGGTGGCGGCGCAACACCTTGTCTAAAACGGCAACGCTCTTTTCGGAATAGTCGAGGATATAGGGCTCTGCCTCTTTGATAGCTTGAGTGCAGAGGCGCAACACGATGTCTTGAATCTGTTGCTCGCCCTGCGTCATTTGCCCGCGACTTGGTCTTTGTTGGGGTTGTCGGCTGCTTGAGCCACCAAGCAAGTCTCGAGCGTGCGCGCGTCAGCGTTGTTTTCGAGCTTGCGCGACACCCATCGCTTGAGCTGTGCCATCGTCTTTTTGCTCGGGTCTGGGGCTTTATATTTGCTCATGAGCGAGCCACAATCTTCGGCATGGGCAAACGAAGCGCCCACGAAGCAAACAAGAGCGGCAGAAAGAATAATTTTTCGCATAATCTCCCCCTTTAGAATTTGAGATTGTACATGAGCATGAAGATTTCAGCTGTACGGTCTACGGGGTCTGCGCCACCAAAAGCAAGCCCGTTGTTGGAATATTTGTTGTGGATATTCGTATAGCTTGCGCGCAAGAATTGGTTGAAATCGAGCTGATAGATGAGATAGATGTCATGCACATCGCCGCGCGTGTTGCGAAAATCGAGCGGGTCATGAATGCTTGGGCGGCTAAACGCATACCAATAGCGGCTGCCATGAAAGAACTCATAGCCAATCTTGAAATCGAGCGGCAAATCAACGCGCGCACCGGCATGGATTGCGAACGCGTTCTCGTTGTTGAGCTTGAGCCTGTCGGCAACGGCTTGGAGCTGCTGCAAAGACGCGTTCTGCGCTGCCATGCTGTCGAGCTGCGCGCGGGTTTCGATGCTGATTCCGTTTGCGCTCGCAACCTTGCGCGCTGCGTCATCGCCATCATCAGCTTTGGCGTTGAAATAGCTGCCGCTCACAAACCACGAGAACGGAAGCCCGAGCATTTTGTTGTTCTCAAAATGCAGATTCACCACCTGAATGTCGCCCATATTCACGGGTCCAAGCGCGAGCGCTTGGGTGTTGATGGGCGCGCTATAATTGATGGTTTGGATATAGCTTAGAATCGCGAGGTTGTCGCCGAGCGCGCCGAGCGGCAGCTTGCCCTCAACTTCGGCAAACAGCAAATCGCCATCGCTGTCTTTTTGCACGCCCGTGAAATGCTCGTTCGAGCCGCTGCCCTCGACCCATTGATAGAATTTCGAATACCCCGCGCGGAATGTGAGCTGCGATTGGTCGAAATAGGTGGGCGCATAGGTGAAAATCAGCGCATCGCCGAGCAGATTCACAAGCAACGCAGGATAGGTCGAGAGCCGCCCCGAGTTGTTGCGCAGGTTGCTCCCTGGTCCATCGGTTGCGGGCTGTCGCCCGATTGTCGCGTGCAAGCCATTGAGAATCATATAATCAACATAGGCGCGTTCCAAAAACACGATGGGTCCGCCGTCTGCCGTGCGCCCTGTGGCGATTTCCATAGGCAGCTTCGACCAGCCCATATCGCCCCAACCACGCGTAACAGACAAGCGCCCCGAAAATTTTGTCCGCTCGTTGACGCGTGCGTTCATATTGAGATGTACTTCTGTTGCAAACTTGCCACCATTATGATTAGTTGTTCCGTTTCCATTAGAAGTATTGAAGCTTGAAATACTATTAGAAAACTCTAGCCCAAACTTGACTTTGCTCAACGTTGCCTCATACTCAATCTCATCAGCCCGCTCCTCTGCCTCATCGAGCCGCTGCTGCAAATCGTTGATTTGCTGCTGCAAGCCCTGCAATGTTGGGTCAGCAGCAAGCGCCATGTTGCATGCCAAAGCTGTTGTGATAAGCCATGGTGTTTTACGCATTCTCTCTCCCTTTTGTCATTTGATTTATTATAGCATAAAACTGCTCAAAGTGTTGTAATCCAGTCCAAAATATCCCCGCTAATTTGGCTCGGCGCAAGCGTTTTGTTGTGAATCTCCTCTTTGTCAAACAGCGATTCGATGCTCGGGGCAATCGGCGCGTTGAGCGTTTTCGCGACAAACGCGAGGGCGTCTTTGTCGCCCAGCTTGCCCTTGCCCAGAGCCTGCGCCACGGTGGGCGCGAACTTCGTCCATTCCGCTGTCGAAACGACAATCTTGGCGCGCGTGCTGATGTTGTTGAACTGCTCGTATGCCTTGAGCGCCGTGGCGGTGTGGGGGTCGACAAGATGCCCGAGCTTGGCATAGCGCGCGATGAGCAAGCGGCATTCCTCGTCTGTGCAGAATGTCGCATCAAAGTAGTTTTGAATCTCCATGTACTCTTTGGCGCTAAGCGCATAGATTTTCTTGCTATCGAGCGATTCGAGCAGCTCGCGCGTGCGGCTTGCGCCAAAAAGCATATAGAGAATGCGCTCGACATTCGAGCTCTTGAGAATGTCCATGGCGGGCGATTGCGTCTGTTTGAGCGCACGCTCTTTGATGTCGTACACGCCGCGCGTAATCCAATCTGTCAAGACATTGTTCGCGTTGCTTGCGATGACCACCTTGCCAATGTCAAACCCAATCAGCTTGGCATAGAACGCGCCGAGCGCATTGCCAAAGTTGCCGCTTGGGACAATGATGTCGACGCCGCGTTCGGGGAAGCCGAGCGATGTGTAGGCATGGTAGACAATCTGAAAGATGATGCGCCCGAAATTCACAGAGTTTGCCGCCGAGAGACGGAATCTCCGCGCTTCTAGCGCTTGTTTGAAGCCATCATCGGCGAGCAGCCTCTTGAGCGCGCTTTGCGCATCGTCAAAGTTGCCATCGATTCCAAGAACGCGGACATTGGGCGCGTTCACGGTCGTCATCTGGCGGCGCTGCACATCGCTTGTCCCGTTTTTGGGATAGAGGCAAACGACAAAGACATTCGCATCGTTTTGGAACGCTTGGAGCGTGGCTGGTCCTGTGTCGCCGCTCGTTGCCACGAGAATCAGATAACGTTCTTTGCGCTTTTGGGCGAGCGCACACAGAATCGCCCCAAACGGCTGAAGCGCCATGTCTTTGAACGCGCGCGTGGGTCCATGAAAGAGCTCTTGAATGTATAGAGAATCATTGACCTTGCGCAAAGCCACAGGCTCGTTTGGGTTGTCAAAGCGGCGATAGGTCGAAAGCGCGCTATCCAAAACGGCTGAATCGAGGTTGATTCCCAAGAATGTGAAAATTTCCTTGGTGAAGTCAATATAGGACAGCTTTTGCAGCTTGCGCATTTCGATGGTGTTGAGCACAGGCAAACGTTCTGGGGCGAACAATCCGCCAAAATCCGCGCTTGGATTGAGGATTGCCGTCTCAAAGTCGACGATTCTTGGAGATTGCACATCTCCTCGTGTTTGTCGCAACATAAACCACCTCCAGCTATTTCGATGTTTACAAGTACTATATAATCATAGCAAACAAAACCTGAAACATCTATAAAGCTAGCACAACATGCGCGCAAACGCGCCCCATTGCACGCAAAAAAATTAGCAAATTTTTAGAATGTCCAACGCACAAGCCCCTTGAACAGATTATAGCTTCCGGGCTTTGAACCATCTGCGTCTTTGAAATCGTCATCGACATAGGCATAGATGAGCTCAATGCCCAAATTATAGGGCAGCTCAAAGCCCAAAGTTACGTCAATCTCGTTTTCTTTGAAGCTCTCAATCGCCCCCGTAACCGCACTCTCTGCGTCATAGCTCGTGTTGCCATACATCACGCCTGCGCTGAAGATTCCGAGCTCATAGCCCACAAACGCATAGACTTGCGAGACATTGGGGTCGAAAGTGTGGTTGCCCTCTTCGAGTGGTTGGTGGTCGTCAAATGTGCCTAGCAGCCCGCCGCCGCCGTCTTTGTCGGTTTTGATATACCCCGCGCCGATATGGAATCCGAGCTTAGGAAACGCGAGCGTCTCCTCAATCTGAATCCATTGCCCGTCCTCTTGCCCCGCGAGGTCTGCGCCCGTGAGCCCAAGCACGCTACCATTATATGTACCATTTGTAACGCTCGTATCGACCAAGCTTTTCGCATAATGCAACATCGTTGTCGACTGCACAATCCCTGCGCTCACATCAGCCGTGAGCTTGATGCCCGGAATCTGCAAGAGCGAATCGGCATAGTAATAATAGGGATTGATTGTCAAGATGTCGGCGATTGTGTAGGCAATATCAAGCCCTTGAATGCCCTTGTTGTCGTTCATGTTCAAGAATTGGGACGAAATCTCATCGAACTCGACCTGCGCGTATTTTTGCGCCCAAAACGCCGTAATGCTTAGATTCTCAATCGGCGTAACATTCACCACGAGCCCCTGAATGTAGCCCACAGCCCATTCCAAATCGACCTCTTGGCGCCCATAGGACACAAATCCGAGCCCCGCATGCTCGAGCTTCGCGTGCATCACATGCAGCATCACGTTCGATTCGACAATCCCCTCGGCGTTGCCATAAGCGCCGTCATAATCGCCATCGAGCTTCTCATACAGCGCGTCTGTCGCCCACGCCCCCGCGGCGAACGAGAGCCCATGCAGCGGCGCTGTGGTGTACACAAACGAGGCGCTTGGGGCGAAATAGCCCGATTTGTTGCTCGTTTCCCCTTTGGTGTTTGTGTTTGTTATGCCCTCGCCAAGCTTCTTGTATTGCCCATACAAGCCGATGTGCCCGCTTGCGCTGCCTTCCCTGAAGGCTTTTTCAAGCGCACTTGCTTCCTCATCTGCGGCGAAAACCCAAGCGCTGCAAAGCGCTGTGAAAACCAAAAGCTTTTTCATAAAGCTGTCTCCTTTTTTAATTTTGAATATCGCATTATATCGAAAATCACTTTCATTATCCTTAAAACATGCGCGCAGCCATTCCATCGCCGCCTGCCCTGCCCCAGCGCCTTGCTAATGACAATGGTAGTTTGCCCGAAGATTCTAAACACCAAGTGGGCGATTTGGAGTGCCCTCGTTAACGATTTTGTGCGTGCGGCTGAAGGCGTGCGCGCACGTTGTGTGCTCGCAGTGGCGCAATGCGTGCGCCTTAGTCGCCCATCTGATGTTGCTTCTTGTCATTGCGAGCGAAGCGAAGCAATCAAACGGCATAGAATCCTCATGATTCTAGCTTTGCACACGGTTGATTGCCACGCATTCTAACGAATGCCCGCAATGACGGATAGGTAGAATCTTTCGAGATTCCAAGCATAGAGATGCAACGCTAACGCTCAACATGACAGAATCCCCAGAAAAAGCGCGCGCAAAGCTATGGCGAAGCCATAGCACAGCCGCGCTTTGGATTCTACTATCTTTGATTCTCCATTACTCTTTATGTTGACGTCCCAGCCACAGCGCACAGCGGCAATGTTCGAGCCGTAGGCATAACGTTGACGCATGCGCTGTGGAGCATGACATAATCCGTGCG
>JAAVGZ010000013.1 GCA_014799985.1 Helicobacter sp.
ACTTGTAGAGGGTGAAAAGTAACTTTTTTAATATTCTAGCATGGAAGAGCTTAAAGAGTGGCTAAAACGTAGCGCCGAATGCGGAACGCGCGGCTCGCATTCTAGCATGGAAGAGCTTAAAGAGTGGCTAAAACTGCGATGAAGCCGCGAACGCCGCCTACGGCATTCTAGCATGGAAGAGCTTAAAGAGTGGCTAAAACAAAGGCTAGATGATTGAGATAGATAGGCAAATTCTAGCATGGAAGAGCTTAAAGAGTGGCTAAAACTACCCTGCTAATATCTCGTTGTTATCAACCATTCTAGCATGGAAGAGCTTAAAGAGTGGCTAAAACCCGTCTGGTGAGCAAGTTGCAGTTCCTGAAATTCTAGCATGGAAGAGC
This sequence comes from Helicobacter sp., assembly GCA_014799985.1. GTDB lineage: Bacteria > Campylobacterota > Campylobacteria > Campylobacterales > Helicobacteraceae > NHYN01. The sequence continues at coordinate 381 of JAAVGZ010000013.1, forward strand.
TTAAAGAAAGGGAATAACATAGCGCCGCCCATCGCTCCCCCTACGACTTCTCTTGAATATCCTTGATTCTATCGAGATATTTCATTCGGATTGTTTTGTTCCTCTCTTGCGCCGCTTTTTGCATGTCTGTTGCTTCGTCAAATTCATCGACAATCTCCTCGCCCAGCAATGTCTCAATCGCGTCTTCGAGCGTAACAATCCCGGCGAATTGCGCATATCGGTCTTGCACGACAAACAAACGTTCATCTTTAGTAATAAATAGATTCAGCAGATTGAGCACAGAGAGATTGACATGCACGACATACACCGACTGCGAGAGGTCAAAGAGCTTCTTGTCGAGCCCATTCTTGACGCCCTCGTTGAGAATGTCCCGCGCGCGGACAAAGCCGACAATCGTGTCGGTGTTGCTGCTATCGCCATAAATCGGAATGCGCGAATGCGAATACAGCCCCTTGTGTGTGAGCGCCTCGCCAACGGTGCAATCGGCGGGCAAAGAAAAAACGATGCTTCGCGGCGTGAGAATGTCGATGGTTTGATAATTTTTGAGCATCAGCACATTTTCAATAATCGCCTCTTCGCGCGTGGCAATCGAGCCGCCCTTTGTGCCAATCTGGCTCGCGGCGAGAATCTCATCGCGGCTAATGCTGCTTTGGCTCGACTTGACAAAATGCGTGAGCAGCCGCGCGACAAGCACGAGCGGGAAGGTGATTTTGAGCAGATAATGAATACAGAGCGTTACGGCGGGCGCGAGGCTTTTCCAATATGTCGCGCCGATGGTTTTGGGCAGAATCTCCGAGAAATAAATCAACACAACGGTCAGCAAAGACGCGCCAAACGCCTGCCACTCGATGCCATAGATATGCGCAACCTCGATTCCAACGCCCGTTGCGGCGGCTGTTGTGGCGAAGGTGTTCAGAACGAGAATCGCGCCCTCGGCGTCATCGACATTTGCCTTGAGATGTTTGAGATAGCCGCCGATTTTTGGGTTTTTCTTTTCGTAGCTTTCGACAAAGGAATGCGTGATAGAAAGGAACACGGATTCCATGATAGAACACAAAAAGGTGAAAACAATCGCGATGAAACAATAGAGTGCTAGCAGCATATCCCGTCCTTTCTAGTGTCGTTGGAGATTTCCAACGCCAATCACGGCGTTCATGACATCTTCGAGCGCGACAATCCCAATCAGCTTCTTTTTGCTATTCACAACGCAAAACAAGTGCTCTTTTTGGACGATAAAATTTTCGAGCAAGTCGAGCAGGTGCATGTTTTCGTCGACCTGCTCGAAGTCTGTGGCAATGCTCTTGATGCTCTCCTGCCCACGTTTCTCGAGGTTGGCTTGCAGCAAATGCTGCCGATAGACGAGGTTTGGCGCGTTGCCCTCGCTGTCGAGCAGCGGAATGCGCGAGTATTTGTGCGTGTCAGAGACGAGCAGCGCTTCGTGGATTGTCATCGTGTCATTCAGCGAGAACATCTGCTCTTTTGGCGTCATGATGTCGGCAATCGATAGCGACTGCTGCGCGATGATGTGTTCCAAGATGTCGGATTCGAGCTCGTTAATCGAGCCGCTTTTTTCGCCGAGCTCGACAACGGCGAGAATCTCATCGCGACTCATGTTGTCGGAATTGCCCTTGCGGAACATGTGCGTGATGATGCGCGAGACATACACGAACGGAAAGGTGATGAAATACAACACATAGATGAGATAGCTCGCGGGCAAAACGAGGCTTTTCCAATATGTCGCGCCGATGGTTTTGGGCAGAATCTCGGAGATATAGAGAATGCTAAGCGTCATAAAGAGCGCCACGAAGCCCTGCCACGCCTCGCCAAAGATTTCGATGGCTTGCGCGCCAACGCCTGACGCGCCCACGGTGTTGGCGAAGGTGTTGACAACCAAAATCGCGCCAATCGCGTTGTCGATGTTTGCCTTCAAGTGCCGCAGAATCTTGCCACTCTTCGGGTGGTTTTTGGCATAGCTTTCCATGAATGGCGGCGTGATAGACAGCAGCACAGCCTCCAACACAGAGCAAACAAACGAGATGACAACCGCAAACAGAAAATAACCAATCAACCAGCCCATAAAGCTCTACACTACCTCACATTGATAAAAGATTCTCGGCATGATAATGCAAGTTTAGTAAAACGAAAATTAAGGACTTGTGGCTTTGTGTTGCAAGGGGATTTCTCATTTTGACGTTGCGTCTCATGTTTGTGTTGTGCAGCCTAAGAATGCCGCAACGCCATGTATTCAGAGGGCAACAAGAAATCTCTCGCGGCAATCTTTTGCGGATAGAATCCATGCGCATGCCCGAGCGCAAAGAGCCTATCGAGCGCGTCTAGCTGCGTGTCATCGAGAGAGATAGAATGCTCGTTGGCATAGAATCGGAGATAGGTCTCGAGCTCTGCGCCGCTAATGCGCAAAAGCTTGCGCTCATGGAGCATGTTGCTTAGAATCTGTGGGTGATGGTGCGCCATCGCCACGCCTTTGGTCAGCAGCTCCTCGATTTGCAACGCGAGGTGCAGCGGAATCGAGCGCAAAATCGCCATTCCGCCAAGCGGCAGGGGCAGCGCGCCGCCGCTTAGATTCTCCCAAATCTCCCATATCTCGCGCTCCACGCAAAGGCTCGCGTCAAAATTGAGAATCGATTCATGAATCAGCACGCCCGCATCGACTTCGCCGCCAACAACGGCGCTCTCGATGTCGAGAAAGTTTTTGTACACAACGCGCGCGTCAGGGTAGGCGATTTGAAACAATAGCGCGTTTGTCGTGTGCGCGCCGCTTAGCGCCACCTTGAAGTTTTTCTTAAGTTGCGTGCCCTTGCGCTTGATGAGCTTTGGTCCATAGCCCTGCCCAAAGCTCACGCCCGTGCGCAAAAGCGCGTAGTTTTGGGCAATCAGCGGATAGAGCGCAAACGAAATCGCGCTGATTTCATAGCTCGAGCGCAGCGCGTTCTCGTTCAGCGTCTCGATGTCGAGTGCGAGATTCTCGAAGCACACATCGGGGCAGTCGACCCAGCCAAACGCGAGCGCGTAGTACATAAAAATATCATCAGCATCGGGAGAATGCGCCACGCGCACAAAATGTTTGTTGTTCATAGACGCGATTCTAACGAAAAAAGATAAATCTTTAATGATATGAGCGCTCATCGCGCGAGCGTGAGGATTCCATGCTCCAAATCTTTGTGGCATGCGAAGCAATTCGCCTTTGTCTTGACGCTCGGCTGCGCGAAGACGTCTTCGGCGATGTGCGCATGCCGCTCTATCCAATAGGGATTCTTCGTAATCGCGATGTTCGCGGAATCTGTCTGCCTTTCGATGATGTTGCGCGCAACCTTCGTGTCAAACGATTCGGCAGAATATTTCTCCAAAAATGCCAGAATCTCGGCGTTGAGTTCGGAATCGATGCTCGCATCATCGCCAAAATGATTCTCCAAATCGTCCATCATCAGCGCCCAGCTGTGTTTGGGCAGCAAAAACGGCGGATAGATGGCATGGCAGCTGCCGCACTCGTTGGCAAAATCTTTGTGCAGCGCCGCATAGTCGATTGGCTGCGCATGGCTCTTGGTTAGCGGGTTGTCGCCGAGCATGAAAACGGCGATAGCCGCGAGCAGCGCGATTCCGACAAAGCCGAAGATTCTTTGCCCGATGTTTGGCGCAATGCTTTCGTTGCCCTCTGTTTTCTTGAATCCCGAAATCATCGAAGCCACCGAGTCGTTTTTGTGCACGAGCCAATCGATGAGCGCGCCCAAGATATGCACGCAAACAACGAGCAGGAGGGCGTTGGCGAACATTTCATGCACATCATCGAGGAATCGCACGCGGCTGTATTGGTCGTGCAAAAACGCGAAGATTCCCTGATTCTTAGAAATTCCTGCCTCGAGCATGCCGCTTATTGCCGTGCAGATTCCAAGAAAGAGCATGAGCAAAATCGCCCAGCTGCTCGCGGGGTTGTGCCCCACGAAGCGCCTTTTTGCCCCAAAGACAGAGGCGAGATAGCCCAAAACGCCGCGATAGGGGAAATCGGCGAAGCGGGAATGCTTTGTGCCCACAAAGCCCCAGATGATACGCAACACAACCGCTGCGCCAAAGAGAGTGCCGAAAAAGATGTGGATTGGTAGGAAATCATCAAGGCAATAGGCGAGCGCAAAGCTGACAATCATCACGACATGGACGAAGCGATTGAAAAAGCTCCAGATATAGCTCTCAATCACGCCATGCCCCATAGTTTGGAATCTTCACATCACGTTTCTTGTACACGCCCTCATCGGCGCTCGTGTGGCATGCCGCACATCGCGCGAGGCTGCCCACCTCTTTTTGGGTAATCAAATGTTTATCAATCTTGCGATGTTTTTTGATATGATACGGAATCTCGGTAATCGACAAATAGATGACACCGGGCTGCATCGAAGCCGTCAACTTCGCGCTGCGGCGATACGTTGCCGCCGCCTTCTCGCTCGAGTTGGCGAGGACATAGTTCGTGATAGCAACGCGGTCTTGCTCGTCAATGCTCGCATCGACACCATAATGCTTCTCGAGATTCTGCATGATGTAGCTCCACGATTGCGCGGGCAACAGACCGGGCTGATAGCCAAAATGGCAGCTCGCGCATTCCTTTTTGTATAGCGCATTATCGACAGGCGCAATCTCGCGCCCGCCGCCCCTTTTCCCAAACATCGCAAATCGCGAATCGTCTTGCGCCACCTCGACAAACTCGGGCGCAGCCGCCGCCAAGCCAATGGCAAGAAGCAAAAGGAATCGTTTCATGGTCAGCTCCTATTTTGTGAGGATATAATAAAGGACATCGCCCTTTTCTTTCGCGCTACCCTCGCGCAGATAGACGTCTTTGAAGTTGCGCTTGAGCCACTTTTGCACCTGTTTTGGGTCGGTCAGGCTCTCGGCGTTCGCGCTTGGCGCAAGCGGCGGCAAAACCTTGTTCGTGAAGACATTGCGCCCGCTTTGTTGCAGGTTGCTCCCGTGGCAGCTCTCGCACGAAAGCTTTTGGTTGTCTCTGCCGATGTTTTGTGTCGTGAAGATTTTTTGCCCCTCGCTCGCGCTAAAATCCACAAACGCGGAATCCTCGCCCTTTGCCTCGAGTTTGAGGCTCTCGATGTAGCTTTGCATGCTTTGGTTGAGCGTTGCGGCGCTCAATGAACAGACGCAGGCAATCCAGATGATTTTTTTCATAGTATCCTCCTAAAAATGAATGAGAAATACTAGCGCTTAAATGTGAAGTTAGTGTGAAGTTTTTTTGAAATTGTGCACACAAAGTTGGATAGCGCTTTGTAGTGCCCATTTTATAGCACATGTTAAAATCATAAATTCCTAGTTTCATTCTCATTAATCAATAGAAAAAAGCTATATTTTGAATGGTTTCTTATTATTATTGGCAAGACGACAGGAGGGCGGGGGATTTTGTTGTTCGTTGGTTGCTCGCAATGACGTTTCATTGGGTCATTGCGAGCGCTAGCGTTGCAATCAACAGGCACAGAATCCCCAGAAAAAGCGCGCGCAAAGCTATGGCGAAGCCACAGCACAGCCGCGCTTTGGATTCCACAATTTGTGATTCTCCATTGCTCACCAATTATAGAATCCCCAGCCACAGCGCACACGTCTATGTTCTCATATTAACATAGACGAAGCGCTGTGGAGCATGACATAGTCCGTGCGGAGCACAAACCTCTAAAAAGC
>JAAVGZ010000014.1 GCA_014799985.1 Helicobacter sp.
AAACCCCCTCACGCTTCTTAACTGATTGTGCTCCGCACGGACTATGTCATGCTCCACAGCGCTTCGTCTATGTTAATATGAGAACATAGACGTGTGCGCTGTGGTTGGGACGTCAAGATTAAAGAGCAATGGAGAATCAAAAATTGCAATCTTCAAAGCGGCGCTGTGCTAGCTACGCTAGCTTTGCGCGCGCTTTTTCTAGTGATTCGGAGGTGCGACTTTAGTCGCACTCCTTTTGTCATTGCGAGCGAGCAAAGCGAGCGCGGCAATCAAACGTGTCAAGCGTTCAGAGACGTTCGATTGCCACGCGCCCTAACTAATGCCCACAAAGACGACAACGAGCTAAGCTTTGCCGCCCTCGTTGTCTTGCTCGTTCTCGTATGCTTCTTTGTGCAAAACTTCCAAAGTCTTATAGAAACCATCTTTTGTTTCTTGGTCGAGTTTGCCTACAAGTTCGGGAGAATATTGTAAAAATCGGGCTTCGTTTGTGTCCCCGATTCCAAATCTTTCCCTATCTTGTTCGCTAAATAAATATTTAAATCCCGTCTTGTTCTGATTTCGGTTAACGAATATCTGAATCTTTTCGTTGCGCTCCCACTCGTCCTCCTTGTCCACAACAAAAATCACGGGCGCAGCGTGGAGACTCTGATTAAAATCAATCAGAGATTCCAGCATCTTTGTGCGTTCTTGCTTGTTTTCAAGACTAGGAACGGGCAAAAAGACAAGCTTTAAATCCCTGCCTTTTTCTTGCGCATACATCAAAGCAAAAATGCTAAGAAAATGGCACATTGCAATGTCCTCAACAAATACTAGACTATTAGGCTGTTGTGCCCGAAACGCATGTTCAAGCAGGCTGTCTTGATGTGCAATATCCAGCGAGACATCATTGACAATCTCCGTTCCATGTCCATTGTCTCTTGTCTTGAGAAGTCGAATCTCATCGAGACAATTGCAATCAATCATAAACGGCGAATGCGTGCTCACGATAAAAAAAATGCCTCTTTTTTGTGCAAGCTCTTTTAGATACTTGCGCAATCTTGTTTGTATTGAGCCGCTCAAAGATTTTTCGACATCGTCAATCAACACAATATCGCCCTTTTCCAAGCCATCGATTTGTTGAGTGAGGCTAAAGACAAAATCAAAGAGCCTCTTAAACCCTATTCCTTGTTCTTCGAGCGATAACAATTGTTTGCCTTTGCGAATCTCGAGCGCGAATTTATCGATGTCGATATTGAGCTCGAATTGATAGCTTTCTTCACCCTCTTCACCACACAATGCGTTAAAATCGTGGTTGATTTGCATGAGTTTTTTCGTGATTCCGCCCCTAAAAAGCTTGGATTCTTTAATCTTATCAGGCATTGTCGAAAGGTCGGCATCGTCAAAACGCATTTCTTTATAAAGCACAATTTTTGGAACGCGGAGCTGTTCGTGCTTTTTGTTTGGAGTTTTTTGAAAATAGCGATACAAAAGAGCATTCTCATCACCCTCATCATTCATGCGAACAGTATAATATTTTTGGTGTAGTTTTCCATCGTTCTCAAGGCAGATAATATGCCCATATTCCTTTGCAGCTGACGATTTAACGTGCTGTGAAGCGCCATTAATGTAATCAGCAAAATTTTGCTTCACATTGAGCTCTTCATACCCAACAATAAAGGAGCAATCGAGTTTCTTCGAGTTTATAGTATTCAACTCATCGACTGAATGGTCATCAATATTTTTAAGCGGCTCTATCGTGCAACGCATGAATCTGCCAGCACCAGAAGAATCTTTGAGAAGCAACTTAATTGTTTCGCTCTCATTGCATTCGAGATAAACATCAAGGCTATCAAAATCTTTTTGCAATCTTCTAATGTGTTTTGTTAAATCGAATGCTTCTCCCATTTGTCTTTTTTTCTGAGCCGCGCCACTTTTTTGTGCGACATCTTCGGAATATTGCAAGTAATAAGCGGGTTCTTGACAAGCTAAGGCAACAGATGTTAAAATGCTTGCCGATTCTGGAACATCGTCTTGCGATAAAAGCTGCATGCCTTCAAAATTTTGCGAACCTTCCAAATGCAAGCATGAATCGCCAAATTTCTTGAGCGCTCTTAACAGATTGCTTTTGCCTGAATTGTATTTGCCGATGAGAATCGTCAATCCTCCAAGCTCTCCCTTAATCCCTGATAAACGCAAAAATGCTTCTTGCGATTTATTGCCTTCGCATAAACCAATGTTTCTAAAGTTACGAATTACAAATTCGTAGGTTTTCATTATGTCTCCTTATGTGTTGATTTTCCCCAAAAGGGGAGATTATATCGCAGTTTGGAGGTGCGACGCACCCCCAAATCCATTGATTCGAGCTTAGTAACATCTTGAAGTCAGACTTGTTTCAAGAAGCCCTGTTTCGCCATGTTATATGAGCTGTACAATCAACGGGAAAACCTGCGGCTCTGCAACGACCTCTTTTGGCAACGAAGTTGCTAGTTGTGCTGAGAGCAATGCTGCCCACAGCAACTGCAACTTTTGTTTTGTTGACAAAATTGGAAGGATTGACAAGAGCCAATCTTGGATTTCTACTAATAGAAATACCAAGATGATCAAATGGTTATTTTCCATGAGACCTCCTCTTGAAAAAACTCTGTGTTAATCTAATTATGTCACATGCAGTAGACGCAAGCTATCAAACTTACACTTGCTGCCCGTTTCGATAATTAGCACCCGCCCCTTCGCCCACTAAATCAAACTATCTGCAACACCTCCCATAATTAATCTCGCCGCCCATTTCGTCCTTGCAAGCGAGCAGTGCAAACGTGGCAATCTAACATGTCGCATTACCAACACGTTCGATTGCTTCGCTTTGCTCGCAATGACACAATGCGTGCGACTAAAGTCGCACCTCCAAACTTATCTCATAATGTCAAGACTTCGCGCAACAATCCTAAGAGTTTTGCTGGCTACTGCTATATTTAGCTTTAACTTCATCATTGTTCAACAAATCCTCGAATGCAAAAATCCTAAACAATTCGATACTTTTTTGAGCTTCCAAAGTTTCCAGTAGCTTCGAATATGCTTGCGGAGACCATAACGTGAACATAATAGCGCCACTCCCTTTATCAATGCGCGTCTCTTGGTATCCATATTTCATGTGCGATTTTTTATCCTCTAACACGCCCTCAAATGCATCCTCTAACGCATCAAACACATCACAAATGCAATGGTTATCTTTTAGCTTGAGCGTAACCAAGTATGTCTTCTTTCTTTCCCCTTTTCCCTTATCTGCCATCACATCTCCTTTAATTTTTCTTGCTCGATAAGCAAGGTTATGATTAAAAACAACAGATAGCCCCCCACGGGGGCTATCCAAAATAGCGCTAGCCACATCTAGCGTTTAGCGCATAGACATTTCCGCGCAAAAAGCCACGAGCAGATACTACGCCATAATATCCGTAACATTGCTCACAGAGCCGGCAGCCACACCGTTAATCTTGACGACAAGGTCATCGGTAGTGCCAGCTGCTGTGCCGCCGAGCGCAACGACATAGAAGTCGCTGTTAGCGCCATCGTTGTGATAGAAGCCAACGACTTTGTCTGTTCCGCCTGTGAAGTGTGTCGCTGCGTATAGCTTTTGGTCGAGCGTAATCGCGCCTGCGCCCTCGGCGTCAGCGTTTGTCCAAGCGAAATTGACGATTCCGCCCGCAACGCTAGCGATAAGCGCGCCGCCGGCAGCGTCCTCGAATCCGTCTCCGCTTGCGAAGCTAAGGTTGCCGTTAGCCTGCACTTCAGAGCTTGTGAATAGCGAGCCGTCAAACTTGCTAATCGAGAGCCTATCGACATTTGTGTCGAAGTTGCTAATCTCATCGATGAAGCGTTGGTTCGCGCTCACGCCCGCGAGCGTTTTGCCGCTAAATGTTACATAGCTATCGGCGGGCACGGTTGGGTCGGCGCTCACTCCGTTTGTTACTGTTGCCTTAACGCCATTTGTGTCCACCAAGTTAGGCATTGTGGTGGTGAGCACATTGCTAATGCCTGCCAAAATGCCAGCTGTTCCAGGTGTATTTTCGGTAATTGTGAGCGTGTTGCCATCGATAGTGAAGTCTACCTTGCCTCCACTAATCGCAGCACCATCCCAACCAGACACAATAACCCCACCATAGACTGCACCCGGAGCGGTTTCGTTGCCAAAGATGTTCGCGACTTCGGCGCCGGTCAAATCTTTTGTGGCGACAACGGTTTTGCCATTGAATGTATAGCTATGTCCAGCCTTGAGGTCATCAAAGGTTACTTTAACCATTGCGTCAGAAGCGTCTACTCGTCCTTTTAGAGTAAGGACTTCTGTTGTTCCGTCCGATTTGAGAATGCTAATCTCTTTGTCCTCTGTATAAACAAGCGGGTTGGTAACCGCAATACCAATTTTACCATCAGTGTCATCAGTATTGGTAAACGTAAAGTTACCCAAATCGAGTGTTTCGCTTAGCTTGAGGTCTGCGACTGTGACGGTTGAAGTGGTTGTGTAGACGTTATCGTTATAATAGACGGTAGCGCCAGCAAGTGTGCCACCAGCCTTACCGCTTAGCAAGTTAAAGATGTAGTTTGTCGCATCAGCTGCTTCAATATCTGCACTCGCACCGATTCCAATCTCAATTGTTTGGTCGCCGATGCTAAAGGCAACGACTTTGAATGTGTCAGCGTCAATCTTAGCAGCAAAAATCTCCGTTGAGCCGCCATACACTGTATTACCTGCGGTCATTACTTGTGAATAAGCAGCAGATACCGCCAATGTCGCAAACGCATTCGATGTAACAGGGCTATGTTGTGTGTTTGCGCCCCAAGTCAATTCGAGGTCTTTGATGTTGCTTTGTTTGCCAGAGTTGATGACAAATGTTGAATCTCCTGTTGTGTGCGCAACGCTTGCGCTTGCCCATGCACCTTTGAGGCTCTCAAGGTCGCCCGTAATCGCCATTTGGACTGAAGCGGTAGCATTAACAGAAGTTCCCCCAGCGCTTTCGAGTGTGTTTGCTGCGGTAGGCAACACGCCATTGTTAGCTTTCCAAAGCTGAATCCCGTGTGCGATTTGGTTTGCTGTGAGCCCAGCAGTAGTCAACGCAACAACAGTCAAGCCGTCAATCGTAAAGGTTTCGCCTTGTGCAAGCTTGAGGTTGCCGAGGTCAACGGTGTAAGCCTCTGCCACTCCTGCGCGTCCGCCACCTGTGCTAAGGCTAATGGTCTCAACGGTGCTATTGCTTAGGCTGATTGTGTCTTTGCCCTTGCTTGCGATAATCTCGATAGCCTGCGCGCCATCGCGAGAATCAATCACAACATTTGTGTTGAGCGTTACGCCGTTTGCGCCGCTTAGGTCGATTGTGATTTGGTCATAGTCTTTGGTCGCGATTTGGTTGGGGTTTGCCGCGCCGAGGCTGCCGTTTAGGGTGATGGTCTTGGTGTCTTGCCCTGCGGTAATCAAGAATTTATCAGTCCCTGTTGTGCCGTCAAGCGTAATGGTTGCTTCTTTGCTTGTTACGTTGATGGTTTGGGTGTCTTTGATTGTGTTGGGTTGAATGTTGAGCCCGCCGAGGTCGGCTGCGCCCTTTTCTTGATACACAGTGCCGCTAAAGCCTGTGGCGTAAGCGAGGCTCGCTTTGCCGTCTGTGTCGCCAATGAGCACGATGTCGCCGATGTTGTTGTTGAACAAGCCATCTGTGCTCTCGATTTGTCCGTTGAGCCTGATGTCGATGGTTTGCCCGCTTAGTGTGCCTGTCGTAATCGCACCTTTTGTGGTGATGCTAAGCAATCCTGCGTTCTCGCCATAGATTCCGGCGATGCCGTTTACGTTGGGCTTGGCAGAGACATTTCCGAGCAACAACCTTCCGCTATATTGTGAGCCATCGAATTTGAGGGCATTGCGGGTGTCGATGTCGCCAAATTGGATTCCGCCTACGCCGATGAGTGTGGCATTGGTGAGGCTTGGCAATGT
>JAAVGZ010000015.1 GCA_014799985.1 Helicobacter sp.
AGAATCCAAAGCGGCGCTGTGCTGTGGCTTCGCCATAGCTTTGCGCGCGCTTTTTCTGGGGATTCTATCATGTTGAGCGCTAGCGAAACATCTTGTCATTGCGAGAGGCGCTAGCCGAAGCAAGCAACCGTGTCGAGCGTTCATAGACGTTTGATTGCTTCGCTTTGCTCGCAATGACAGAAATAGCACACACAAAAATATCTATCGTCATTGCGAGCGTCCGTTAGGACGCGTGGCAATCAACCGTGTGCAAAGCTAGAATCATGGGAGATTCTATGCCGCCAAGTTGCTTCGACAACGCCAGCGCAATGACGAACGATATCGACAGAATCGCTCAAGCGAGCTTTTGCGTCTCTAGCATAGCTGCCTCGGCATATTCCAACTCTTTTTTGGCATTGCTCAACATGAGTTTAATGCGATTCTCTTGATTGACTTTCGTTGCGCCCGGGTCATAATCGATAGACACAATATTACTCTGTGGATTCTTCTCTTTAATCGTTTTCATCATGCCTCGCCCAACGATATGATTTGGCAGGCAACCAAAAGGTTGGGTGCAAACGATATTATTCACGCCTTGTTCGATGAGTTCGAGCATTTCGGCTGTCAAAAGCCAACCTTCGCCCATATTCATCGCCTGACTTACATAGCCGTCAACAAGCAACTTGGTATGTTTAAAGCTCGAGGGCGCTCGAAAAACGCCATGTTTTTTAATCGCTTTAATCATGTCATTTTGCCTTTTGCAAAAATATTCATACACGACATGGTAAATCATTTTTGTTGTGAGCTTGCCACCATAGAGCTTGGTTTCAATCAAGGTATCGTTAATGCAATAAAGGCAGAAATCCAAGAATCCCGGTATCACAATTTCGCAATTTTCAGCGAGCAAGAAATCCTCGAGATTATTATTGCCAAGCGGCGAGAATTTAATATAAATCTCGCCCACGATTCCAACCTTGACCTTTTTGTCCATTTCCATAGGAATCGAGGCAAAATCTTCGAGAATCGCTCGGGTGTCTTTCTTGAGCGCCTTATAATTTGTTAGCCCCTGATTTGTCCCCGGAGTTGTGATTCGCGTAACCCATTTATCAATCATCGCGTCCGTGTCGCCATGATGTTTTTCATAGGGCTTGCATTGATTGGCAATGTGCATGAGCAAGTCGCCATACACGACACCCGAGAGCAGGTTTTGCAACATCGGGCGCGTAACGCGAAAGCCCTGCCCCGTCTCGAGCCCGCTAAAGTTGAGCGAAATCACCGGAATCTCGCCAAAGCCAGCCTTGTTCAGCGCCTTGCGTAGCAAATAGATGTAATTGCTCGCGCGGCAGCCGCCGCCTGTTTGCGTGATGAGCAGCGCGACTTTGCTCAAATCCCATTGCCCGCTTTTGAGCGCGTCAATCATCTGCCCAATCACGAGCAGCGCGGGGTAGCAAGTGTCATTATGCACATTCTTAAGCCCTTCATTCACAACAGCCTTGCCGTCATTATGCAAAAGCTCCGCTTTATAGCCATGCAAACGCAAGATATTGACCAAAAATTTAAAATGAATGGGCAGCATCATCGGGACAAGAATCGTATGTGTTTCTTTCATCTCTTCGGTAAATGGAACTTTGATGATTTCGCGTTCTTTGACTTTGATGAGGCTAGAATCTTTTGCCTGCGTGCTCCATGATTGGATATGCGGCAAGTTGGCATTTTCATGCTGTTTTGTTGCTTGTAGCATTGTTTCTCCTTAAATTTTAACTATTTGCTGCTTCTAGCGCCCTCGCAAAATTTTTGGGCGTTTGGGGACGCAAAAGATTTGGCGCTGAAGCGACAATGAATCGGCTATGGACTTGCTGCATATTTTGGGTTTGGACTTGTTGCAATCGTTCTTCCATAGCGCCAAGCAAGCTGCGAATCCGAATCTTCACAGCGCCTAGATTGCTAATCTCGTCAATCTTGAGTTGTGTGTAGAATCTACCATGCGATTCCAAGATAGAGCGCACTTCATCGGTCGTAATCGAATCGATTCCGCAACCAAAGCTCACGAGCTGCACGAGCTCGATATTTTGACGTTTGCACACAAACTCGGCGGCGTTATAGAGCCGCGAATGGTAGCTCCATTGGTTCAGAATCTGTAGATTCTTCGCTTCGGCTAAATGCCCAATCGAATCTTCGCTCAACACAACAAGCCCCAACGAATTAATGAGCTTGTCGATGCCATGATTTATCTCGGGGTCGATATGATAGGGTCGCCCACAAAGCACAATTGCCTTGAGATTCTCGTCTGTAATCTTTTGTACAATCTTTGCACCCTGCTGCTGTATATCATCAAGCCATGCCTCGCGGAATCGATACGCTTTATCAAGCGCGACTTGAAATTCTTTTTGGCTTGCCTTGAGGCTTCGGGTAAAGAAGCTCATCGATTTTGCGAGCAAATCGTTTTTGTGGTTTGGATTGAGCTCTTGCGTAAAAAACTTCACGCTTTTTTTGAAAAAGTCGTCTTTTTTGTGCAAGCCCATATAGGGATAATGAAACTGCACAGAGCGCAACTTATCGACATTTGCGGCTAAAAGCTCGGGATAATACGCCACAACGGGGCAATTATAGCTATTTGTGCTCGAATCTTTGTGTCTCTCGCTGCTTTCAAAATTATAGCTCATGCAAGGGTAAAAAATCGTCTCGACACCCTTCGCGAGCAGATTCTCGATGTGCCCATGCAAGAGTTTCGCGGGGTAACACACCGTGTCGCTCGGAATGCTGTATTGCCCCTGCGTGAATGTCTGCCGTGTCGTCATGTCAGACACAACGACTTCGTAACCCAGCTCGCTTAAAAGCGTGTGCCAAAAGGGCAGATTCTCGTACATATTGAGCCCAAGCGGAATCCCGACTTTGCCTTTTGTGAGCTTGGATTTATCATAATCTTTATACGCAATCAAGTCCCGAAGTTTGTTCAATTTATATTCATACATATTGGGCAGAGATTGCATTTTTTTAATCCCGAGCGGCTTTTCGCAACGATTGCCCGAGATAAACTTTTTTGAGCCCTGCGCATTGCTGAATTTATTAATCGTGAGATTGCAATGATTGCCACAAATTTTGCAATTTGTTGCGGCGGCACTATGCGCAAAGTTTTCCAAATCTTTTTGCTTTAGAATCGTTGAATCGGAAAGATTGAGACTTTTGGCAAACAGCGCCGCACCAAATGCGCCCATGAGCCCGCTAATTTTGGGGCGTACAACATTTCTGCCAATCTCTTTCTCGAAGCTGCGCAACACGGCGTTGTTCAGAAATGTCCCGCCCTGCACGACAATCTGCCGCCCCAAATCGTCCGCGTCTTTTGCGCGAATGACCTTATAAATCGCGTTTTTCACAACGCTCATCGACAGCCCCGCCGAGATGTCCTCGATGCACGCGCCCTCTTTTTGCGCCTCTTTGACCGAGCTGTTCATAAACACCGTGCAGCGGCTGCCGAGCTCGACAGGGTGTTTGGACTGCTGCCCAAGCTGCGCGAACGTGGCGACATCATAGCCCATCGAGCGCGCGAAAGTCTCGATGAAGCTGCCGCAGCCCGAGCTGCAAGCCTCGTTCAGCATAATCGAATCAATCATGCCGTTGCGGATAAAGAAGCATTTGATGTCCTGCCCGCCGATGTCGATGATAAAGTCCACATTGGGGTTGAAATATTGCGCCGCCTTCAGGTGCGCCATCGTCTCGACAAGCCCCGAATCGAGGTTGAATCCCGCCTTGATGAGCTCCTCGCCATAGCCCGTAACGGCGCTAGCGCGAATGCGAATCTGCTCGCCAAAATGCGCATAGAGATGTGTGAGCTGCTCGTAAATCACATGCGTGGGATTGCCGCGATTGGAATCGTAATATTGATACACGATGCGATTCTGCGAATCGAGCACGACAAGCTTTGTCGTTGTGCTGCCGCAATCGATTCCGACAAACACATCGAGCCTCTGCCCCCCGTTTTGCTCAAACGCCGTGTCGATGTCGATTTCATCGACACTTGCGCTCTCATGCCGCGCGACAAACTCTTCGTAATCTTTTGGCGATTCAAACAGCGGCTCGAGATATTTGTTGCGCGAAGCGACATTTTTGGATTCTTGGAGCGCGTCCATGAGGCTCTGGCAGCTGAACAACTTCTCGCTTTTGCGCGCACACAGAGCGACACCAATCGCGACAGAATAGGGCGCATAGTCGGGAAAGAGCGCATGCTCGCTGTCGAGCTTGAGCGTCTTGGCGAAAGCCCTTTGCAGCCCTTTGTAGAAAAACAAGGGTCCGCCAAGGAACATCACCTTGCCTTCAATCTTGCGCCCCTGCGCGAGCCCCGTAATCGTCTGGTCGACGACAGCCTGAAAAATGCTCGCGGTGATGTCTTCTTTGTTCACGCCCTGATTGAGCAGCGGCTGCACATCGGTTTTGGCAAACACGCCGCAGCGCGAGGCGATGGGATAGGTTTTTTTGCATTTGAGCGAGAGCGCGTCAAATTCTTCGGCGCTAATGGCAAGAAGCGTTACCATTTGGTCGATAAACGCGCCCGTGCCGCCCGCGCATGAGCCGTTCATGCGCTCCTCTGTGCCGCCTGTGAGGAACAAAATCTTGGCGTCTTCGCCACCAAGCTCTATCACGGCGTCCGTGTCGGGCGCGAGGAATCCAACCGCCTCGGCTGTCGCAAACACTTCTTGCACAAAATCGATTCCGCTCGCCTTGCTCACCCCAAGCCCCGCGCTGCCCGAGATACAAACGCGCAGATTCCGCTCGCCCACAAGCGGCGCGAGCTCCTGTATGAGCTCGATGCTCTTTTCGCGCACCTTAGAATAGTGTCTTTCATATTTTTTGTAGAGAATAGAATCGCCGTCAAGCAGCGCGACCTTCGCCGTTGTGCTGCCGATGTCGATTCCGAGTGTCAAAGCGTCTTTGTGCATTGCATATCCTTATGAAAAAGCCGATTGTAACAGAAAATGTGTAACAATCCACCTCGAGTCGCGACACAAATGGGCAACACGCTCGCGCGATGATTTGCATTCTATTAGCCAAAATATGGAATTATTCTGACAATAGAACCAGAAAATGTCCAAACAAAAGGTAAAATCGTATGGAGCTTCCAAAATTTCGGTATATAAACGACAATATCCGCGATAAATTTTTTGAACCAAACATCAGCGACCTCGCCTGCGAATGCTGCGGAAAAATCTACCCAATCGTCTATACAGGCATGTTTTATTGCGAAGAGAATGTCGAGATTCTGTGCCCCGAATGCGTGAGCAGCGGCAGGGCGGCGGAGAAGTTTTGCGGCGAATTTTATGATTTTTGGGACGACATTCCCGCGACAATGCCGCGCGAGATTCTGCATGAGCTGCAACACAAGACGCCGTCATATCGCGGGCAGCAGCAAGAGTATGTGCCGCATTGTTGCAATGATTTTTGCCAATTTGTCGATTATGTCGGCTGGCGCGACATTCAAAAACGTGGGCTCGAAAACAGCCTCGTCTTTTGCAGCTACAACAACACAATCACCGACAATGGCAAGCAGCGCAACTTTATCGAGGCACACAAAGAGAATCTCCGCAAGAATGGGGACTTTCGGGGCTATTTGTTCCAATGTTTACATTGCAACCGCTACCATTTGCATGCCGATATGGCATGATTTTGTGTTTTTGTTTGGGGGTTTTAACGTCAGGCTAATCCAAACAAAAGAAGCCGCTAGCCCCTATCGTGGGGCTAGCTACGCCTATCGCTTGATTAGAATCTCAAATTTCAGCCAAAAAAGCTTGATTTTGAGATATAATCTTCGGACAGGACGCTTCACAAGTCGTTTGCGCGACATGCTAGCCTCCTTATATATGTTGGATTGCCCGCGTGCCCGCATAAGGCAACAGCGGGCGCAATGATTCTAACCAATCTCTGCTTTTTGTTTGTTGAAACTCCGAATCTATGTTTTAAGAACTCTATAGAATCTCTATCATCATCATTGCGAGCGAGCAGCGCAAGCGCGGCAATCAACCATGTTTGATTGCGCAACATGTTAGATTGCTTCGCTATGCTCGCAATGACAAATGGCAGCATTCCCAACGTCATTGCGAGGGCTTGCCCGAAGCAATCAACATTGCCACGCGTTCTAGCGAACGCTCGCAATGACATTGGAGTCTTAAAATCCACTTTGTCATTGCGAGGCAAAGCTGCAACAATCAACCGTATCGGGATTCTCTCGGGATTCTCTGCTCGTTGATTGCCACGCTCGCAATGACGTTAGGAGACATGCAAAACATAAAATTTTGTGCTATCATGCCGATTTGATGATGATATATCTAACATAGCAAGGAGGCTATCATGAATATCAATCCACTCTACAACGTTCGAGAAACCGCCGTGTTTTCTGCCGGGTTGGCTGAAAATCGCGGGCGATTCAAGACACTTGGCAAAACATCGATGGAAGCCGAAGCAAAGAAGGACATGGAGGACTTTAAAAAAGCTATCGGTGTTAGGTCGATTCAGGAATATTTGCAAAAAGGCAGCCCATTTGCGACATTTCACCTCGACAAAGACGGGCAATATGTCCGCCCCGCTGGCAAGCAGCTCGTTTTGTTCACCGACCCAAAGACGCAGCAACGCATGCTCACGCACCTAACCGAAGACAATCTCGACAAGCTCAAAAGCAAGTTTGGCGCGTCCGATTTTTATTATCGCGATGACGGAATCGTGCGCATCACGGGCGAGGCAGAGGAGCTGCTTGGCGGCTGGCTGCAAGACATCGCCTACAATCAAGGCTATGCTAGCGCCGACAAGAATGGCGATTTAATCATCGACCCACTCGATGACGAGGGCGCGGAGCTCAAGATTGGCGTTACGCAGACAATGGGATACAAAACGCAAAACGGCAAAATTGTTGAGATTTTTGCAAAAGAAACCAAGAGCTATCTGCAAGGCGTGGATATTTTCCTTTCGCAATCGGGCAAAATGGAATCGACTTTCGAGGAGAGATTCAACAACTTCATCGAAAAAGATGACGATTTGGACGGAACGATGACCAACACCGAGTATTTCGGCGGCAAAGAAAAGGTCATCGAATATTTCCAAAACATTCAAATGGCACACATCGATGACAAAGAAGAAATCATCGAGGGGCTCGAGAATGCCATCGAGGCAGAGCATGCGTTTGAGGAGCTCAAAAATGCTGGGGGCAAGTCATCGGTGCTTTCGCTTAGCGTGCGCAATGTGCTTTCAGCCGCCGCGCCCATCTACAAAGACAGCCTTGCAAAGGGCGAGGTTTTTAACAAAATCGAGCTCGACTATATCCGCAGCGATTTGGACGAAAACATCGCCAAACTCTTGCAACTTGGCGGCAATCAAGCCTCGTTTCGCGATATTGTGAAACATGTGCATGCCGTCTATCTCGCCAAAGACGAGAATAGCAAAGAAAGCGCGCTTTTGGAGCAGCTGCACGCGTTCTTGCACATGGTCAAAACCGACACGACCAACGCAACGATTAGCCTCACCGCGTAAGCGCGATTCTACCGCATGGGCTGCAACTGCAAACGCGCGAGGCGCACGGAGCGCAAAGCCAAGAGCTACAATATCCTAGACGCCGCGAGCGATGTGCTCAAAAGCGCGCTTGGCATTGACGATGATGTGTTCGCGCCAAAGGACATCGCGCAATCGCGCCTGCAAAGCTGCCTTGAATGCGAAAAGCTCGTGCGTGCCACGAAGCAATGCCGATTGTGCGGCTGCTTTGTGGTTGCGAAAACGAAGATGCACAAAGCCTCATGCCCGCTTGGGAAATGGGGCGCAGAATCGTAGCGCTTGGCGCGCTTAACCATAGGAGGATTCATGAGAATCTCGCGCCCCTTGGCGACAGGTTCGACTATCGCCACATTTTTCATCGTTGCCGTTACGGGCGTGCTTCTATTCTTTCATATTGGTCCCATTGGCGTAGAATGGATACATGAATGGGTTGGGATAGTCATGGTCGTTGCTTGTGCGCTGCATATTGTCGTGAATCTCACGCCCTTCAAAAAGTTTTTTCGCAACACGAGTCTGTATCTCATTCTCGCGAGCTTTGCGGCGAGCGTGCTCGTTGTGGTGATGATGGGCAGCGGCAATCCGAAAAGGGAGCTTTTTGAGCATTTCAAAAACGCTAGCTTGAATCATACAATGGAATATTTGGGAACAAACAAAGAAAAATTTGCTGCCTTTTTGGCGCAAAATCATGTTGAGCCAACAGAAAACATGACATTCATGGAATTGGTCAAAAAACATGATATGGACGCAATGGAGCTCATGGGCGCTCTTTTGGTGAAAGATTAGCTTCAGATTCTCGCTAAACAAATCGATAGCGCGAATCTTTCCTGATGTCATAAATCTCTGTCGTCTGCCCATTCTCGATTTGGTGAAACCACAGCACGGCTGGCTTGTAGGTATGGAATCCCATGAACATAAACCATTCACGATTGTATTTAAATGTTGAATGCTTTTGGTTGTCGAGCTGCGTTTGGATAAAATCCAAATGCTCCTTGCCATTATCGGCATAAAACTCGTTGGAATAAAAGCTTAGAACCTTGCGCACACAAAAGGGATTCTGAATAATATCGCGCACATTGATGTTAAAATACATATTAAATGTTGGGTCTAGAATCTGCCATTTGTCGTCCACCAACACTTCGCAAAATCCATGCGTCCAACCGAGAATGTCGCTATAACCGATTCTGTGGCTTTTGATGTCAAAATATCCCAGCAGCACATCGAGTGCATGGGCTTTTTGCGAGCAATGCGCGTATTGCAGGTTGCAAAAATAATCCGTCAGATTCTCGAGCACCACATCTTCGGAGACATTCTTTGGCGTGTAATGCTTGCTCACATGAATCGCGCAGCTCAAATAAAAGCCGAGCGCGAGCTTGTGCGAGATTCCGCGCGAATCGAGTTCTTGTTCGATGCTCTTTTGCTTTTTCGCGAAGTCTTTTTGCAGCAAATCCACAAAATAATCGACGTCAAAATTGCTAGGATTTGACGCAGAGTTGGGACGATACGCGTTTTGCATATAATCGCAAATTGCGCTATCAATCTCGATTTTCATCGGAAAATATTCTTGAATCTCAAGCGGTTGGATTGTCGAAGAAATATAATGATAGCTTCTGTTGAGATTGATTCCATGAACCATCGCGTCCCCCAAACATCAAATCTTGCATGATACAATAATGCCATTCGAGGTGTCAAGCTATGGCAGCATGCGGCTTATGGCGCATGGCATTTTGGGGCGCAAAACCACGCCATGCGCCAACAAGGCAGAATCGTAATAATGCAACGTGAGGTTGTCGGGCAGCTGCGCCTGCGCGAGAATCTCGACACAGCTAAGAGTATCATCGAGCGCGACAATGTTCAACAGCAGCGCGTAGGGCTCGGCGATTGTGCCGAGAATGCTCGCGTGGCTCGCGTCAAATGTTTGCGGAATCGGGCTCGGAATCACATCATGCCGCGCAATCGCGCCCTCAATCAGCCGCAACGCGCTAGAGGCATAGAGCGCGAGCTGCAATCGCGCATGCGTGTGTAGGCTTTGTTGGGTCAGTGTGTGGCGCGAAAACAGCAGCGCGAAGCACAGAAACGACAAAAGCAGCATTCCGCCGAGCGCTTGCAGCAGCACAAAGCCATGAAGATTCTTCAAAGCGCCTTCCATTCGCCACACAATCCTTGCAAACACACCTCCGCGTTTGCGTCATGCGCGCATGCGTGGCGCACAAGCGCAGCGGGGCGAGCGCACATGCGCAGCCAGATTCCGCCGCTATTTGCGTCAATCGCAAACGCGCTCACCTCCCGCCCGAAGCCTGTGGGGGCGATGTATAGCCATTGCGCAGCGGAATCGTAATGCAAAGAACGTGGCGCGGAATCGAGCAGATACGCCCATTTGCACGCGCCAAGCGCAGCAGAAAGAATCCCGTCTTGGAATGTCGCGTCAGCCGTTTGCGCGCTATCCACGCAATAGGCGAGCAACGTGGCGGGGGCTTGCGGAATGTCTTGGGCGATATGGTATGTATCGGGATTATCAGCGGGCAGAAGTTGCAGCGGGTAAGGGAAAAGGGGCACATGCCATTGCATGGAGCTTGGGGACAAAACAAGGCTCGGCGCGAAAGCCTCGCGCAGGTGATTGGTGAGCACGAAGCGCGCAGAATCGAGCTCCTCTTGCGCTTTGGCAAGCGCCTTTTGGAACGCATGGCTTTGCAGCGCGCCAAGCGCGAAATGCGCGAAAAAGAGCGCCACAAAGCCGCCCGCGACCAACGCAAGCAGCGCCTCAAAGAGGCTCAAGCCAGCGAGCGGTCTCAAAAAGGCTATTTGCTTGCGACAAGATGCAAGATGATGCTCACTTCTTCGCCAACGGCGTTGTCTTTGAACACGCTTGGCCACGCGATTCCAAACTCGCTTCGGTTAATCGCGCCTGTCGCGTCAATCGTGATTTTGTTGCCATTTTCAGCGACCTTTGCGTCAAATGCGACATGCTTTGTCGTGTCTTTAATCGTCAAATCGCCATGGATTTTGCCGCCGCTAAAATCTGTCATCTTAAAGGTGATATGTGGGTGTTTCGCCGAATCGAACATGTCGGGAGCATTCAAATGCGCGTTGCGCTTCTCGTTTGCTGTGTCGATAGACTGAATTGCCACAGAGCCCTCGAGCACATTGAGCTTGCCGCCATCATAGTCAATTTTGCCGCTAAAATCTTTGAACTCGCCATCGACTTTGGTGAGCTTCATGTGAGACACGCTGAATTTCACGCTTGAATTTGCGGTGTCGAGGTTATACGCAGCGGCGCTCGCAACGCCGGCAAGAAGGCTCGCAGCCAAACTAGTGCTGATACAAATTTTAGTCAAGATTTTCATAATCTTCCTCCGTGTTAAAATTAAAAATGCAAGCGCAATTATCCGCAATGAATCCTAACAAAAAGTTAATCTTTGATAAATTTCACAGCCCAGCCGTTTTTGTCTCGCGCGTTTTGCGCTGCGTTTGTTGGCGATAATTATGCTAGAATCGGCGCAAAAAAGGAGTGTAGAATGAGCATTGAAAGCTTCAACAATTTTGTCCAAAACTTTCAGAAAGAGGCAGGTTACAGAGCGCCGCTTGGGTTTGGAATCTGCCGTGTCGAAATCAGCGAGCCCGACAACAAGGTGCTTGTGGCGCATTTTCCTGTGCTGAATTGGCAAAACGAGAATCTCGGGAGCTTCGCCGTGCTCGCAACCGCAGCGACAAAGGCAAAACCCGTCTACAAAAGCGCAAACGAGGAGATTTACGAGCTCAACACGGAGTTTTTGAACGAAGCCTTCGCGCGTTTTGAGCCCTTCGTGCTCGAATCGATTGCCGATTCACAAAAACATCGCAATATCCAAGTTTTGCTCGCGCTCAAAGAGCAGATTGCGGGCAAGCGCAAAGACGGAAAGAGAATCGCCTACCGATTCTGCGTTTTGTTTGGCGACACACCATGCGAGAGTGTCGAAACGAGCTACATGAAGCTGCTCGCGCTCTCGCTTGGCAAAGCGCCGTTGCGCAGCCTCAATCTGGACGGAATCTTCGGGCAGCTCACCAATGTCGCATGGAGTGGCAACACGCCCTATTCTCTCGCGTGGTTGCGCAAACATGAGATTCCGCTGCGCCTAAGCGGCGAGTTCCCAACAATTGACTTTGTCGACAAATTCCCGCGCTACCTCATGCAGGTGATTCCGCAAGTCGACAACATTCGCCTGCTCGACACGGCAAAAACGCGCTTTGGCGCGTATCTCGGCAGCGGCGGCTACACACAAATGCCCGGCGCAAGCTATGTGAACTTCAACGCGGGCGCGATGGGCGCGTGCATGAACGAGGGGCGCATTAGCTCGAGCGTGGTCGTGGGCGAGGGCACAGACGTCGGCGGCGGCGCGAGCATTCTCGGCGTGCTAAGCGGCGGCAACACCGAGCCCATTAGCATTGGCAAAAACTGCCTTTTGGGCGTGAATAGCGCGACAGGCATTAGCCTCGGCGATGGCTGCATTGTCGATGGCGGAATCGCCGTCTTGGCGGGCACGGTGTTCGCAATCACCGAGCAAGAAGCCGCGAAGATTGCGGAGGCAAATCCCGGATTCCAAATCAATGCGAGCGGGCTATACAAGGGGCGCGAGCTCTCGGGCAAACACGGAATCCACTTCCGCCAAAATGCAAAAACGGGCACGATGATTGCGTTTCGTTCCAACCGCAAAATCGAGCTCAACGCGAATCTGCACTAGGCGCGAAAAATGCACGAACAATGGGAACAGATTCTGCACGAGGCAAAAGAGGCGAGCGACATTCACATCGTTGCGGGCGCGCCGCTGTGCATGCGGCTTGAGGGCGCGCTGCAACCCATTGCCAACGCGCCAAGCGAGGAGCAGCTGCAAACGATGTTGCGCGGCTTGCTCGATGAATCGCAAGCAAGGGCGCTTGAGCGCAATAAGGAGCTTGACATCAGCCTCGCGTTCGAGGGATTCTCGCGCTACCGCGCGCATTTTTACCACACGCAAAATGGTCTCTCTGCCGTGCTGCGCGTGATTCCGACCAATCCGCCCACGCTCCAAGCCCTCTGCGCGCCGCCGCTGTTTTTTAGAATCCTGCGCAAGAGGCGCGGGCTCATTTTGTTTTGCGGCGCGACAGGCAGCGGCAAAAGCAGCTCGATTGCGGCGATGTTGCACCAAATCAACATGGAACAAAGCAAGCACATCATCACGATTGAAGACCCGATTGAGTTCGTGCATGCGCCGATTCGCTCGCATTTCTCGCAACGCAACCTGCACAGCGACACGAAAAACGTGCGCACAGCCATAAGAGCGGCGCTGCGCGAAGACCCCGATGTGATTTACATCGGCGAGCTACGCGACAAACAAAGCTTCGAGCTCGCGCTGAATGCCGCGCAAAGCGGGCATTTGGTCTTCTCGACCGTGCATGCGAGCTCGAGCGTGGGCGCAATCTCGCGCATTATCGGCAGCTTCAGCGGAGACGAACAGCCACAGGTGCGCGCCGCGCTCGCAGAATCCCTGTTGCTCGTTGTCGCGCAGGTGCTCG
This sequence comes from Helicobacter sp., assembly GCA_014799985.1. Taxonomy (GTDB): domain Bacteria; phylum Campylobacterota; class Campylobacteria; order Campylobacterales; family Helicobacteraceae; genus NHYN01. Next base: position 13,036 of record JAAVGZ010000015.1, read on the forward strand.
TTCCAAAGATTGGCGGCGGCAGAGTCGCGGCGTTTGAGATTCTGCACAACAACACAGCCATCGCACATCTTGTCCGCGACAACAAGCTGCACCAAATCGAGACACAGATTGCGCTGGGCGCGGGCATGGGAATGGTGCTGCTGAACGATTCTTTGCGCAGGCTCGTTGTGGGCGGGCAAATCACGCAAGAACAGGCGCTCGAATCGAGCTACAATCCCGAGGGGTTGCAGGCTTAGAATCTCTCGCGCCTCGTGCATGGTCTGTGGTTGCGGCGGACGCATGCGCAATTGAATGCAAGCTATCTTTATGTTTCGCTTAATCTATTTCGGAGATGCGACTTTAGTCGCACTCATTTATGATTCTATGTGTGCGGTTAAAACCGCACCTCCACTTGTCATGTTGGGCGAAGCAAAACATCTCTTTGCTATTACTCATCGTGTTAGTGTCCCAACCACAATGGCAATCGTTTTATGCTATGCTTCACGCAAAAAATTGCCGAAAGCTTGCCCATGCAAAATCCCAACGACTCGATTCTCGTGCATATCTGTTGCAGCGTGGATAGCCACCATTTCCTGACCGAGCTGCGCGCGCTCTATCCCAACGCGCGCCTCGTTGGGTATTTCTACAACCCCAACATTCACCCCTATGAAGAATACCAATTGCGCCTGCTCGATGTCGCGCGTAGTTGCGCGATGCTCGATGTCGAGCTCATAGACGAAAGCTATGATGTCGCGACATGGCTTTGCGCAACAGAGGGGCAAGAGGACGCGCCCGAGAAGGGCGAGCGCTGCGGAATCTGCTTTGGCATGCGCTTGCACAGAAGCGCGCAAAAGGCAAAGGAGCTTGGAATCACGCACATCACGACAACGCTGCTCACAAGCCCGCTCAAGCCCCAAGCCGAGCTCTTCGCGCTTGGCGAGGCAATCGCCGCCGATTCCGGGCTCTGCTTTGTCGCGCTCGACTGCCGCAGCAACGGCGGCACGCAAAAGCAGCAGAATCGCGCCAAACAAGACAGGCTCTATCGCCAAAACTATTGCGGCTGCTTCTATGCGCTGCAAAGCCAACGCGAGCGCGCGGGCAGGAATGCTGGCGAGATGTTCTGCCCCGTTGCGCAATCGCGCTATCTCGAATACCCCATTCACCAAAGAATCGCGACATACGCGCGCCGAATCGAGCTTGAGCGCGAGAAGATTCCGTATCATCTCTACAAGAAGCAGCAATATTTTTATTATCCCTTTTTCACGCGCCTAACGGATTCCAAACAGAATCTGCTGCCCTGCTACACGCTCACGCATTCTCTTTCGCTTAGCAGGCAGTCGTTGCGCAAGCAAAAAATTCAGGTTTGCCTGCTGCACAACGACATCGGCTACACCGACAAGCAAGCCATGTTCATCACGCTTGACACCTTCAATGCGCTCTGCCACACGCGCTATGCGAGCATTGCACAGCTGCTCTTCGCGCCGCCGCCACTCTCGCGCGAAATCGCCGCACGGCGCGCGATTGAAGGCATCGACTATGGCATGAGCCTCATCTTGGTCGTGCAAGATTTTGCGCTCCACCAAAGCTTCACGCTCTCGCATTATGCGCTGTTTCAAGAAGAGACAATCGAATCGCTGCTGCTTTTGAGCGCACAAGATTCCCACAAAGACTCGGGCAACTTTTAGCTATGTTTTTGTTAGAATCTGTTAGAATAAATTTTCTATATCGTCTTAGCAGGGTTTGGTTATGGACTTTGACATACGCAAGATTCGGGACATTTTGCCGCATCGATTCCCTTTGTTGCTCGTGGATAGAGTTGTTGCAATGCAGGCAGACAAGGACATCTATGCCTACAAAAACATCACGATTAACGAAGAGATTTTTTGTGGGCATTTCCCCACACAGCCCATCTATCCCGGTGTGTTCATCATCGAGGGGCTCGCGCAAGCGGGCGGGATTCTCGCATTCACGAGCATGTTTGGAATCGACACGACAAGCGATGGCAAGATTGTGTATTTCATGAGCATCGACAAGGCGAAGTTCCGCAACCCTGTGATTCCGGGCGATAGGCTCGATTATCGCCTGAATGTCCTCAAGCACAAGGGTAGCATTTGGCTGCTTGAAGGCAAGGCGTTTGTGGGCGAGAAGCTCGTTGCCGAAGCCGAGCTCATGGCGAAAATCATCGACAACAAGGAACAAGCGTGAGCGAGATTGCCGCAACGAGCATCGTCGACAAATCGGCACGTATCGGCGCAAATGTCCGCATTGGGCATTTTTGCGTGATTGGCGCTGATGTCTGCATTGGCGACAACACCACGATTCACAACAACGTAACGATTGTCGGGCACACCACGCTAGGCGCGGGCAACACCGTTTTCCCCGGCGCCGTGCTCGGCACGCAGCCGCAAGACTTGAAATACGCCGGCGAGCCCACAGAGTTGCGCATTGGCGACAACAACATCATTCGCGAGTTTACGACGTTCAACCCGGGCACGGCAAACGGCAAGTCGCTCACGCAAATTGGCAGCAACAATCTATTCATGGCATACACGCACATCGCGCATGATTGCAACATCGGCAGCCATTGCGTCTTTTCCAACAACGCGAGCCTCGCGGGGCACATCGAGATTGGCGACTATGTAACCATTGGGGGCTTAAGCGGGATTCACCAATTCGTGAGAATCGGCAAGGGCGCAATGCTCGCGGGCGCTTCGGCGCTTGGGCAAGATGTGCCGCCCTTTTGCATCGCGCAGGGCAACCACGCCACGCTCAAGGGGCTCAACCGCTACCGCATGCGCCAATTGCTCGAACGCGAGGAAATCGACAGAATCGCCGCGCTCTACAAGCGCCTTTTTTCGGGCAAAGAAGTCGTGCGCGAGGCGGCGGAAGATTGCTTGCACAACAACGAACCTTATAGCGAGCTTGTCGCGCAATTTTGCGAGTTCATTTTGCAATCAACGCGCGGAATCCCCGTTATCAATCGCACAAGGAAGGACGATGAGTAAAAAATGTAGTTTTTGCGGCGTTGAGGAAACAAACGAGAATCCAACCATTGCCGGAGCAGGCGTGTATATCTGCAAAAATTGCACGGTCTCTGCCTACCAAATCTTCAAGCGCAAGGGATTCATCGCAGACGAAGCCGACATTGACGCGATGGACGCGGAATCTATCGATAATGAACAAAAGCCGCTGCCCACGCCCAAAGAGCTCAAGCATGCGCTCGATGAATATGTGATTGGGCAGGAGCAAGCAAAAAAGGTCTTCTCGGTCGCCGTCTATAACCACTACAAGCGCATCTTCCGACAAAACGAGAGCGATGACGACACGGAGATTTCAAAAAGCAATGTCTTGCTGATTGGCGCGACAGGCAGCGGCAAGACGCTGATGGCGCAAACTCTCGCGCGATTCCTCGATGTGCCGATTGCGATTTCAGACGCAACGAGCCTGACCGAAGCGGGCTATGTGGGCGAAGATGTCGAAAATATCCTCACACGCCTCTTGCAGGCGGCAGGCAACGATGTCAAGAAAGCCGAGCGCGGAATCGTGTTTATCGATGAAATCGACAAAATCTCACGCCTATCGGAGAATCGCTCGATTACGCGCGATGTCTCGGGCGAGGGCGTGCAGCAGGCGCTGCTCAAAATCATCGAGGGTAGTATCGTGAATATCCCACCCAAAGGCGGGCGCAAGCACCCCAACCAAGAATTTACACAAATCGACACAAGCCATATCCTCTTCATCTGCGGTGGCGCGTTTGACGGAATCCTCGACATCATCAAGCGCCGCCTCGGGGGCAACACGCTCGGATTCCACGGGCAAAAGCGAGGCAAAAGCGAGGAAATCGAGCTGCTTTCGTTTGTCGAGCCCGATGACTTGGTGAGCTATGGGCTCATTCCCGAGCTCGTTGGGCGCTTGCATGTCGTTACCACGCTCCAAGACCTCGACTTGGACGCAATGGTTTCGATTCTCAAAGAGCCCAAAAACGCGCTTGTGCGGCAATACAAAAAGCTCTTCGCGATGGACCATGTCGAGCTCACGTTCCAAGACGAGGCGCTCGAGGCGATTGCCACACTCGCGATTAAGCGCAAGACGGGGGCTCGAGGCTTGCGCGCGATTATCGAGGAACACATCTTGGATTTGATGTATGACCTCCCCGAGCTTGGAGGCTATGAGGTCGTCATCACCAAAGAATCGATTCTCGAAAATCAAAAACCAATGCTAATCAACAAGCGAGGCAAAAAGAGTGCATAACTTACTAAGGGATTTAAAGGTGGGCAACAATGATTCTTGATAAAGTGATTGGATTATTTTCCTATGATATTTCTATCGACTTGGGAACGGCAAACACGATTGTATCGGTCAAAGATAGGGGGATTGTGATTAACGAGCCCTCTGTCGTGGCTGTGCAAAGCGAGAAATATGGCAAAAACAAGATTCTCGCTGTGGGCAGAGAGGCAAAGGAAATGGTCGGCAAGACGCCCGGTGGAATCCAAGCGATTCGCCCGATGAAAGACGGCGTGATTGCCGATTTCGACATGACCGAAAAGATGATTCGCTACTTCATCGAAAAGACGCACAAACGCAAAACCTTCGTGCGCCCGCGCATCATCGTTTGCGTGCCCTATGGGCTCACGGGTGTCGAGCGCAAAGCCGTGAAAGAATCGGCGATGAGCGCCGGTGCGCGCGAGGTGTTTTTGATTGAAGAGCCCATGGCAGCGGCAATCGGCGCAGGGCTACCGATTAAAGAGCCTCGCGGCAACCTTGTCGTCGACATCGGCGGCGGCACGACAGAAATCGGCGTCATCTCGCTCGGCGGGCTTGTGATTAGCAAATCAATCCGTGTCGCGGGCGACAAATTCGACTTGGCGGTTGTCGACTATGTCCGCCGCAAATACAACCTGCTCATCGGCGAGCGCACGGGCGAGGAAATCAAAATCGACATCGGCTCGGCAATCAGCCTCGACACACCCTTGCGCATGCAAGTCAAGGGGCGCGACCAAGTCAGCGGGCTTTTGCACACCATTGACCTCACGAGCGATGATGTACGCGAGGCAATAAAAGAATCGCTCAAAGAAATCAGCAACGCGCTCAAAGACGTGCTCGAGAGCATGCCGCCCGACTTGGCAGGCGACATTGTCGAGGACGGAATCGCCCTCACAGGCGGCGGGGCGCTCATTCGCGGGCTCGACAAATACCTTTCGGAAATCGTCAAGCTCCCCGTGTATGTCGCAGACGAACCCTTGCTCGCCGTTGCAAAAGGCACAGGGCGAGCGCTCGAAGAGATAGATTTGCTCCAACAACTTGCCTATGAATAATACTTTTAAGAAGTTTTTTCTATGGCTCGTTTCCATTGCGGTTGTGTTCTTTGTCTCGCTCAAAATCGGGAGCGAGCTGCACACGCAAATGCTCAACATTAGCGACTATTTCAAAAAACTCTTTCTCGAGATTTCCGAAAACACCGACACCGCTTGGTCGAAATACTTTGACCAAGCGCAAACCATCGACACGCTCAACGAGCGGCTCAAAGACGAAGAAGAACGCAAGCTCACCAACCTTGCGCTTGAATCCGAGAACCGCATCTTGCGGCAGATTCTGTATAGCCACGAAAATGTCCACGCAAGCCCGCAAACCTCGCTTGTCCGAATCCTCTCGTATATCCAGCTTGGCAATTTCGAGCGCGTTTGGCTCGAGCACTCGCTTACGAACCTGCAAGAAGGCAAAATCTTTGGCTTGGTGTTTGACAATAATGTCGTTGGAATCGCCCTAAGCTCACAGGGGCGGCTCATGGGCTTGCTCAATGGCGACCCGAACAATGTGTATAGCGTCTACATCGGCGCAAACAAGGCGCCGGGAATCATCACGGGCTCTCCGAACAAAAACATGCTCACGGCGAGCTATATCCCGCAATGGATTCGCATCAGCGAGGGCGATGAAGTCATCACAAGCGGGCTCGATGGCATCTTTTTCGAGGGCATCAAGGTCGGCAAGGTCGTATCAATCCGCATTTCACGTGAATATTTCATCGCCGAAATCGAGCCCTATGTCGATGTGTACAATCTGCATTATCTCTGGCTGATTGACCTCGACATGGAAGATTCGATACAGCCCAAAACGCCCGCCCTGCTGCTTGATACCAATCTCACCAACAAGGACACTCCATGATTATCACCCGTTTCGCCCCCTCGCCCACAGGCAATCTGCACATCGGCGGGCTGCGCACCGCGTTGTTCAACTACCTCTATGCGCGCTCAAGGGGCGGAAAGTTTCTCTTGCGTATCGAAGACACCGACTTCGCGCGCAACTCTGTCGATGCCAAAGACGGAATCTTGCGCGCATTTGATTGGCTCGGGCTCGACTATGACGGCGACATCGAATACCAAAGCAAGCGACTAGAGATTTACAAACAACACATTCAAAAGCTCCTTGATTCCAAAGCTGCGTATTATTGCTATATGAGCAAAGACGAGCTCGAGGCATTGCGCGAGGAGCAGCGCGCAAGAGGCGAGACGCCGCGCTACAACCGCAAATATCGCGACTTTACGGGCACGCCACCCGCTGGAATCGCGCCTGTGGTGCGGCTCAAAGCGCCGCTTAGCGGCGAGATTGTCATCGAGGACGGAATCAAGGGCAAAGTCAGCATTCAAGCCACAGAGATTGATGATTTCATCATCGCGCGTAGCGATGGCACGCCGATTTATAATTTCAGCGCCGTTGTCGATGACGCGCTCATGGGCGTTACCGATGTGATTCGCGGCGATGACCATTTGAGCAACACGCCCAAGCAGATTCTGCTTTACAAGGCGCTGGGATTCCCCGTTCCGCGCTTTTTTCATATCCCGATGATTTGCAACGAGGCGGGCAAGAAGCTAAGCAAGCGCGATGGCGCGATGGGCGTAATGGACTATGCGCAAGCGGGCTACCTGCCCGAGGCGCTGCTGAATTTCTTGGTGCGGCTTGGCTGGAGTCATGGTGATGAAGAAATCTTTAGCAGGCAGAGCTTGCTGCAAATCTTTGATGTCAAGGACATCAACACAGCGCCTTCCGCCTACAACGCCTCGAAGCTGCTGTGGCTCAACCACCACTACCTCAACGCGCAAGATGACGATTCCTTGCGCGCGTTGCTCGAGCCCTTTGGCGTCTCTATCGCGCCCAACATCGCCGCGATTCTGTTCCCCGCGCTCAAGGAGCGGTGCAAGACGCTTGTCGAGATGAAGGAGCAATACCTCGACATTATGAATCCGCCCGTGTATGACGCGAAGCTTTTTGCCAAAAACGCGAATCAAGGCGCGCTCGATGCGCTCGCGCAATCACTCGCGATTCTGCAAGATTTGGCTTTTGAGGACGCGCAAACGCTCGAAGAAAGCTTCACGCGAAACATTGCACCACACAAGCCGTTCTTGCTGCTGCGCCTCGCGCTGCTTGGCAAGGGCGGCGGCGTGCCGATTTTTGTTGCAATGCTTGCGCTTGGCAAAGACGAGAGCCTGCGCCGAATCGCCGCGCTGCAAGGCGCGATTGCGGCGCATTTGGGGTGATTCTAGCGCTTACGCTTTGTGCGCGCTTGCGGCGGCGATTTTGGCTTTTGTCATTGCGAGGGCTTGCCCGAAGCAATCAACGAGCAAAGAATCCCCAGAAAAAGCGCGCGCAAAGCTATGGCGAAGCCACAGCACAGCGGCGCTTTGGATTCCACAATTTGTTAACTTGCCATTGCTCATGATTCTATCCTCCCAACCACAGCGCGCACGTCTATGTTCTCGTATTAACATAGACGAAGCGCTGTGGACTATGACATATGAAAGTGAAACGCACATTTAAGAGGCGTGGGGGGGTTGGGGGGATTGTTAAGGGGGATAAGGGGGG
>JAAVGZ010000063.1 GCA_014799985.1 Helicobacter sp.
AGGCGCTCTACAAGCACAGCCTGTTTGGCACAAGTCGCGAGATTGTGCAAGAGCCCGAGCGTTTTGCGCTCACTCTGCCGAGCGATTTTCGGCTCTCGTTTAGCAAGATTCAGAGCTTTAGGCAATGCCCCAACCAATTCTATTATCGCTACATCGAGCAGCTCGAGGCAGAGGACAACGGCAATGCCGAGCTCGGGCTGCTCACTCATCGCGCCCTTGCGCATGCCTACAAAACGCAAAAAACGCCCAAAGAGCGCGAGAGGGCGTTCTATGCCACGCTTGCCAAAGCGCCGCTTGCGGGCTTGCAGCGATTCGATGCCGACGTCATCGGGCAGTATCTGCGCGCCTTTTTTGCGACTGAACAAATCCGCTACGACAGCGGCGCGCGCACGCACGCAATCGAGCAACATTTCTATTTCATGCGCGATGGCTTTGGAATCGAGGGCGTGATAGACAGAATCGACATCGAAAAAGACGGCAGCCTGCACATCATCGATTATAAGCTGAAAAAACATTTCAACCACAAAACCGAAGACGCCATGCAGCTCGCCATTTATGCGGAGGCGCTCAAAAACAGGGGCGCGGCGGAGATTCAGACATCGTTTTATGATTTGTATCAGAATCGGCTGATTGCGGTGGATTGCACGCAGGGCGCGGCGCTGCTCGCCCAAACGCTTCAAGACCTCAAGGGCACAATCGAGATTGCGCCCAAGACAAACCCCGCATGCCGCTATTGCGCCTACAAAGCCATTTGCGGGCTTTGGAGCTAGGCGCTTGACTTTTGTGCGAAGTTGTGTTAGAATCGCGGTTTTTGTCAGGGTAGCTCAGCTGGTTAGAGCGCTGGTCTCATAAGCCGGAGGTCGGGAGTTCAAGTCTCCCCCTTGACACCAAGATTCTCCCCATTCTTGCGCATTTCCCCGATAGTTTCAGCCATTTATAAGAAATAAAGCGCTATAATATTTGCAATTCCAAATTAAAGGGGACACCATGGATCCAATCACAGGTTCAACAGCATTCAACACAACATACATGACAGGCAACAATAACATCAACACATCAAACGATGTGATGGCAAACCGCAACACAGCGGCAGAAACATCTGTTGCACAAAACAATGCAGCAAATTCTCCTGCTAATCAAGATGTCATGGCTGCGCAAGCCAACCAAGACACCACAGCGGCTTCTGTTGCTGCGAGCAACAACTCAAACCCCGATGTCTCAAACGCAAACACAAGCGGCGCTGATTCGTTCCCACAAGACGGCAACAGAATCAACATGGCTGTCTAGCCCACCCTTCCCCTAGCCCCGCGCTAGGGGCGCGCTACTCCACGACCTCAAACTGATTGTTCCTCGTTCGATAGACCTTGACTTCGTACTTCACCTGATTCCCGCGCAACCTCTCATCAAACCACTTTTTCGAGCCGCTGAAAAGCTGGCGATACAGATATTCCGTCCCAATCGCCGTGCTGTAATGAATCCAATCATAATACAAATCGACATCGAGCAGCGCGGCATACTCGCGAATGTCGCCGATTTTGCGCCCCGTAACGCTGCTGATGAACAAAAACAATCGGTCGCGCTGCTGCGTGAGCGTCAAAAGCGCATGGTTGAATCCGAGCTGTGTCGTCAGAATCGCGGCGGGCTGAATGCGGTTGTAGGTGAGCTGCGAGAGGATAAACGCGCTATTGTTAATCGGCGTGTTCAAAAAGAGGTTGCTCCCGCGCAAGACGCTCGCCCGACTCTTGAGGCTGCGCCCAAACACCGAAATGGTCTTCGAGCTCAAGCTCTCTTCGAGCGCAACGGGAATCTGCTCCTGCTTAATCTCGCTCGCAATCCGCAAGCCTGTCGCGCTTTCGTCATTGAATAGCACGGCGCGCGCACTGGGCTCCATGAAGCGCTTGAGCGCGGCAATCTGCTCGCGATAGCTGATTCCGCCAAACAAGAGCTTGTCGGAAAGCGAGTCGTTTGGAATCACCTGTTCTTTGTGCACAGACGCGATAAACAACGGAATCTTGGGCGCAAGCTGCGGGATAAACGGAATCGCCTTTGTCGTGCATATCGCAATCGCGCCGCCAAAGCCGCGATTCTCAATCGTGCCAAGCACCGTGCTAAAGCTCTGCAAATCCTCCTCGCCAATATCAAACACCTCGAAGAAAAAGGAATGCGGCTGCGATGTGAGATAGGCGAGCACGGTGTTGATGGTGCTAAGGGAGTAGCTGCCAATGCTTTTTTTGGGCAGAATCAGCGCGATTTTCACCTGCGCATCGCTGTTTTGGTTCGCATACGCGAGCCCAAAGCCGTGCTGCTCCATGAGCGTGGCGAATGTCGAAAGCAGGCGATTGTCCTTGATGTTCTGCCCAAAACGTGCGAGAAACGAGAAAATCTGCCCCTCGTTGAGCAGCTCGCTTAGGCACGCGACATCGCATTCAGCGGGGTTTGTGTTTACCATTTCCATAGTCGGCAGAGGCAGGGGCGAGAGCCGCTGTTCGCGCGCGGCGAGGATTCCAAAAAGCAACAAACAAACGAGGGCAACAAGGCGCATGGGCTTCCTTATAATAAACTTTTAATCAACAGCAAATCGCGCATTGTCTCGCGCTTAAAAGATGGGTTGCGCAGCAAAAAACGTGGGCTGTAAATCGGCACAAGCTGCATGCCCTCCCAGCTCCCAAGCCGCCCGCGCACGCTCTCAAAGCCCGCAGGGAGAAAGCGTTGCGCCACAACCGCGCCAAGCAAAACGATGATTTGGGGGCGCAAGCGCTGCAATTGCTCGAAGAGATAGGGCGCGCAGGCGTTGAGGCATTCTTCGGAGACATCATAGCCAATGGGCGGCGCGCATTTGAGCAGCGAAAGCAGCGCCACCTCTTTCACGGATAGCTTCAGAATTTTTTCTATCATGTCCTGCAACATCTCCCCGCCGCGCGTCTTGAGAATCGGGAGATTTTCGCGCTCCAAAAGCGGCGACTCGGAAACAAACGCAACGCGCGCACCTTGCGGCGCATAGCCCGCGTTTGGGCACGCTTTGGTCTTGGCAAGCGCGCACAAATGGCAATGCCGAATCTGTGATTCAAGCCGCTCGTGTGCGCCGCTTTTTGGCGCAGGCAGCGGGCGCAATGCGACAAAGTCGATTCCGCACATGCGCTCGATATAGAGCTGTTTGAGATGTAGACATTTGGCGAGCCGTTGTTGATGATTTCGCATGCCCTATTCTACCCAAAATTCCCTGAATCCCTCGCCACAAATATGGAATAAAATTTGCTTGGTGTAGAAATATTCCACACAAGGAGAATCGATGACATCTATCCAAAATGGACAAAACCTCAACACCACCACACTTCTCACAAGCAACAACAAAGCACAAAACGAACAGCTCGCCCAGAGCTTCCAGCAGCAGATTGACGCGCTCAAAGAGCAGCTCGAAGCTGCCGAGAGCGAGAGCGAAAACGCGAGCCCCGATGAGCCGCTCACAAGCGCCGTTGCGGAGCTACAAGCGCTGATTGCGAGCCTGCAATCCCAAAAAGAGGCGCTGTTGAGCGCGGTTGATGACCAAATCACGATGACCACCCAAGAACTAGTCGGCGACTTGAGCACGCTCGAGCCAGCGGACGACACGCTATTCACGGCGGCGCTGCAAGGCACAAAAGAGGCAACGGCAGCGCCTGCGCTCGCCATCAACACGCCGACAAGCGAAGACGACAAAGCGGACAAGGCGGGCACATTGCTCAACAAATCGCTCGTGAGCGCGGGGAGCTACCCGATTCCAAAAGACGCAAAGCAATACTATAACCCGCTTGAGGTAACCGACACAACGCCCGCTGCGGACGCCAACACATTGCGCTTCACAGACGAGCACTCGGGCAAGACGATTCAGCTCAAACTCGATAGCGACAACGCGCAGAAGCTCACCGAGAAATTTGGCTCGCTGCAAGCAGCAGAGGACTATGTCAAGAGTTGGTATTACGAAGCGGCGTATGGCGTGGGCTATTTGGAGTTTGACAGCGATGGCAACGGCACAATCTCGCAACAAGAGGCGAAGGCGCTCAAGGCGCTTGTTGCGCTCGGTGTCGAGCCGCCAAACAACTACCGCTCGCTCAACGAAGCGCTCGCAAACGATGCCGACAGGGATAGATTCCTCGAAGAATTTGGCTTCATCGATTCGCTTGAGATGTTCATCAACCATTCGATTCGCCAAGACAAAGACAGCAGCGGAACATTGGAATTTGCCGAGCTTGCGGGCAAAAATAGCGAAAAGGTCGCCCAAAAGGTAACCGAGCTGCAAGAGAGCGGCGATGACGCGCTGCTTGACATCTTCGCGTTCAATCGGCTGCTTCTTGGCACAATCGACAACACCGATGTGCTACTCTCACTCTTTAGCAACCAAAAAAGCGAAGAGGGCGAAACGAGCGAGCCAGCCGACAGCATTGCGAGCCAGAAAGCGACAGAATCTGACGCAAGCGTTGCGACAGAGGCTGACGATTCTGCCCCAGCAGCAGCCACAAGCCGCGCAAGCCGCACCAGCAGCGCGAAAATCACCGCCTAGTGCGCACACGCGCGCTCATCGCCCATCGCGCATGCCTTGCGCAAAAGCTGCTTCGAGCCGCTCAATTGCGCGGTTTCATAGCAGCAAACGGCGCTGTCTTTCTCGCAGCCAAGCGCGAACCATTGCAGCGCCTCGTCTTCGGGCAGGGCTTTGCCAGCGAGGTAGCAGCCCCACACATCGCCGCTTAGGCATGCATGCGTGAAAAGCGTGGCGATTTTGGGCGGAATCGGATTCGCATAGAGAATCTCGCATGCCCCATCGTTGCCCCCGAGGCAAAGCCCAGCCACGCGGTTGATGTCCCACGCCCAAAGCGGCACACACAGACAAAGCCACATGCACAATCTCATAAATGCTCCAGCGCCCTTTGGAGAATCACGGTTTTTTCGGGGAAGCTAAAGGCACAGAGCATGTTGCCGTTGTAGCAGCCCGTGTCAATCCCTGCCATGCATGGCGCAATCAGCGGCATTGGCAGCGGCACATGCCCAAAGATATTGAAATAGCGCGACCGAATCTTCGCCGCCTTGCTCGGCGTGAGATTGGGCGGAATCCGCTCGCGCAAGACGCGCGTTTCAAACTCGAGGCTGTGCAACGACACCTTGCCAAGCAGCGCATGCCCATAGCCATGCGTGATGATGAGCTGATGCTCGTTCTCGTCAAACAACGGCAGAAGCTCATACAGCGGAAGCGTCTCGAGATATTGAATGTCATCGAGCATCTGCGACTCGCGCCCATGGTAGGACATCAGCAATTCTTTTTGCGCTCTGCCCTCCTTGAAATTGTCAATCATGAGCCGCTCATGGTTGCCCATAATCAGCTTGAATCCATTCTCGCGAATGAGGCGCAACACTTGCGCGCTCTGCGGTCCTTTGTGTACGACATCGCCAACGAAATAAATCTCATCGCTTGGTTCGGGGTGCAGTTTTTTGAGCAAAGCCTCGAGGCTATCAAGGCAGCCATGCACATCACCAATCGCATACAACATGATAGTCCTTTATTCTCGCAGGCTTTTGAGAAAAGAATCATAGAGCTTCTCGAGTTCCTCGTTTTGCTGCGTGAGCGTTGTGTCTTTCAGGCTCGTTTCGATATTTTGCACGCGTTGGAGCAAAAAAACAAAGAGCTGCTTACTAATATCGGGAATTTTGCCCATATCATAAGGGTGCTTGTTCTCTTTGGTCAGAATCTTCGCCGGGATTCCCACCGCTGTGGAGTTCTCGGGCACAGAACAAATCACGACAGAGTTCGCGCCAATCTTGGCATTCTGCCCAATCGTGATGTTGCCCAACACCTTCGCGCCCGCGCCAATCACGACTCCGTCACAGATTGTCGGGTGGCGCTTGGTGCGCTCCAAACTCACGCCGCCGAGGCTCACGCCCTGATAGATGGTTACATTGTCCCCGACAACGGCTGTCTCGCCAATCACCACGCCGATTCCGTGGTCGATAAACACCGAGCTGCCAATCTGCGCGGCGGGGTGAATGTCGATATTGGTGATGAACTGCGTGAATCCCATAATCATGCGCGCAAACATGCACCAGCCATGCACATAGAGCGCATGGGCAAAGCGGTAATGCACGAGCGCGACAAGCCCGGGATAGTTGAAAAAGAGCTCAATGCGCGAGCACATCGCGGGGTCTTTTCGGGCGATAATCGCAAAGTCGTTGCGGATTTCTCTCCAGATTCCCATTATTTGTCTCCATGCAGCACGGTGCGCAGATAGCCGTTTTCGCTCAACATCACATAGAGTCGCCCCAAAAGCTCCTTGCGTTCCTCATCGTCAATGAGTGTCGAATCCTCGATTCTTTGGCGCAGCGAGCGTTCAATATCTTTGGTGTCATAGTCTATGTCGTCCAACACATCGAGAATCGTTTGTGCCTCTTGCAGATATTCAACGCTATGATTGCCTTCCTCATCAAACACAACGCTAAGCTCTGTGGGGTGGGTGAAGAGGTTGTGCCGCATGCCAAGCACCTCTTGATACGCGCCGACCAAGAAGAATCCCAAGAAATATTCCTCTTTTTTGATGTCGACATCATGCAGATACAGCGGCTTCTTGGCATTGAACGCAATCTCGCCATCAGAATCGCATGTGATGTCCCACAGGCTCGCGCTGCGCGTGGGTTGGACATTGAGCCTATCGAGCGGCATAATCGGGAAGCTCTGCCCCAAGCCCCAAAAATCGGGCAGGCTCTGAAAAAACGAGCAATTGAGCAAATAGCGCTCTTGCACCTCTTTTTGGATTCTAATAATATCGCTATGCCGCTTGTGCTTGAGCGTCTTAATCACCTTTTTGATGATGAGTTGCACGAGAATCTCGGTATTGCTTCTATCGCGCAAGTCGATATAGCCCAAATCAAAGAGCGTGAGCAACGATTCGAGGTGGTCGAGGCTGTCATGCAGATATTCAATCGCATGCCGCTCATTCACATTTTTATACAAATCGAGTAGCTCCTCAATCAGCGGCGGATTTTTTTCTTTGAGATTCAGCGCGTCTTCGGAATATTCTTGCGAAAACAGCTCGAGCACGGGCGCAACGAGCATCGCGTGGCTCGCAGCGATGAATCGTCCCGATTCTGTATAGACATCGGGCGCGGGCTCTTTCTTGTTGTGCGCAATCTCGCGCAGGCTGAAAATCACATCGGAGCTAAACTCCTCGAGCGTGTAGTTGCGGTCTTGCTTGCCCTCGTGTTGGTTGTATTCCACAGCGAGCCCGCCGCCGATGTTCACGCTTCGCAGATTCTTCGCGCCCATCTTGCGCAGCTCGGCATAGATATTCCCCGCCTCGCGAATCGCCTTCTTGAGCGGCGAGATGTCGCTGATTTGCGAGCCGATATGGAAATGAATCATCGTAAATTTCTTGAGCAAGTTCGACTTCTCGAGCATTCTCACAGCCTTCAGCAGCTCCGTGCTCGTGAGCCCAAACTTGGCGTTAAACCCCCCGCTCTTTGCCCAGATTCCGATGCCGTTGCTATGCAGCCGAATGCGCAAGCCGATGTTGGGGCAGGGCTTGCCCATAAACTTTGCTATCTCGATAATCGTCTCGAGCTCGCCGAGCCCCTCGATTGTGAGCGTGATGTCATGCCCCATCGCCGCGGCGATGAAGCCAAGCGCCACCATCTCTCTATCTTTGAATCCATTCACCGTAATCGGCGCGCCGAGCCGCGCATGCGCCATCGCGAGCACGAGCTCTGCCTTGCTGCCCGCCTCGAGCCCATAGTCGAAATGTTGCGCATACTGCACGAGCGGCAGCACGAAATTGGGGAACTGATTGACCTTGAGCGGGAAAACGGCTTTGAACTTGCCCTCGTAATGTTCGTGTTTAATCGCGCGGTTGAATGCGCCAAAAAGCTGCTGGATTTGCTTGTGAATGAGATGCGGAAAGCGCAGCAGCAAGGGACCGCGATAGCCGTCTTCGCGCACCCTTTTGACAATATCGATAATCGCGGGGCGATTGCCATAGTTTGCTTTCAGCTTGCCATCTTCGATGATAAAATCATCGTCTGACCAAAATTGGATTCCATAATTGACCATTGCGCGCCTTGCCTTTAATCTATCTCAAAGAGGGGAAATTATAGCATTTATCGACTAAAAATAAATCTGATTATAGGATAGCACAAAAATGATAGATTTTGACAACCAAACGCAGCTGCCCATCGCAACGCACATGCTCGAGCAGATTCTCGCTTTTCTCGGTGGGGGCGATGTCGAGCTGTTGTGTGTCGATGCGCAGACGATGCGCGCCATCAACAAGGAACATCGCGACAAAGACGAAACCACCGATGTTTTGAGCTTTCCGCTCGCGCGGCAAGTCGCGACAATCCCGCTGGGCACAATCGTGCTGTGCGCAGAGGCGATAACGCAGGCGGCGGCGGAGTTTGGGCACAGCACGGACGATGAGGCGGCGCTCTTGTTTTTGCATGGACTCTTACATTTGCAGGGATACGACCACGAAAGCGACAACGGCGAGCAGAGGGCGAAAGAGGCGGAGGTGGTGGCGCATTTTGGCTTGCCGCAGAGTTTGATTGTGCGGGCGGATTTGCCATGTTGAGGCAAAATATTTTGTCGTTGCGAGTGTGAGCGAGGCAAGCAACAGGTACAGAATCCCCATGATTCTAGCTTTGTATACGGTTGGTTGCCACGCTCGCTATGCTCGCTCGCAATGACAAGATGTTTCGCTAGCGCTCAACATGACAATGGAAAATTTTACAAGCGCTATTTTTGTCATTGCGAGCTTACGCGAAGCAATCAAACGTGTTGAATGCTTGATATGTCATTGTCTCTTGTCATTGCGAGAGGCGCTAGCCTCGTGGCAATCAACCGTATCGAGATTCCTTGCCTGTTGATTGCCACGCATTCTAGCGAATGCTCGCAATGACGAGATGTTTCGCTAGCGCTCAACATGACAGAATCCCCAG